>NZ_LNTD01000101.1 GCF_001462455.1 Cellulomonas sp. B6
CGCCCACGGCCCCCGAACGTCCCGCCGCCGCCCGGCGACGGACCCCACTCGATGAGGACGACATGCGCACCGCCGAGATCCGCCAGCGCTGGCTCGACTACTTCGCGAGCAAGGACCACGCCATCGTGCCGTCCGTGCCGCTCATCTCCCCGGACCCGTCGATCCTGTTCACGATCGCCGGGATGGTGCCGTTCATCCCGTACATCCTCGGGACGCAGGACGCGCCGTGGCCGCGCGTCGCGAACGCGCAGAAGTGCATCCGCACCAACGACATCGAGAACGTCGGGCGCACCACCCGGCACGGCACGTTCTTCCAGATGCTCGGCAACTTCTCGTTCGGCGACTACTTCAAGGAAGGCGCGATCGAGCTCGCGTGGGGCTTCCTCACGGGGTCGCGCGACGAGGGCGGCCTCGGGATGGACGGGGACCGGTTCTGGGTGACGATCTGGGACCAGGACACCGAGTCCGCCGACGCGCTGGTCCGCGTGGGTGTCGACCCGCGGCACATCGTGCGCCTGACGCGCGAGGAGATCTTCTGGGACACCGGTCAGCCGGGCCCCGCGGGCCCGTGCGCCGAGTGGCACTACGACCGCGGCCCCGAGTTCGGCCCCGACGCGGTGGGCGGCACCGTCGACCCGGGCGGCGACCGGTACGTCGAGATCTGGAACCTGGTCTTCGACCAGTTCGTCCGCGGCGAGGGTCGGGGCAAGAGCTACCCCCTGCTGGGCGAGCTCGAGCGCAAGGCGATCGACACCGGCGCCGGTCTCGAGCGCATCGCGTACCTGCTGCAGGGCGTGAACAACATGTACGAGACCGACGAGGTCTTCCCGGTGATCCAGCGCGCCGCCGAGCTGACGGGTCGGCGCTACGGCGCGGGGGGCGAGGACGACGTGCGCCTGCGCATCGTGGGCGACCACGTGCGCTCGGCGCTCATGCTCATCGGCGACGGCGTCACGCCCTCGAACGAGGGGCGCGGCTACGTGCTGCGCCGGGTGGTCCGCCGTGCGGTCCGTTCGATGCGCCTGCTGGGCGTGGAGGGTGCGACGCTCCCCGAGCTGCTGCCCGTCAGCCGCGACCTCATGGGCGTGTCGTACCCCGAGGTCGTGCGCGACTTCGACCGCATCTCGCAGGTCGCGTACGGCGAGGAGGACGCGTTCCTGCGGACCCTGACCGCCGGCACGACGATCTTCGAGGGCGCGGTCTCCAAGGCGAAGGCGTCCGCCGCGGGCGACGGCGTCGTGCTCACCGGTGACCAGGCGTTCGCGCTGCACGACACCTACGGCTTCCCGATCGACCTCACGCTCGAGATGGCGGCCGAGCACGGCGTCGGCGTCGACGAGCAGGCGTTCCGCACGCTCATGCAGGCGCAGCGCGAGCGGGCGCGTGCCGACGCGCTGGCGAAGAAGACCGGTCACGCGGACACCAGCGCGTACCAGCAGCTCCACCAGACGCTCAGCTCCGAGCACGGCGGGCCGGTGCGGTTCGTGGGCTACACCGACACGACCGCGCGGTCCACGGTCGTGGGTCTGCTCGTCGACGGCGTCCCGGCGCCCTCGGCGACCGCACCCGCGGACGTCCAGGTCGTGCTCGACGTGACACCGTTCTACGCCGAGGCGGGCGGCCAGCTCGCCGACACGGGCACGATCAGCCTCGAGAACGGCGGCATCGTGCAGGTCGACGACGTGCAGGCGCCCATCAAGGGCCTGTCGGTGCACCACGGGCGCCTCGTCGACGGCACGATCACGATCGGCGACGCCGGCGTCTCGACCATCGACACCACGCGCCGCCGGGCGATCGCGCGTGCGCACACCGCGACGCACATGGTCCACAAGGCGCTGCGCGAGGAGCTCGGCGACAACGCGACCCAGGCGGGGTCGGAGAACGCGCCGAGCCGGCTGCGCTTCGACTTCCGCTCCGGTGCCGCCGTGCCGGCCTCGTCCCTCTCGCAGATCGAGGGACGGGTGAACGAGCGCCTGCAGGACGACCTCGAGGTCACCGAGGCCGTCATGGCGATCGACGAGGCCCGCGCCCTGGGGGCGATGGCGCTGTTCGGCGAGAAGTACGGCAACGAGGTCCGCGTCGTGTCGATCGGCGGCGACTGGTCGCGCGAGCTGTGCGCGGGCACGCACGTGCGGCGCTCGGGCGAGCTGGGGCTCGTCACGCTGCTCGGCGAGGCGTCGATCGGCTCGGGCGTGCGACGCGTCGACGCGCTCGTGGGCGACTCCGCGTACGGGTACCAGGCCAAGGAGCGTGCGCTGGTCAGCCAGCTGTCGGGCCTGCTCGGTGCGCGTCCCGACGAGCTGGGCGACCGCGTGTCCTCGCTGCTCACACGGCTCAAGGAGTCCGAGAAGCAGCTGGCGGCGCTGCAGCAGGCGCAGGTCCTGGCCGCCGCGGGTGCGCTCGCCGCGGGCGCGCAGCAGATCGGGACGACGCGCGTCGTCGCGCACGACGCGGGCGAGCTCGCCTCGGGCGACGACCTGCGCACGCTCGCGCTCGACGTGCGCGGGCGGCTGGGGGAGTCCTCGCCGGTCGTCGTCGCGGTCGGCGGTGTCGTCAAGGGCCGCCCGGCGGTGGTCGTCGCGACGAACGCCGCCGCGCGCGAGGCCGGTCACCGCGCCGGTCAGCTCGTGCGCACGGCGTCGGGCGTGCTCGGCGGCGGCGGTGGCGGCAAGGACGACGTCGCCCAGGGCGGCGGCACGGACGCCGCGCGTCTGGGCGAGGCGCTCGACGGCGTCGTCGCGGCGGTCCGTGGCTGACGCGCGGGACGACGTCGTGCGCGCGGTGCGCCTCGCGGTCGACGTCGGCACCGTGCGGGTCGGGGTCGCCGCGAGCGACCCCGACGGCGTGCTCGCGACGCCCGTCGAGACGGTCCCGCGCGCCGCGGGCAAGCCGCGTCCGCGGTCGGCCGACGTCGCGCGGATCGCGCACGAGGCGCGCGAGCGTGGTGCGGATGTCGTGTACGTCGGACTTCCGCGGCACCTCTCGGGCTCCGAAGGGTCGTCGGCGGGCCTCGCCCGCGCGTACGCTGTCGCATTGGCGCGCGCGGTCGGACCCGTCCAGGTCCGTCTGATCGACGAGCGGATGAGCACGGTGTCCGCCCATCACGCGCTCCAGGCGGCCGGCCGATCCGGCCGCCGCCACCGGCAGGTCGTCGACCAGGCGGCCGCGGTGGTGATCCTGCAGCAGGCGTTGGACGCGGAGCGGGCCACGGGGCGGCGTCCCGGGGAACGGGTCGAGGTCGACCCGGTCCGTGACGCGGCAGCACCAGGGGGCGGTGCAGACGACGGCACGAGGACGGTGGAGTGACGCGCAGGTGAGCAACCAGACGGAATGGTGGGCCCCCGTGAGGTCGGACGACGGTGCAGCCGAGCTCTTCGGCGGCGAGCGCGCGACCCCCGACGCCGGCGCGCCGCGCCGACGCTCGCGCGCGTCGGGCCGCAAGCGTGAGGAGCGGCTGCGCAAGCAGCGTCGGCGTCGGTCGGTCGGTGTGATGGCGGTCGCCCTCGTGCTGCTGGTCGGGGCGGGGTACGTCGTGTACTCCCTCCTGGGCGACTCCCTGTTCGGCGGCGGCACCGGCGGTGAGCGCGCGGTGAGCGACTACCCCGGTCCCGGGCGCCCCGGGGCGCCGACGGTCACGGTCAACCCCGGTGACTCGGGTGCGGCGATGGGCAAGACCCTCGCCGACGCGGGCATCGTGGCCACCGTCGAGGCGTTCACGGCCGCCTACAACGCGAACGCCGACGCGTCGTCGATCCAGCCCGGCACCTACCAGCTGCTGCTCGAGATGAAGGCCGAGGACGCCGTCCGGGCGCTCCTCGACCCCAAGAGCCGGGTGTCGATGCGCGTGACGATCCCGGAGAGCTTCACCGCCGAGCAGGTCTACGACAAGATCAGCCAGGTCACGCTCGTGTCGGTCGACGAGCTCAAGGCGGTCGCCGCCGACCCCGCCGCGATCGGGCTCCCCGCCGAGGCCAACGGCAACGTCGAGGGCTGGCTCTTCCCGTCGACCTACCAGTACGAGCCCGACACGACCCCGGCCGACATGCTGCGCCCGATGATCGCGAAGACGGTCGAGGTCCTGACCTCCAAGGGCGTGCCGCAGGACCAGTGGGAGACCGTCCTGATCAAGGCGTCGCTGATCGAGCGCGAGGGCCGGCTCGACGAGGACCGCCCGAAGATGGCCCGGGTCATCGAGAACCGGCTCGCGCGGGACATGCGCCTGCAGATCGACGCGTCGCTGGCCTACGGTCTCGGCATCTCCGGCACGCAGCTGACGCTCGACATGCTCAACACTTCCGACAGCCCGTACAACCTCAACAGGTTCACCGGCCTGCCGCCGACGCCCATCTCCGGGGCGGGCCTGCCGTCGATCGACGCGGTGCTCAACCCCGCCGACGGCCCGTGGCTGTTCTGGATGCTGGTCAACGGCGACACGGGTGAGACGCGCTTCGCCACGACGAACGACGAGCACGAGCAGAACCGGGCGCTCTACCGGCAGTGGCAGGCGGAGAAGGCCGCCCAGCAGCAGGACGAGCAGCAGGACGACGGGCAGGACGGGTGACGTCCGTGGCACGGCGCGCCGCCGTGCTCGGGCACCCCGTCGCGCACTCGCTGTCGCCCGTACTGCACGGCGCGGCGTACGCCGCGCTCGGCCTGGACTGCTGGCGGTACGACGCGGTCGACGTCACCCAGGACGCGCTCGAGGGTGTCCTGCGCGACCTCGACGCCACGTGGGCCGGGCTGAGCCTGACCATGCCGCTCAAGCAGACCGTGCTGCCGCTGCTCGACCACGTCGAGCCCCTGGCCGAGGTGGTCGGGTCGGTCAACACCGTGCTGCCGCAGGGAGTCGGTGCGGGGCGCACGCTGACGGGTGCCAACACCGACGTCCACGGCCTGGTCCA
>NZ_LNTD01000102.1 GCF_001462455.1 Cellulomonas sp. B6
GTCGGGCCCGAGGGTCGGGGCGGCCGGGAGCGAGCGTACGTCCGGTGATGAAGGTGCGCCGGACGGGACCGAACGACGTGCGTCGGAGCGGGCGCCACCCGCTCGGCGCGCGGGGGACCGGGTGCGCCCGCGTGCGCCCGACGTCGCGCGCGGTTGGCAGGATGGTGGCGTGACCAGCACGCCCGCCCGGTCCGCCGGGCACCCCCGCCAGCAGCCCACCGGCCTCGACGCCGAGGACGCCGCGCTCGCGCGGGCCCTCGCGCCCCGCCCCGAGCGCCGCGCCGTCCTGGCTCTCGCGGCGCTCGCGCTGCTCGCGCTCGGCTGGTGGATGCTGCGGCTCGGCGCGCACGAGGCGAGCCTCGTGCGGTGGGACTGCGGCGGCGGGTCGTGCGCGACGAACGACTTCGCCGGGGCGGCGCCCTCGCTCGGCGGCATGGCGATCGTGCTCGGAGCCCTGCTCGGCGTCGGCGTCGTGCGGTGGGTCGCGCCCGCGGTCGCCGCGGTCGTCGCGACGTCGGCGCTGTTGGTCGGGTGGCGAGGCGCCGTCGACGAGGGGCTGGTCACCGCCGGGGCCGTGCGCGTGCCGATGGTCATCACCGGGGTGCTGCTCGCGCTCGCGGCCGTCGCGACGGTCGTCGCTCTGGTGAGGCACGTGCGTCGCGTGGGGACCCTCGCGCGGCTCGCGGGACGACGCGCCGCGTGGGCGCGCGTCACCGACTACGACACCGACGAGCAGGGCCGTGTGCTCGGCACCCTGCACTTCGACGACGCCCAGGGCGTGCGGCACACGGTGCGGACCGTCGTGCCCCGCCAGGCGTTCGCCGTGCCCGCGCAGGCGCTCTACGACCCCGCGCGGCCCGACGACGCGGCGCGGGTGCGGGTCGGGCTGCCGGTGCAGCCGCTCACGGCCGCGGCGCGGCAGACGCAGGAGAAGGCCCTGCGGGTGCGGGTGCCGTTGGCGGGGGACGACCTCTGAGGCCGTTGCCGGGCGGCAGTGCCGTCATTGCCGATGGGTGGGCCCCGTGGGGATCGAACCCACAACCCGCGGATTAAAAGTCCGCTGCTCTGCCAGTTGAGCTAGAGGCCCGGGTGATGAGGGGTCTCGTTCGTGGAACCCACGGGACAACACCCTTGTCGTCCGCAGGTGGCGCCGGGGCCGCTGCGGCTGACGGGACCGACGGTACAGGCTGGCCAGAGCCGGCAGCGTCCAGCGGCCACGAGCGGTGCCCGTCACCTGTTCGGTGGCTGCGACGGCCACGGTCCTGATGATCTGATCCCGACGAGACGGCGACGCCGCCGGCGGCGCGCAGACGGTCAGGGGTGGCTCGTGAAGCGGTTCGGCGTGATCGACCTCGCCGGGTGCGAGGTCCCGGCAGGGGGCGCGTCGGTCGTCCCGCTCCCGGAGCGTCGGGGCCCGCCTCGCGAGCAACAGCTCCCCACGTCGGCGTGGTGCAACAACACCGTGGTCCCGGTGCCGTGACGGAGCTGACGGAGGTCGTCACGGCCCTGCACGGGTGGGTCGAGCGGATCGCGGGTCTCGGCGCCGGAGTGGTGCCGCGGCTGCGTCCGGGGGCGGACGCCGACACGATCGCCCGGGTCGCGGCACGTCACGGGTTCACGCTCACCGAGGAGATCGCCGCGGTGTGGGCCTGGCACGACGGGGCGCGGCTCGGGTCGCAGCGCGGCCCCGACCGCGAGTATCCGGGTCTGGTCCCCGGCGGTGTCTTCTACGACCTGGACACCACGCTCGAGACGTGCGTGAACAGGCTTGACGCCATCTGCGGCGACGACGACCTGCTGCGTGATCCGGACGTCGATCCGAGCGACAAGGCGTTCGTCTGGCGGCGCGAGTGGGTCGTGCTGGACTTCTGGCTGCTGCCCCTGGTGCTGGCGGCCCGGCCGGACGGGTCGACCGACACGTTCCGGTACGACCCGCAGTCGGGGACCGAGGTGGTGGCGCACTCCTCGCTGCCGGAGCGGGTGGCCCGGTGGCACGAGATGCTCAACACCGGTGCCTGGGTCGTCCTGCCCGACGGGACGTGGCACGTCGACCTCGAGCGGCTGCCGGAGGTCGACCGGTCGTGGCCCGTGGACGAGCAGATCCGGTGGACCGAGATCCTGTAGCGCACGAGGTCGAGGTTCGTGGTCGGTGACGTTCCGGTCACGACGTCCGCGTCTCGTGGAGCCGTCGTCGCGTCGTCCGGGCGGGTGGCGACGCGTGTTCGGAGCGCGCGGCGCGCTCACCCGTTCGGCCTGCTCAGCGAGCTGGTGACTCCCGGACGCGCACACTCCGCCCGTTACCCGACCGGGACGGTCGTGTGACCGCCCCGTGCTGGTTGACGACGTCTGTGACCCGCGAGGCTTCAGTCCTCGACGAGCACAGGGGGACACATGCGTGGTCGGTTGTCAGCACGGCTCCATCAGAGCGAGGAGTGCGGCTCCGGACGTCGACCCCGCAGCCGCTACCGGACCCGCGTCGTCGCCGTGGCAGCAGCCGTGACGCTCGCCGCCACGCTCGCGGCGTGCAGCGACGGCACGGGTGGCAGCACGTCCGGCCGGGAGATCGGCTACGACCAGCAGCTCCCCGAGGCGTGGGTCGGCCCGCCCGACACGTCGCGCGAGGAGTACGACGACTCGCCGGAGCAGCCGTTCCAGGACGTCACGACCAGCCCGCTGTCGACGTTCGCCTCGGACGTCGACACCGCCTCCTACAGCAACATGCGCCGTCAGCTGCGGCAGGGCGTGGCCCCGGAGGGTGTGCGGATCGAGGAGCTCGTCAACTACTTCGACTACGACTACCCGGCGCCCGCCCCCGACGCGGACGACCCGTTCACGGTGACCACGCAGGTCGCCGACGCCCCGTGGGCGCCCGGCCACCAGCTCGCGATGATCGGCGTGCAGGCCACGCAGGCGCGGCCGACGACGCGCGGCAACAACGTGGTCTTCCTGCTCGACGTGTCGGGCTCCATGGGGCAGCCGAACAAGCTGCCGCTGCTCGCCGAGTCGTTCGCGCTCCTGGTGGAGCAGCTCGACGAGGACGACACCGTCTCGATCGTCACCTACGCGGGCAGCGACGAGGTGCTCGCGTCCGGGGTGCGGGGCGACCGGCACGACGAGCTCGTCCGGACCCTGCGCAGCCTGCGGGCGGGCGGGTCGACGGGCGGCGCCCAGGGGCTGCGGACGGCGTACGAGCTCGCGACCGAGCACTTCGTCGAGGGCGGAAACAACCGCGTCGTGCTGGCGACCGACGGCGACTTCAACGTGGGCCCGTCGACGCCCGCGGAGCTGACCGAGCTCATCGAGGAGCACGCGAGCACGGGCGTCTACGTCTCGGTGCTCGGGTTCGGGATGGGCAACCTCAAGGACAGCACGATGGAGGCGATCGCCGACCACGGCAACGGCAACTATGCCTACATCGACACGCTCGAGGAGGCCCGCAAGGTGCTGGTCGACGAGTTCGACGCGACGATGTTCGTGGTCGCGCAGGACCTCAAGGTGCAGGTCGAGCTGAACCCCGCCACGGTCGGCCGGTACCGGCTGCTCGGCTACGACAACCGCCGCCTGGAGGACGAGGAGTTCGCGGACGACACCAAGGACGCGGGCGACGTCGGGGCCGGTCACTCGGTGACGGCGTTCTACGAGCTCGTCCCACCCGGCGAGGGGGACGCCGCCACCGACCTCACCTACCAGGACGTGCGCACGGGCACGTCGACCGACTTCTTCACGGTGCACGTGCGCTACAAGCAGCCGGGCGGCGCCGAGAGCACCGAGGTCGTCGTCCCGGTCGGCGCGGACGCGTGGACGGACAGCCCGTCGTCCGACTTCCGGTTCGCCTCGGCCGTGGCCGAGTTCGGGCTCGCGGTCACGCGCTCCGAGCACGCCGCCGACGCGGACCCGCGACGCGCGCGGTCGCGCGCCGCAGCCGCGCTCGGGGAGGACCCGTACGGTCTGCGCGCCGAGTTCGTCGACCTCGTCGACCGGTACCAGGAGGTCGCGGCCTGAGGTGCCGGCCGGCCGGGGAGACCCGGCCGGCAGCGGCACTCAGCTGGCGTAGTACCAGACCTGCGCGCGCCACGGGTACGACGCGGCGCCGGTGTTGGTGCACGGGGTGTGCGTCTTGTAGATCCCCTGCGACTTCAGGTCGTGGATGTCGCCCTGCAGGGCGGAGTTGCACCCGCTGGACGTGGTCGAGGCGATGACGTAGCTGGTGACGGTCGCGGCCTGCGCCGGGATCGCGCCCGCGATGCTGCCCGCGGCGAGCAGCCCCGCGGTGGTGAGCGTGGCCCCGAGCGTCCTGGTGATGCGCGTCATGACGGCTCCTCCTGCATGTCGGAACTGGGTCTGACCAGTGTCATGGTGTGGATGACCGCCCGCAACCGCCCCGGGTCGGGTATCGAGCGTCACGCCGCACGCGGGTCCTCACCGGAACAGCTCGACGTGGTCCTCGACCCACGTGCGGAACGTCCGCGCGGGGCGCCCGGTGAGCCGCTCGTACTCGTGCGACACCGCGGGCGTCGCGCCGACGGACGCGCGCCAGTCCCCGATGATCTGCCGCACCCACACCTCCGGCACGTGGCGGCCCAGCAGGGCGGCCGACTCCGCCTCGGTCTGCTCGACGACGCGGACGTCGCGGCCGACGACGGCGCCGATCGTGGCGACCTGCTCGCGGAGCGTGAGCACCTCGGGGCCGGTGAGCACGGGTGCGGCCCCGACCAGGTCGTCACCGGTCAGCGCGAGCACGGCGACGTCCGCCACGTCGGCGTCGTGCACCGGGACCTGCACGGCGTCCGGGTGGGGGAGCGGGACGGCGCTGTCGCTGCGGACGCCCCAGCTCCAGCGGCCCGCGTTGCTCGCGAACCCGCCGGGCCGCAGGAAGGTGTGCGCGACCCCGGAGTCCTGCACCGCGCGCTCGACGCGCAGGAACCGGGACCCGTTGAAGTCGTCGGCCGCGCCCGGGTGCGTCACCGCGGACGACGACAGCAGCACGACGTGCCGCACGCCGGCCGCGGCGACCTGGGCCAGCAGCCGCTCGGGCTCGGCCGTGTCGGCGTAGAGGAACACGCGCTCGGCGCCCTCGAGCGCCGGGGCGAGGGAGGGCGGGTCGTCGAGGTCGGCGGCGAAGGTGCGGACCTGCGGCGGCAGCGTGAGCCGCCTCGGCGTCCGGCTCGTCGCGCGCACCTCGACGCCGCGCTCCAGCAGACCGGCGACGACGGCGCCTCCTACGGCGCCGCTCGCGCCCACCACCACGACCGACATGGCTCCTCCTCGGATCATCCCCACACAACGACGAACGGCGTTCGCGAACAGTGTTCGTCGCGAACCGCGTTCGTGTCAACTACGCTCGCCGCATGCCGACGCCCCCCGAGCCCGCGTCCCGGCGCGACCGCCCGGCCAAGCCCGCGCTCTCGCGGCAGGCGATCCTCGACGCGACGCTCGCGCTCGTCCGTGAGCGCGGCGTGGAGCAGGTCTCGTTGCGGGACGTCGCGCGCGCCGTCGAGACCGGCCCCGCGTCGCTCTACGCCTACTTCGACAGCCGCGACACCCTGCTCGAGCACGTGCTCGACCACGTCTACGGCACGGTCGACCTCGTCGACGCAGCACCCCACGGGTGGCGCGCCGCGCTCGCGGCCACGGTCGTCAGCACCATCGCGGCCCTCGAGGACCACCCGGGCCTCGCGACGGTCGCGCTCGGCAGCATCCCCACGCTGCCCGGTGCGCTGCGGCTCGCCGAGCACGAGCTCGACCTCATGGAGCGCGGCGGCATCCCCGCGGGACGTGCCGCCCTCGCGGTCGACCTCATCGCGCAGTTCGCCGCCGCGACCGCCGTCGAGCGCCGCGCACGCGTCGCCCCCGGCCGCCGCGGCGAGGACCCCGGCCGCGCCCGCGCCGCCTACGCGGACACCGACCCCGACCGGTTCCCGCGCGTGCACCGGCTCGCCGCGGCGCTCACGGACCCCGACGAGCGCGCGCGCCGCGACTTCGCGATCGACGTCATCCTCGGCGGGCTCGAGCGGGCCACGACGGCGTAGGACCGGCGCCACCGGCGCCGACGGGCCCGAACCCCGCCCGTGCGCAGGTTCACCGGCTGCCGCCCACCCGCAGCACCTCGCCCAGCCGCTCGCGCCGCCGCAGCGAGGACTCGGCGACCACGGTCACGGCGAGCGTCGCGAGGGCGACCACCACCGGCGCGCCCGCCGACGCCGACCACACGGCCGCCGGGTCGGCCGACTGACCCGTGACGAGCCGCAGCGCGAGCGGACCCACGACGGCCCGGGCGACCACCGCGCCCAGCGCCGCGCCGCCGACCACCGCCAGCAGGACCCCGGGCAGCAGCTCGCCGGCCGTCACGAGCCGGGCGTCCCGCCCGCCCAGGCCGAGCGTGCGCAGCGTCGCGAGCGTCACGCCGCGCGCGGGCGCGCTCGTGGCGGCGGCCAGCACGACGACCAGCGCGACGAGCGCGAGCAGCGTGAGCGTCGCCGCCGCGGCGGCTCGCTGCACGCCGACCGTCAGCGGCTCGGACCGGTGCGCGGCGAGCCACGCGTCGCGCGTCGCGACGGTCGTCCCGTCGAGGCCGGGTGCGGCCGTGACGGCCGCGGCGGCACCCGGCCCCACGGCCCACAGCCGGTTCGGCACGACCGGGACGCCCAGCGCCGAAGCGAGCGCGTCGGCGTCGACCACGAGCGCGTCGTCACCGCCCGTGAGGAGATCGGGGGCCGTCCCGACGGTCGTGAGCTCGACGCGCGCGCTGCCCCAGAGCAGCTCCACGGCCGGGTCGTCGTCGGTGCGCAGGCCCGCGCTCAGCAGGGCGGCGGGTCGGCCGTCGACGGTGGCACGCAGGTCCCGCAGCTCGGGTGCGGCGGGCAGCGGCGTGCGCGCGAGCAGGTCCGCGTAGTCGTCGGACGGCAGCACGACGACCCGCACGAGCTGCCCGCCCCACGGGCCGAACACCTGCGTGTGGTCCTCGACGCGGCCGGTCGCCGCGGCGACCACGCCGGCGTCGTCGCGCACCGTGGCCGCGACGTCGGCCAGGCCCGCGTCGGGCATGGTGGCCGTCACGGTCGCGTCCGCCCCGACGACCTGCCACGACGCGTCCACCTCGCCGTGCTGCACCGTCGACACGAACGTCGTGCCCAGCGCGACGAGCCCGGCCGCGACCGTGAGCGTGAGGAACGCGAGGCCGTCGCGCGCGCCGTCGTGCGCGCGGGCGGCGGCCAGCACGGGCACGGCGCGTCGCGACCGCGCCGCCGCGGCGACGCCGCGCCGCAGCAGCACCGGCAGCAGGCGCAGCAGCAGGACCCCGCCGGCCAGCACGCCGAGCGCCGGGGCGAGCGCGAGCAGCGGGTCGGCCCCGGCG
>NZ_LNTD01000103.1 GCF_001462455.1 Cellulomonas sp. B6
GCCGCCGCCCCCGCCCGCGGTGCGCGCCGCGAGTCGCGCACCGTCAACGTGATCCTGTTCGTCGTGCTCGCGATCTTCGCGGTCGCGATGGTCGCGCCGCTCGTGTGGATGTTCACGACCGCGATCAAGACCAAGGCGGAGGTGTTCGCGCTGCCGCCCGTGCTGTGGCCGGACCAGCCGCAGTGGGACACGTTCTGGCGCATGTGGAACGAGGCACCGATCCTGTCGGGCTTCCGCAACTCGTTCATCGTCGCGTCCACCGTGACGATCGTCGGCTCGGCGACGTCCGCGATCGCGGCGTTCGCGCTCGCGAAGCTGCGGCTGCCCGGCAAGAACGCGATCTTCCTGGGACTGCTGACGGGCCTCATGGTCCCGTACCCGACGATCATGATCCCGCAGTTCGTGATGTTCTCGCGGCTGCACTGGGTCGACACCCTGCTGCCGCTGATCGTGCCGCTGCTGTTCGGCAACATCATCATGATCTTCTTCATCCGGCAGTACCTCGAGACCGTCCCGGACTCGCTCATCGAGGCCGCGAAGATCGACGGCGCGTCGTACCTGACGATCTTCGGCCGCATGATCGTGCCGATGATCCGGCCCGCCATCGCGGCGCAGTTCATCCTGTGGTTCATGACGATCTGGAACGACTACCTCGCGCCGATCCTCTACCTGAACTCGCCGGGCAAGCAGACGCTGCAGGTCGTCATCGCGAACCTCAACGTCGAGTACGCCACGCAGCGCGACTACCCGCTGATCATGGCGGCGTCGTTCGTCGCGCTGCTGCCGATCCTCGTCGTCTTCCTCGTCTTCCAGCGGCAGATCATCGAGTCCGTCGCGCTCACCGGCACGAAGGGGTAGCGCCGTGACGACCCTCGACCCGGCCGCGGACGTCCTCGACACCACCGGCTGGGGGGCGGAGCACGCCCACGACCCGACCGCGGTGCGCGACGACGACGGCACCTACTGGCTGTTCTCGACCGACGCGTGCTCGGACGGGCCGGTGCGCGGCGGCGTGCAGGTGCGCCGCTCCGACGACCTCGTGACGTGGACGTTCCACGGCTGGGCGCTGCCGGGCGTGCCGCGCACCGCGGCCGACGTGGGGGCGGCCGGGCTGTGGGCGCCCGAGGTGGTGCGCGTGGGCGCGCAGTGGCGCATGTACTGGTCCGCGTCGTCGTTCGGCTCGCGGCGCTCGGCGATCGGCCTGGCGGTGGCCGACCACCCCGCGGGGCCGTGGCACGACCGCGGCCTGGTGGTGACGAGCCCCGCGGTGCCGACGGACGCGACCGGGACGCCGCACGGCGACGGCCCGCCCAACGCGATCGACGCCGCGTACGCGATCGAGACGGCGGACGGGCACGAGCGGCACCGGCTCGCGTACGGCTCGTTCTTCGGCGGCATCCACGCGGTCGAGCTCGACCCGGCCACGGGCCTCCCGCTCGACGCGGGACCGGACGGCGCGGCCGCCGGTCCCGGCGTGCTGCTGGCCCGACGGGCCCCCGAGGTCGAGGGGGCGGTCGAGGGCGCCTACCTGCTCCCCCGCCCGGGCGGCGGCTGGGCGATGCTCGCGTCGTGGGACTCGCTGTTCTCGACGTACCACGTGCGCGCGGCCGTGGCCGAGCACGTCACGGGGCCGTACCGCGACCGGCTCGGCCGCGACCTGCGCGAGCCCGCCGACGACTCCGGCACCGTGGTCCTCGCGAGCCACCGTCTCGCGGGCGGCCCGGGGCTGCGTGCACCCGGCCACGGCGCGGTGCTCACCGAGCCCGCGACGCCGGGGCGCCCCGGCCGGCAGACGTTCGTGCACCACGTGCGCGACGAGGACGCTCCGACGCGGCACCGCGTGCAGGTCCGGCGCCTGGTGTGGACGCACGACGGCTGGCCGCTGGTCTCGCCGCAACCGTGGGCGGGCCCGGCGCGCGAGGTCGACGACGAGTCGACCTGGCCGGCCGACCCGGCCGTGCTGGACGGCCCGTGGGAGGTCCTCGACGTCGGCGCCGACCCGGCAGCGGTGCAGCGCACGCGGACCGCCGAGCTGGCCCTCGAGGACGTGCGCGCGCTCGGCGCCGGCCGCTTCACGGGCCGCTGGGCCGACGGCGCGGCGGTGTCGCTGGTCGCGTTCCCGGGCTGGGACGCCGTGCGCGACGTGGCCGCCCTGCTCGTCGTGGCGCTGGACGAGCGCGGTCGCGTGACCGCGGCGACGCGCCCGGCGTAGGCGGGGCCGGAGCGGGACGAGCGGGACCAGGACGAGCGGGCTGGGAGGATCGGGGCGTGGACGCGCACGGGTGGGCCGCCGGGGTCATGACGGCCCTGCGGTGGGTCGCGCACGTGCTGGCCGTGCAGGCGCTGCTCGTGCTCGGCACGCTCGCGGGCGGCGTGGTGCTCGGGCTCGCGCCCGCGCTCGACGCGGGCGGGCGCGTGCTGGCGCGGCTGCCCGCGGGCGACCCGTCGCCGCACGTCTGGGCCGAGTTCTGGCGCGCGTGGCGGGGCGGGTGGCGACGCGCCAACGTCGTCGCGGCGCCGCTGTGGGGCGTCGGCGCGCTGCTCGCGGTCGACGCGTGGGTCGTGACGGCCGCGGACGGACCCGTGCGGGCCGCGCTCGGGCTCGGCCTCGGGATCGTCGGCGCGTGGACGCTCGTCGTGCTCGCGTACCTGCCGGCCGTGCTGCGGCGGTACTCCGACCCCGCGCCGGCCGCGTGGCGGTTCCTCGCCCTGGCCCCCGCGCTCGGCCCCGGGACGGCGCTCGGCGTGCTCGTCGCGGCCGTCGTGTGGGCGGCGACGTGCTGGGTCGCTCCCCCCGTCGCGGTGCTCGGCGGCCTCGCGGTGCCGCTGCTCGCCGCCGGGTGGCTCGTCGACGTACGGCTCGACCGCCTCGACGCACGCGTGGCCGCGGCGGCCTGAGGCGACGCGGGGACGACGACCCCGGACACGCCGGGTGCGTGCCGTCAGCGCGTCACCCGGCCGCGTGCTCGCCCAGCGTCGACGCGCGCGCGACGATCGAGAAGTCCGCGACGACCTGGCGGTACGGCCGGTCGGCGTCGGGCGCCTCGATGCGCGCGAGCAGCAGGTCCACGGCCGTGGAAGCGATCTCCTCGCGCCCCGGGTGGACGGTCGACAACGTGGGCGAGGAGTACGCCGTCTCCTCGATGTCGTCGAACCCGATCACGGCGACCTGGCCCGGGACGTCGACGCGCCGCTGGTGCAGCGCGTGCAGCGCACCGAGCGCGAGGGCGTCGTTGAGCCCGAAGACGGCGTCGATGCCGAGGTCGGCGTCGAGCAGGCGCCACATCGTCTCCGCACCGGTCGCCCGGTGCCAGAGCCCGGCCTCGCCGATCAGCGCGGGGTCGAACGGCAGACCGTTGTCCTCGAGCGCGGCGGCGTAGCCCTGCACGCGCAGCGCGGCCGACCCGACCGTCTCGCCCGCGTGCGCGCCGACAACCGCGATGCGACGCCGCCCCTGGTCGATCAGGTGCTGCGTGGCGGCCTTCGCGGCCTCGACGTTGCTCATGGTGACGTGGTCGGCGGGGCCGCCGAAGATGCGCTCGCCCAGCAGCACCATCGGGTAGTCGATGCCGTCGAGCTCGTGGACGTCGTCGGGGCCGAGGCCCAGGGGCGAGTAGACGAGGCCGTCGGTGAACTGGCGGCGTGCACCGCGGAGCACCTCGATCTCGCGCTCGCGCACGGCACCGGTCTGCTCGATCAGCACGGTCAGCCCGCGGGCCTCGGCGGCCCGGATGACGGAGTCGGCGAGCTCGGCGAAGTACGGCAGCGAGAGCTCGGGGACCGCGAGCCCGATCAGGCCCGTGCGCCCGCGGCGCAGGTTCCGCGCGGTGACGTTGACCTGGTAGCCCAGGTCGGCGATCGCCTGCTCGACCTTCTCGCGCGTGGACTGACGGATGTACGGGTAGCCGTTGACGACGTTCGACACCGTCTTGATGGAGACGCCGGCCCGTGCGGCCACGTCGTGCATGGTCACGGCACCGCCGCGTCGTCCGTTCACGTGCGTCCTCGTCCTCGTCGCGACCTCGTCGTGCGTCGGGCTGCCGGCCCGCGCGCAGCGTGGCAGACGACCGTCACCCTACATCGTTGTAGAGAGCGGAGGGAAGTCCGGACACACGTCGGGCCCGGTCGTCCGACCGGGCCCGGGGTGCACTGCGCGCCGCGTACGCGGCGCGCGGCTCACTTCTTGTTGCGACGCTGGTGGCGCGTCTTGCGCAGCAGCTTGCGGTGCTTCTTCTTCGCCATGCGCTTGCGACGCTTCTTGATGACGGAGCCCATGTGCGGTCCTCACTCGTGTCCGGTCACGGCCCCGGGAGCCGTGAGTGGTGGTCGATCGACGCGGTGCGCGTTGCTGATCGCCCACGCACGCAGAAGTCCGGGGCCCCACCTTACGCGATCGGGCCCCGCGTCCGCGAACGGCGGTCGCCGTCCGCACGACGCACGCCCGGCTCCGAGCCGGTTCGAGCGCCCGCCCGCGGGGTCAGGACGAGCGACGCTCCTCGTCGACCGCGTGCGTCTCGACCGTCGCCGACGAGCGCAGGTAGGCGTCGAGCGCGTCCTGCGGGACCCGGAACGAGCGCCCCACGCGCACCGCGGGCAGCTCGCCCGCGTGCACCAGCCGGTACACCGTCATGCGCGAGACCCGCATGAGGTCCGCGACCTCGACGACGGTGAGGAACCGCACGCGCCCCTGCGGCCCGCCCTGCGCGTCGCTCATCTCCCGGCCCTCCTGGTGGCCGGGCCCTGCGCCGGCGTCGCGCACCCGAGAACCGGGTGCCGTGTCAACGATAGTGGCGCGTGTGACGCGTGGGGAAGCCGGGACACCCGCACGGCGCAGGGCGCACCCGACCGGCCCAGCGACCGGCCGTGCGGGATCGCCGTGCGGACCCTCGTGCGACTCAGTCCAGCTCCGGGTCGAGCCCCAGCGACGGGAACACCGCCGTGCGCGTCGCCCGCACCGCGCGGTCCACGTCGTCGGCGGGGTCGTAGCCCGCCGCCCACGGCCGGAACGCCGCGCTCGCGTGGTCGGTCATGACGGGCACGGCGTCGCGCCCGTAGCGCTGCTTGACGACGTCGAGCCAGACCTGCGGGACGCGCGTCGCCGGGTCGACTGGCCGGTGCGCCGCGACCCCCAGCAGGTGCGCCCACGTGCGCGGCACGACGTCGAGGATCGCGTACCCGCCGCCGCCCAGCGCGACCCAGCGACCCGCGCTGACCTCGTGCGCGAGGTCGTGCAGCAGCATCGCCGCGACCCGCTGCGCGTCGACCGACACGCGCAGCGTCGCGAGCGGGTCCATGCGGTGCGTGTCGCAGCCGTGCTGCGTGACCAGCACGTCGGGCGCGAACTCGCGGAGCACCGCGGGGACCACCGCCTCGATCGCGCGCAGCCAGCCCGCGTCGTCGGTGTGCGAGGGCAGCGCGACGTTGACCGCCGTGCCGTCCGCACCCGGTCCGCCGGTCTCGCTGGGGTAGCCCGTGCCCGGGAACAGCGCGAACCCGGTCTCGTGCACCGACACCGTCAGCACGCGCGGGTCGTCCCAGAACACGTCCTGCACGCCGTCGCCGTGGTGGGCGTCGACGTCGACGTACGCGACACGCTCGGCGCCCGCGGCCAGCAGCTCGCGGATCGCGACGGCCGCGTCGTTGTACACGCAGAACCCCGACGCCGCGCCGGGCATGGCGTGGTGCAGCCCGCCGCCGACGTTCACGGCGTGGTCGACCTCGCCGCGCCACACCGCCAGCGCCGCGTCGACCGTGCCCTGGACGACGCGCGCCGCGGCCTCGTGCATCTGCGGGAAGACCGGGTCGTCGCGTGTGCCCAGCCCGCGCACCAGGTCCGGCACGCCGTGCTCGGCCGCGGCGTGCACCGCCGCGACGTACTCGGGGTCGTGCACGGTCGTCAGCAGCGCGTCGGGGGCCGCCTGCGCCCCGACCACCTCGACGCCGGGGGCGTCGAGCAGCCCCAGCTGTGCCGCGAGCGCCACGGTCAGGTCGATGCGGTCCGACGTCATGGGGTGGCCGAACCCGAAGTCGTACGCCAGCAGCTCGGTCGACCACACGACGCGCAGGGTGGGGGACGCGCCACGCGTCGCGTCCGGGGCCGTCATGCGCCCACGCTCCCACCGCCGCCGGGCGGGTGTCGACCCGACGGGCCGGGACGCCACCCGTCCGGACCGGTGACGCCGCCGCGTCGTGCGCCGCCCGGCACGTCGTGCGCGTCGCGCGTCACGTGCCGTCGGTGCGTGCACGCCCCCGGCACGTGCCAGAGTGTGCCCCAGGGCACGTGAGTCACACGCGCGAGGCACAGCGGGAGGCGGGATGGCGGCGGGTCCCGGCCTGCTCTGGCGCGCGCGCGAGTACGTCGACCGGTCCGCCCGGCAGTCCCCCGCCCGTCTCGCGCTCGGCGTGTTCGCGCTCGTCATCGCGATCATCACCGTGCTGCTCTCGGCGCCCTGGGCCACCGCGCACGGCGGCCGCGCACCCCTGATCGACGCGCTGTTCACCGCGACGTCCGCGACCACCGTCACCGGGCTCGTCGTCGTGCCCACGGGCGAGTACTGGTCGACGTGGGGTCTGGTCGTCATCCTCGTCGCCATCAAGATCGGCGGGCTCGGGGTCATGACGCTCGCGTCGCTGCTCGGCATGGCCGTGTCGCGGCGCATCGGGCTCACGCAGCGCCTGCTCGTGTCGTCGGAGACCAAGGTGACGCGGCTCGGCGAGGTCGGCTCGCTGGTCCGCACGGTCATCGTCACGTCGACCGTGCTCGAGGTCGCGATCGCGCTCGTGCTGTTCCCGCGGCTCGTCGTCCACAACGAGGCCGTCGGCGAGGCCGCGTGGCACGCGATCTTCTACGCCGTGTCGGCGTTCAACAACGCCGGGTTCGTGCCGACCCCCGAGGGGCTCGCGCCGTTCGTGTCGGACTGGTGGATGCTGCTGCCGATCATCGTCGGCGTCTTCATCGGCTCGCTCGGGTTCCCCGTGATCCTCAACGTCGCCAACCACCTGCGCGAGCCGCGCCGCTGGAGCCTGCACTCCAAGCTGACGATCACCACGAGCCTCGGCCTCGTCGTGTTCGGCTCGGTCGTGGTCGCGGCGTTCGAGTGGACCAACCCTGGCACGTTCCGACCGCTCGACCCCGGCGGGACGGCGCTCGCGTCGCTGTTCGCGGGGGTCATGCCGCGCTCGGGCGGGTTCTCGACCGTCGACGTCGGGCAGATGCACGAGGGCACCTGGCTGCTGCTCGACGCGCTCATGTTCGTCGGCGGCGGGTCCGCGTCCACCGCGGGCGGCATCAAGGTCACGACGCTCGCGGTCATGCTGCTCGCGATCGTCGCCGAGGGGCGCGGCGACCGCGACGTCGAGGCGTTCGGCCGGCGGATCCCCCGCGAGTCGCTGCAGGTCGCCATCGCCGTCGGGTTCGTCTCGGCGACGATCGTGCTCGTGTCGTCGCTGCTGCTGCTGGCGATGACGGGCCTGACGCTGGACCGCGTGCTGTTCGAGGTGATCTCGGCGTTCGCGACCGCGGGCCTGTCGACGGGCATCACGCCCGACCTGCCCACGCCCGCCAAGTACGTCCTCGTCGTGCTCATGTTCATCGGCCGGACCGGCACCATGACGCTTGCGGCGGCGCTCGCGCTGCGCAACCGTCGTCGTGTCATCCGCTACCCGGAGGAGAGACCCATCATTGGCTGAGAGCCTGCGCGCGGGCGGCGGCGAGCCCCGCACGGCGCCGCGCACCCCCAAGAAGGACTCCGGCGTCCTCGTCGTCGGGCTCGGCCGGTTCGGGTCCGCGATCGCGGCGACCCTGGACCGGCTCGGCCAGGACGTGCTCGCGGTCGAGCGCAACCCCGACCTGGTCGCGCAGTGGTCGGGGCGGATCCCGCTCGTCGAGGCCGACGCGGTCAACCCCGACGCGCTCGAGCAGCTCGGCGCGCGCGAGTTCCCCGTGGCCGTCGTCGGCGTCGGCTCGTACCTCGAGGCGTCGGTGCTCATCACCGGCAACCTCGTGGACATCGGCGTGCCGCAGATCTGGGCCAAGGCCATCTCGAGCGAGCACGCGCGCATCCTGCAGCGCATCGGCGCGCACCACGTCGTCCTGCCCGAGGCCGACGCCGGGTCGCGCGTCGCGCACCTGGTCAGCGGCAAGATGCTCGACTACATCGAGGTCGAGGACGGGTTCACCGTCGTGAAGATGCGGCCGCCGAAGGAGACGCAGGGCTTCACGCTCGCGCAGTCCAAGGTGCGCGAGCGCTACGGCGTGACCATCATCGGCGTGAAGTCCCCCGGGATCGACTTCCAGTACGCGACGCCCGAGACCCGCATCTCGGCCAACGACCTGGTGATCGTCGGCGGCCACGCGGACCTGCTCGAGCGGTTCGCCGCGCGGCCCTGACCGACGGCGTCGACCCGGCGACCGCACCAGCAGGGAGGGGCACGCGCATGGCGAAGGCGTCGGGCACGAAGTCGGGCAAGAAGTCGGACAAGAAGTCGGGCAAGAAGTCGGGCAAGAAGTCGAGCAGCAGGTCGAGCGACAAGGCGGGCACGACCTCGGACGCTCCCGCGCCGGCCGACGACCTGACCGCGCGCCGCGACGCCGCGGTCGAGTTGCTGCGCGCCCGGCCCGGGCTGCGCGTGGCCGACGTCGACGCGCGGGCGAAGCCAGGGTTCGACGGCTCACGCACCGACGGCGAGCGTGCGCTCGCGAAGATCGGCGAGGACCTCTCCGACCTGCAGGAACGCCTGTACGCGAACGGCCGCACGGGCGGTGACCGGTCCGTGCTGCTCGTCCTGCAGGGGCTGGACACCGCCGGCAAGGGCGGGATCGTGCGGCACGTGCTGGGCCTGGTCGACCCGCAGGGCGTCGCGCTGCGGTCCTTCGGCGTGCCGACGCCCGAGGAGCGCCGCCACCACTACCTGTGGCGCGTGCGACGCGCGCTGCCGCCCGCGGGCCGGATCGGCGTCTTCGACCGCTCGCACTACGAGGACGTGCTGGTCGCGCGCGTCGACGAGCTCGTGCCGCCCGACGTGTGGCGGGCCCGCTACGACGAGATCAACCGGTTCGAGGCACGCGTCGCCGCGGCGGGCACCACGATCGTCAAGGTCCTGCTGTGGGTGTCCCCCGACGAGCAGTACGCGCGCCTGCACGAGCGGCTCGACCGCCCCGAGAAGCACTGGAAGTACGACCCGTCGGACGTCGACGCGCGCCTGCGCCGGCCCGCGTACGAGGCGGCCTACCAGGACGTGCTCGACCGCACGAGCACCGACGTCGCGCCCTGGTACGTCGTGCCCGCCGATCGCAAGTGGTACGCGCGGCTCGCCGTGAGCGCCCTGCTGCACCGCGCACTGTCCGACCTCGACCTGGGCTGGCCGGCGGCCACCTACGACGTGTCCGCCGAGCGTGCGCGTCTCGAGGCGACGCGCTGACGCGCGGTCGTGCGTCGCCGCCCGGCGGACGACGACGCACGACCCGGGACCGGCCGGCGGGGTGGTCGCCCGCCCCGCCGGCCGGCACCGGTCAGGACGCGTCCGTCGCACCCCGCTGGTGCGGCACCGCGAGGACCGTGCCGGTCCGCGCGACGACCGCGACGTGGTGCGACCGCGCACCGGCCCGGCCTGCGTGGCGCCGCAGCGCGACACCCGCCGTCAGCAGGAGCAGCGCGAGCGGCGCGAGCCACAGCTCCGCGCCCGTGCGCGCGAGCGACGCACGCTCGGACGGAGCGGCGACTGCCGGGAACGCGACGACGGTCGACGCCGTGGTCGACGCGGCCGGGAGCACGAGGGTCCGGCCGACGAGGGTCGTCGCGCCGGTGCCGTCACCGGTCGGGCCGGCGGGGCCCTGCGGACCCGTGGGACCGGTCGGCCCCGTGGGGCCGGTGGGTCCCGTCGGGCCTGTCGGGTCCGTGGGATCCGCCGGGTCCGTCGGGTCCGTCGGGTCCGTCGGGTCCGTCGGGTCCGTCGGGTCCGTCGGGTCCGTGGGATCCGTCGGGTCCGTGGGATCCGTCGGGTCGACCGCGCCGGGCACGGCCCGGGTCACGGTCGCGTCCCCCAGCACGCCGAGCGCGACGCCCGAGACGTCGACGGGCAGCGTCACGGGCAGCGAGACGAGCCCGCCACCCGAGCCCGGGACGGACGCCCCCGGCTCCGCGGCGTCGGCGCCGGGGGCGACCGTCCGGGTCACCGTCGCGTCACCGAGGACGCCCAGCGCGACGCCGTCGACCGTGACGGGCACCGTGACCGGTGCGGCCACCACGGCGTCGTCGCCCGCACCGCCCGGTGCAGACGAGCCCGGTGCGGACGAGCCCGGCGTCCCGGCGCCCGTCACCTCGGCGTCACCCAGCGCGCCGACGGCCACGCCGTCGACCCGCACCGGCGCCGTCACGGGTGCGCTCACGAGCGCACCGCCCGAGCCGTCGCCCGGGGCGGGCCCCGGGGCGGGAGCGGGTGCCGGTGCGGGTGCGGAACCCGTCACCAGCGCGTCCCCCAGGAGGCCGACGGCGAGGCCGGAGACGTCCACGGGGACCGTGACCGGGGCCGAGACGAGCCCGCCGTCGGAGTCCGCCGGCGCGCCGGCGTCCTCCGGGGCGGGAGCGGCGGGCGCGGCGCCCGCGCCCGTCACGCCGGTGCTGGTGGCGTCGCCACCGACGGCGACCGCGACGCCCGCGACGTCGACGGGCACGGTCACGGGCGCCTGCACCGCTGCGGCCTCACCCGAGGTGGGTGCGGGGGCCGCATCGGCCGGCGCGGGCGCCGGCGCGGGCTGAGGCGTCTCGACGACCGTCGCGTCACCCAGCACGGCGACCGCGATCGACGACGCGTCGACGGGCACCGTGACCGGCACCTCGACGAGGGCGGGCGCGGCGGGCGCCTCCGGGCCCGGCGCCGGCGCGGGTGCCGGGTCCGGAGCCGCGGGTGCGGGCTGCGTGACGTCGGCGTCGCCCAGGACGCCGGCCGCGACGCCCGAGACGTCGACGGGGACGGACACGGGGAGGTCGAGCAGCGCACCCTCCCCGGTCGTGGGGTCGGCACCCAGCGTGATGCCGACGTCGAGGATGGTGCCGTCCGAGGGGGCGGCGTGGGCCGCGACGGCCCCGGCGGCCACGAGGCCACCTGCGAGGAGCGCCGTGTGCAGCGCTCGGCGGACGTACGTGTGCATGGTCGTGCTCCTTGCCTGAGAACCGGAGCGCCCGCTCAGGGGCGCGGAGGACGCGTGCCGCACGCGCGGGTGCGGCGCGGTCCGGTCAGGCCGGGCTGTGCGGGACCTCGGGTGCGGGCCCCACGGGGCACGTGTCCTGCTGGGCCACGAGCGTGGCGAGCAGGTGCAGGGACGCCGCGTGCGCGCCGCCCGCGAGGGTCGCGTCGGTCGCGCCGCGGGGGCTCGGGGCGGCACCGGCCGCGCCGGTCGGTGCGGAGGGCGGGGCGGCCGGCACCTCGGTCGGCCCGGGGAGCGGAGCCGCCGGGGCCACGGGCGGGGCGGCGTCGGCGACGGCACCCGCCTCGGACGGAGCGGCGGACGCGTGCGCCGGCGCACCGGACGTGGCCCGCGCGACCTCGGTCGCGGCCGTGCCGGGAGTGGTCGGCACCTGCGGCGCGAGCGGCGCCGGGGCGTCGCTGGCCGGCGCGGGCGCGGCCTGCGGCACCGCCCCGTGCCCGGCCCCGGGCGGGGCGGACGGACCGGCTCCGGGCCCGGCGGGCGTCACGGGTGGGTCGACGCCCGGCGGCGACCACGGCGGCACCGGGACCACCGGCCGCACCACGGGCGCGAGCGGCTCGAGCACCGGCGCGAGCGGACCCAGGACGGGTGCGAGCGGTGTCAGCGCCGGCGACAGGACGGGTGCGAGCGGCCGGGTCACGGGCTCCAGCAGGCACCCGACGGGCGCCAGGGCCTCACCCAGCGGGGCGAGCGGCCCACCCAGCGGGGCCAGGACCTCGCCGACCGGCGCCAGTGCGTCACCGACCGGCGCGAGCACGGTCGCGACCGGGGCGAGGACCTCGCCGACGGGCCCGGTCACCGCCCCCACGGGCGTGAGCGCCCCGGTGACGGGCGCGAGCTGCTCGGTCACGGGCAGGACCGGCCCGGCGACCACGGGGGCCGTCTCCCCCAGCGCGGCGGCGACCGGGGCGACCGCCGGCGCCGCGGCGTCCGCGAGCGTCGCCACGGCCGGTGCGACGGCCGGCACGACCGGCGCGCTCGCGGCCACGGGCACCACGTCCACGGGCTGCGGGGCGGCGGCCGGCGCCACCGGGGCCGCGGGCTCCGCGGCGGGCGGTGCGGCGACCGACGGGGTGGCCCCCGTCCGGGGCGCCGCGACGCCGCTGTCCGCGACGGCGCCGCGCGCCGCGAGCTCGCGCAGCTGACGCCGGGTCAGCTGGACCGGGGCGCCGTCGCCGCCGACCGTCGGGAGCGGCCCCGTGAGCACGGGCGTCCAGTCCGGCTCGGGGCCCCGGCGCGCGCGACGCACGTCGCGGACGAGCAGACCGACCGCGAGCAGCACGAGGAGCGTGCCGACGCTCACGCCCGGCCACAGCCACGGGGTGGTGACGACCTGCGGCCACGCCAACGAGATCCGCGGAGCGCTCCCGTCCTTGCTGACGGCGAGCACCGTCCACCGGCCCGGCTGCTGCGTCCACGTCAGCTCGGCGTCGCCGTCGCCGGACGCCTCGAGCACCCACATGTCCGAGCCCGTCGGGTCGGGGACGGCCGCGTCGGCCGCGGGCTGCGGCGCGGCGTCCGCCTCGCCCTCCGGCGCAGCGTCACCCTCCGGTGCGGCCGCTGCCTCGGGCGCCGCCTCACCCTCCGGCGCGGCTGCATCCTCGGGTGCCGCCTCACCCTCCGGCGCGGCTCCCTCCTCGGGTGCCGTCTCACCCTCCGGCGCCGCCTCGCCCTCGGGTGCGGGGGACGTCTCCGGTGCGGCCGCGGCGACGTCGTCGGCCGCCAGCTCGTGCCACCCGGTCAGGCCCGTGACGCGCTGGTGGGCGTCGGCGCCCACCCAGCCGTCGACGTCGGTGTCGCGGCCGACGGCGAGGACGACCGGTCCGTCGGCCTCGACGCGGACCGTCACCTCGGTCGCGGCGAGCTCGAGCACACCCGGCTCGGTGACGACGATCGGCTCGTCAGCGCGCAGCTGCGCGACGAGGACGTCGTCGGCGCGCCACAGCGTCGCCGAGGCGACGCCGAGCGCGATCACCACCGCACCGGCGAGCCCGACGAGGGCGACGACAAGTCGCTTGAGCACGCGCAGTCCTCTCCGCAGACGAACGATCCAGGATAGGCGGACCAGGCGCCTCGGGCCGAACCGGGGCGGATCCGACTCCCGCTCCCGCCCACGATCGTGACGGGGCGTCCATGGGACGTCCACATCGCCCCCGCGGCCAGGGCCACGCCCGGGACGTCGGCCACCGGGGATCTCCCGGACGAGCGTCCGAGCACGCGTCCGCAGGCCCGAAGCACCCTGGTCACGGGCGCACCGCCGCGTATCCTTGCGGGGCACCGGCGCGCCGAGCACGGCTCGGCCACCCCGCCCGCCGGGCCCCCGTCCCAGGAGGATCGCTCGTGCCCGAAGCTCGGAACCCGTTCCCCGTCGTCAGCTTCCGCGGCTACGACCGCGACGCCGTCGACGAGTCCGTCGCCTCGCTCGAGCAGGCGCTGGCGGACGCGCGTGCGCAGGTCGAGGCGCTGGACGCCGAGAAGCTGCGCGTCGCGGGCGAGCTCTCCGAGGCGCACCGGCAGCTCCGGGAGGCCGAGCGACCCACGTACTCCGGTCTCGGGTCGCGCATCGAGCAGCTGCTGCGCTCGGCGGAGGAGCAGTCCTCCGACGTCATGACGCAGGCGAACGCGCAGGCCGCGGACGCGCTCGCGCGGGCCAAGCTCGCGTCCGGGCAGCTCCGGGCACGCGCCGAGAACGAGGTCGCCGAGCTGCTCGCGACCGCGCGCCGCGAGGCGGAGGAGGTCCGGACCACGGCGCAGGCCGAGGCCGAGAGCTCGGTGGCCGCGGCCCAGCGCCGCGCCGAGGAGCTGGTCGGCAGCGCCGAGCGCGAGGCCGCGCGCATCCAGAGCGCCGTCGCGACCGAGGAGAGCGAGCGCCGCACGTCGCTCGAGCGCGAGCTGGGCACGCTGCGGGCGCGCGTCGAGCACGAGGCGACGCAGCTGCGGATCGCGACCGAGCGCACGGCCACCGAGCTGCGGAGCCGCACCGAGTCCGAGACGACCGCGCTGCGCGAGGAGACCGAGCGGTACGCGCAGGACCTGCGGCAGAGCGCCGACCAGGAGACCACCGAGCTCCGGCAGCGCGTCGAGGCCGAGGTGGCCGCGCTGCGTGGCGAGGCCGACCGGTACGCGGCACGCGTGCGCTCGGAGGTCAACGCCGAGGTCGCCGCGTGGCGGCAGTCGGCGGCCGAGGAGACCACGGCGCTGCGGGCCGCTGCCGCCGAGTACGCCGACGCGACGCGCGCCGCCGCCGACCGCGACGCGACGGCCCTCCAGCAGCGCGTCGCCGCCGAGGTCGCCGCGCTGCGCACCGAGGCCGAGCAGTACGCCGCGTACGTGCGCGCGACCGCCGAGCGCGAGGCCGGCGAGCTGCGCGCGTCGACGTCGGACGAGATCGCCCAGGCACGCGCCGAGGCGGAGGACGCCGTCGCGACCCTGCGCACCGAGTCCGAGCAGTACGCCTCGCAGCTGCGTGCGCTGGCCGACCGCGAGACCACCGAGCTGCGCGAGCGGACCGGTCACGAGGTCGCGCACCTGCGCGAGACCGCGCAGCGCGAGACGGACGAGCTGCGCTCGACGACCGAGCGCGAGACCGCCGAGGCACGTGCCGCGGCCGAGCGCGAGACCACCGAGCTGCGCGAGCGCACGCGCCTCGAGGTCGAGAAGCTGCAGACCGAGGCGCGACGCGCGATCACCGAGGCGACCACCGACGCCCGCACGCGCGCCGGTGAGCTCGTGCACCGGGCCGAGCAGCAGCTCGCCGACGCCGAGCTCGCGATCGCCGCGCAGCACGAGGCCGCCGAGAAGCAGGACGCCGACCGCCACGAGGCCGCGCGTGCCGAGACCGAGCGGCTCGTGGCCGACGCCGAGTCGCACGCGCAGGAGGCCGAGGAGCGCGTCGCCAAGGCCCTCGCGCACGCCGAGAAGGTCCGCACCGACGCCGAGAAGCAGGCAGCCGAGCTGCTGTCGAACGCGCGCCGCAACGCCGACCGCGTGGTCGCCGAGGCCCGCGAGCACGCCGAGAAGCAGATCTCCGACGCCATGACGGAGTCGGAGCGCGAGCGCACCACCGCGACCCGGCAGGTCGAGGACCTCAACCGGCAGCGCGAGTCGATCACGTCCTACCTCGACGAGCTGCGCAACCTGCTCGGCACCAACCCCGACCGGGCGGCGCTGGAGAAGGCCGGGCGCATCGAGGAGCGGTTCGAGAAGGACCAGGCCCAGGGTGCGGCCCGTCCCGCGGCGTCCGAGCCCTCGGGGAAGGCCGCCGACGACCGGGCGGGGCGCCCGGGCCGGGCGGACGACACGCCCGCGCGGGCCGCGAAGCCCGCGGCGCGCGCGTCGCGGCCGACCAAGGCCCGCCCGGCACCGGTGTCCGCGGCCGTCCCGGTCGTGCCGTCGCCGGCGGTCGAGCCGGACGCGACGTCCGGCACGGACGCGACGTCCGGCACGGATGCCGCGGGCGCCGACGCGCCGGACGCACCCGCGCAGGAGACCCCGGCGGAGTCCTCCGTGGACGCCGCGACGGACTCCGCGGCCCGCTGACGGCCGTCCCGAGACGTCCCCGTCCATGAGCAGCGACCGTCCCGCCACCGGTGGGGCCGCCGGACCCGGCAGCCCCACCGGTGAGCCGGCCGCCGCGGCGTCCGACGACACGGCACACGACGACGCGGCGCACGACGACGCCACGGCCCGGTGGCGCGCCGGCCGGCGCGAGGCCGCGGCCGCGCACGCCGAGGCGCTCGCCGCGCAGCAGCGCGCCGAGTCGACGCGTGCCCGCGCGCACATCGCCCAGTTCCTCGCGGACGCGCGGGCCGCGGGCCTGGAGCCGGTCGCCCTCGAGGTGCGGTCGTACGACGGCCGCGCGCGCTACCGGACCCCGCTGCGGGGCTGGTACCTGCGTCGTGACGGCGCCGTGGGCATCGACACGGCGGGCGAGTTCTACGTCCTGACGGCGCCGCCGTCCCTCGTCGCACGGTTCCGCGGCGTGCAGCCCGTGCCGCAGGACCCACCGCTGATCATCGGTGCGGGCGGACGCGACGGCGACTCGATCGACCTGCCCGACGCGCTCGCGCGGGTCCTGGCCGGCGACGCCTGAGCCGTCCCCTCCCCCGAGCGGTCAGCCCTCGGACGCGTCGACCCGCTGCGCGAGCTCGACGAGCGCCGTCGTGACCGCCGGCGCGTCCTCGACAGCCGTGAGGTGGCCGGCGCGCGGCACGACCACGAGCGTGGCCTGCGCGGCGGCCTTGGCGAGGTGCTCGGCCGCGTCCGCACCGGTCACGGCGTCCTCGTCGCCGACGACGACCGTGACCGGACCCGTGTACGCACGCAGCGCCTCGGTGCGGTCGGGTCGCGCCGCCATCGCGCGCTGGGCCCAGGCCACGCGTGCCGGCTCCTGCTCGTCGATCCACGCGGTGACCCGCTGGACCACCTCGGGGCGGGCGGTGCGCGTGCTCTCCCCGAGCAGGGTGCCGGCCGAGCCGCGGACGGGCGCGACGGACCCGGCGGCCTCGACCTCGTCGGCCACGCGGAGCCGGTGCGCGGCCGCGTCGGCGGTGTCGGCGGTCGACTTGGTGTCGACGAGCGCGAGGCCCGCGACGACGTCGGGGTGCCGCTCGAGCAGCGCGAGCGCCACGTAGCCGCCCATCGAGAGCCCCGCGACGACCGCCCGGCCACCGGCGTCCCGGACCAGTGCTGCGACCCGGTCGGCGACGACCTCGAGCGCGGGCTCGGGGAGGTCCTCCCCCGCCGGCACGGGCAGGTCGGGCGCGATCACCTCCCGGTCGCGCACCAGGACGGCGGCGACGTCGTCCCACAGCCGGTGGTCGAGCGGGAACGCGTGCAGCAGGACGATCGGGGTCGCGGTCATGCGCCCTCCTCCGTACGGTCGGCCTCGGTCGTGACGTCCGTCGACCCTAGCCGCGTCCGCGCAGGTCGCGCGCCCGGGCGAGGGCCGCGGCGCGCTCGAGGAGCACCGCGACGCCGTCGTCGGCGTTCGACGGCAGCGTCGCGTCCGCGGCGGCGAGGACCGCGGGCAGCGCGTTGCCGACCGCGAACGCGCGGCCGGCCCAGCGCAGCATCGGCAGGTCGTTCGGGGCGTCGCCCACCGCCCACACGTGCTCCGGCGCGATGCCGCGGCGCGCGGCCCACGCGGCGAGCGTGGCGGCCTTCGTGACGCCGGGCGCGGCGATCTCCCCGAGCGGGACGGTCGCGGACGACGACACGTGCGCGAGGTCGCCGATCGCGTGCTGCGCCTCGGCGACGAACGTGTCGACGTGCCGCGTGCGCCCGGTGGCCTGCAGCAGGACCTTGAGCGTCGTGCGCGGCAGGACGTCCTCGATGCGGGCCGCGGCGCGCGCGCCCGGCGGCACCTCGTGGATCGAGACGAAGCCGTCCTCGGCGGCGAAGCCCTCGGCGCTCTCGACCGCGAGGTGCACGGCGTCGGTGCCCCACGCGTCGCGCAGCCGCGCGGCGACGGCCGCGACGCGCGCCCGGTCCATGCCGTGCTCCTCGAGCACCCGCAGGCCGGCGACGTCGACGACCGACGCCCCGTTGGCGCAGATCGCGACACCGTGCCCGGCCACGTGGGCCTGCAGCTCGGTGAGCCAGCGGTGCGGCCGGGCGGTCACGAACACGACGTCGAGGCCGGCGGCCTCGGCGGCGGCGAGCGCCGCGGCGGTGCGCGGCGAGACCGTGCCGTCGGGGCGCAGCAGCGTGCCGTCGAGGTCGGACGCGACCAGACGCACGTCGGCGTCGTTCGGCTCTGCGCGGTGCGGAGCGGTCATCGGCGGGTCGGGCCGCGTCGGGTGCGGGCCTGCCAGCACGCGGTGTGCCAGTGCCGGCGCTCGTCGACGCCCGCGCCGCGCCAGTCGTCCGTGCGCCACGCGACGACGTGCGCCGTGCCCGCAGGGACCAGCTGGTCGCACCCGGGGCAGCGGTACTCGCGGTCCGAGCCGCGCACGCTCTGGACGGTCCACTCGCCGTCCGGCCCCGCCTCGGAGCGCCGCCCGCCCGTGGCCCGGTCGACGTCGAGCGGCACGTGCTGCGCCCCGTAGGGGCGACGCGACGAGGGACGGGACCGGGGCACGGGTCCATCCTCACGCACGCCCCGGGCCCGGCACCAACGCGGACGGCCGGTGCCCCGCTCGCGTGAGCGGGGCACCGGCCGTCGGTGCGGGCGGGGCGCGTCAGAGCGACGCGGCCGACTCCGGGATCGGGACGGTGCCGGTGCGGACGAGCTCGCGGTACCAGCGCGCCGAGTCCTTCACGGTGCGGACCTGGGTGTCGTAGTCGACGTGCACGACGCCGAAGCGGCGGTCGTACCCGTAGGCCCACTCGAAGTTGTCGAACAGCGACCACACGAAGTAGCCGCGCACGTCGACGCCCTTGTCCATGGCCTCGCCGACGGCGTCGACGTGGTCGTGGAGGTAGGCGACGCGCTCGACGTCGTGCACGCGGCCGTCCTGCGTCACGGTGTCGTAGAACGCGGCACCGTTCTCCGTGATGGCGAGCGGCAGGCCCGGGTAGCGGTCGTGGAGCTCGACGAGCAGGTCGACGAGGCCCTGCGGCTCGATGTTCCAGCCCATCGCGGTGTGCGGGCCGGGCTGCGGGAGCCACTCGACCTGGTCGGCGCCGACCCACGGGCTGACGACCGACGAGCGGTGGCCGTCGGGGCCGGGGGTGCCGTCCCCGACGGGCGGCGTGCCGTGCTGCACGCGACCGGTCGAGTAGTAGTTGACGCCCAGCAGGTCGATCGGGACCCGGATGAGCTCGAGGTCGCCGTCCTGCACGAACGACCAGTCGCTGATCGCCGCGGTGTCGGCGAACACGCGCTCGGGGTACGCACCCTCGAGGAGCGGGCCGAGGAAGACCTCGTTGGCGATGGTGTCGATGCGGCGCTTGGCCTCGACGTCCTGCGGAGCGTCGGACGCGGCGCGCGTGACGTGCAGGTTGAGCGTGATGGACACGGGCGTGCCGGGGCCGAGCACGTCGCGGATCGCGCGGGCGGCCAGGCCGTGCGCGAGGTTGAGGTGGTGCACGGCCGCGAGCGCGGCGGCGGGGTCGGTGACGCCGGGCGCGTGCACGCCCGAGCCGTAGCCGAGGAACGACGAGCACCACGGCTCGTTGAGCGTCGTCCAGAGGTGGATCCGGTCGCCCAGGGCGCGCGCGACGACGCGCGCGTACTCGGCGAAGGCCTCGGCGGTGGCGCGGTTGGTCCAGCCGCCCGCGTCCTCGAGCGTCTGCGGCAGGTCCCAGTGGTAGAGCGTCACGACGGGCTTGATGCCCGCGGCGAGCAGCCGGTCGACGAGGTCGGAGTAGAAGTCGAGGCCGGCCTGGTTGACCTCGCCCGTGCCCTGCGGGAGCACGCGCGACCACGAGATCGAGAACCGGTAGGCCTGCAGGCCGAGGTCGGACATGATCGCGACGTCCTGGGGGACGCGGTGGTAGTGGTCGACCGCGACGTCGCCGGTGTCGCCGTTGAGCACCTTGCCGGGCGTCTTCGAGAACGTGTCCCAGATGGACGGCGTGCGACCGTCCTCGGCCGCGGCACCCTCGATCTGGTACGACGCGGTCGCCGACCCCCAGAGGAAGTCGGCCGGGAACGTGCGGCCGGACGGCCGCGTGGTGCTGGTCATGACATGTCCTCCGGGAGGGCTGGGTGGGTCGTGCTCGGCGGCCCTCGCGGGGCTGCCGGTCGGTTCCGCGGTGCCTCGGCGCCCGCGGATCGAATCGATACGATACAGGGGATGGGACCGCTCCCGCACCCCCGGGCGCCCGCCGCCCTCCCCGGGACGGACGGGTGCCCGCGAGCGCGGACGGCGGCCTCAGAGGGAGACGACGACCTCCGCCGAGCCGGCGGCCACCTCGACGCGGCGCCCGCCGAACGGCTCGACGGCCCACGGCGCGTCCGTCCCGGCGGCCGTCACGCGCACCACGCCGCCGTCGCGCCGCACCGTGAACACCGCCTCGCCGTCGCCGCTCGGCACCCGCGTCGTCGACCGGTGACCGTCCGGCAGCTCCACGAGGTGCAGCGTCACGCCGTCCGCGTGGTCACGGTCGGGCCGGTCGTCGTGCGCGCCGACCGGCAGCACCGTCCCCGGACGCACGTACAGCGGCACCGAGTCGAACCCGTGGCGCTCGCGCACCCAGCGCGGCCCGGTCACCTGCTCCCCCGTCAGCCACGACGTCCACGTGCCCTCGGGCACGTACACGTCGACGTCACCCGCCGCCGAGAACACGGGCGCCACGAGCAGGGAGTCGCCCAGCATGTACTGCGTGTCGACCGTCGCCGCGCCGCGGTCCTGCGGGAACTCCAGCACCATCGGGCGCATCACCGGCAGCCCCTCCTCGTGCGCGACCCGCCCGGCCTGCGCGAGGTACGGCATGAGCGACATCTTCAGGCGCGTGAAGCGCCGCGTGACGTCCACCGCCTCGTCGTCGAACGCCCACGGCACGCGGTAGGAGTCCGAGCCGTGCAGCCGGCTGTGCGACGACAGCAGGCCGAACGGCAGCCAGCGCTTGAACACCGCGGCGTCGGGCACGCCCTCGAACCCGCCGATGTCGTGGCTCCAGAACCCGAAGCCCGACAGCGCGAGCGACAGCCCACCACGCAGCGACTCCGCCATCGACACGAACGTCGACTCGCAGTCGCCGCCCCAGTGCACGGGGTACTGCTGGCCGCCGGCCGTCGCCGACCGCGCGAACAGCACCGCCTCGCCCTCGCCCCGCTCGGCCTCGAGCAGCTCGAACACGCACCGGTTGTACAGATGCGTGTAGTAGTTGTGCATGCGTTGCGGGTCCGACCCGTCGTGCCACACGACGTCGGTCGGGATGCGCTCGCCGAAGTCGGTCTTGAAGCAGTCGACGCCCTGCCCGAGCAGTCCGCGCAGCTTGTCCTGGTACCACGCGACGGCGTCGGGGTTGGTGAAGTCCACCAGCCCCATGCCGGCCTGCCACATGTTCCACTGCCACACCGAGCCGTCGGGGTTCTTCACGAGGAACCCGCGCTCCTTGCCCTCGGCGAACAGCACCGAGCGCTGCGCGACGTACGGGTTGATCCACACGCAGATCCGCAGGCCGCGCTCCTTGAGGCGGCGCAGCATGCCCTCGGGGTCCGGGAACGTGGCGGGGTCCCAGATGAAGTCGCTCCAGTGGAACTGCCGCATCCAGAAGCAGTCGAAGTGGAAGACGCTCAGCGGCAGGTCGCGCTCGGCCATGCCGTCGACGAAGTGCGTGACCGTCGCCTCGTCGTAGCTGGTCGTGAACGACGTCGACAGCCACAGTCCGTACGACCAGTCCGGCACGCGCGCCGGACGGCCCGTGAGCGCCGTGTAGCGGCGCAGCACGTCCTTGGGCGTGGGGCCCGCGACGACGTAGTACGTGAGCGACTGGCCCTCGACCGAGAACTGCGCGCGTGACACGACCTCGGTGCCGATCTCGAACGAGACGCGCTCGGGCTGGTCGACGAACACGCCGTACCCGCTCGACGACAGGTAGAACGGCACGTTCTTGTACGCCTGGTCGCTCGCGGTGCCGCCGTCGGCGTTCCAGATGTCGACCGTCTGGCCGTTCTTCACGAGCGCGCCGAACCGCTCCCCCAGGCCGTAGACGTGCTCGCCGACACCCATCGTCAGCTGCTCGCGCACGAAGTGCCGGCCGTCCGCGTCGGTCAGGACCCCCACGCTGCGCGGCGTGGACGCCGTGAGCACGCGGCCGTCCGTGACGTCCACGAACTCGACCGACCAGTCGCCCGCGGTCGCGACGCGCGCCTCGAGCTGCCCCGACCGCAGCGTCGCGACGGCCTGCCCCGTGAGGTCGGGCGTCGCGATCTTCACGTCGCCCGCGTCCCGGTGCAGCGCGAACCGCGGACCACGGTCGAGGCCGCCCTGGAAGTGCTCGATCGTCACGCCGACGACACCGTCCATCGGCGAGTGCAGCGTGACGGTGACGAGCGGGCGGTTGAGCGTGTCGCCACGCGTGGTGATGGGCGCGGTGGACGCGTAGACCGTGAGCGTGTCGTCGGTCGCGACCACGTCGTCGACCTGGCGGGGGCGCAGCTCGGTCACCCCGGGCAGCAGCTGCCAGTAGCCGTCGGTGAACTTCATGGGGTCCTCTCGATCAGGGCCAGGACGCCGTGCGGGGCGAGCGGCACGTCACCGGCGACGTCGGCGCCGGTGAGCAGGTCGTGCCACACGCCGTCGGCGCCGGTCAGGTGCACGGTGCGCGGCCGGTCGGCCGCGTTGAGGCAGAAGGTGACGTGGCCGCGGCGCACGACCTCGACGTCGGCGGCGGCGCGCACGCCCGCGGGGCCGGTGACGTCGGCGGCGTCGAGGCACGCCCGCACGACGCCCGCGAGCGCGTCCGGGGGCAGCAGCGCGCCGACGTACCAGCCCTGGCCTCCGCCCGCGTGGCGGTGGCGCACGACCGCGGCGCAGCCGTCGAGGTCGCCGCCGACGACGGTCGCGACGGCCTCGCCTCCCTCGACGCGCAGCCGCTCGGCCCAGTCGTGCACGCGCACGTCGCCCAGCAGGTCGGAGCGGAGGTCGACCGGGTCGGCGAGCGGCACCCACTCCTCGCCCGAGGCGCCCACGAGGTCCGCGAACGGCACGGGGAACCTGCCGGTGCGGACGTGCGCGTCGCGGTCGACGACCGCCGAGAACGGCCCGAGCAGCAGCACGCCGCCGCGCTCGACGACGCGCCGCAGCCCCGCGACGTGCACGTCCTCGACCAGGTGCAGCTGGGGCGCGACCACGAGGTCGTAGGCGTCGAGGTCGGCGTCGGGCCCCACGACGTCGACGCCGACGCCCGCCTCCCACAGCGGCCGGTAGTACGCGAGCACCTGGGGCAGCACGCGCAGGCGCTGCGACGGGGACGCCGGCTCCTCCGCGGCCCACCAGCTCGGCCAGTCGAACACGAGCGCGACGCGGGCGGGCACGCGCGTGCCGACCACCTCGCGCAGGCGTGCGAGCTCGGCGCCGTGCTCGACGACCGCGCGGTGCAGCGCGGTGTCGGGGCCCGCGTGCGGCACGAGGGCCGAGTGGTAGCGCTCGGCGCCGGCGGTCGACGCGCGCCACTGGAAGAAGCACGACCCGTCGGCGCCGCGCGCGATCGCGCGCAGCGAGTCGAGGCGCAGCTGGGCGCTCGTCTTCGGCACGTTGTGCGGGCGCCAGTTCACGGCCCCCGCGGCCTGCTCCATCACGACCCACGGCGCACCGCCGGCCAGTCCCCGCGCGAGGTCGTGCGTCAGCGCGACGCGCACGACGTCGTGCGGGTCGGCGGGGTCGCCGTAGACGTCGTCGGCGACGACGTCGAGGTGGGGTGCCCACCGCCGGTAGTCGGTCGGGTGGTGGAAGCCCATGAGGTTGGTCGTCACCGGGACGCCCGGCGCGTGCTCCCGGATCACGTCGCGCTGCTCGAGGTAGAGGGCGAGCAGCTGGTCGGACGCGAACCGCCGGTGGTCCAGCACCTGCGTCGGGTTGACGAGGTACGGCGCGGCGCGCGGCGGGATCACCTCGCGCCACTCGTCGTACCGCTGGCTCCAGAACGCGGTGCCCCACGCGCGGTTCAGCTCGTCGAGGCTGCCGTGCCGCGCGCGCAGCCACGTGCGGAAGCCCTCCGCGCAGTGCTCGCACCAGCAGACCTGGCCGTACTCGTTGCCCACGTGCCACATCCGCACGCCGGGGTGCTCGCCGTACCGCTCGGCGAGCACGCGCGCGACCGCGAGCGCACGTTCGCGGTAGTGCGGGGACGACGGGCAGAAGTGGTTGCGCGAGCCGTGGGACATCCGCACGCCGTCGGCGGTCACCGCGCGCGAGCTCGGCCACAGCACGCCCAGCCAGGGCGGCGGCGACGCGGTGGGCGTCGCGAGGTCGACGAGGATCCCGGAGTCGTGCGCGAGGTCGACGACCCGGTCCAGCCAGTCGAGCTCGAAGCGCCCCGGCCGCGGCTCGATGGTCGCCCAGGCGAACACGCCGACCGTGACGACGTTGACGCCCGCCGCACGCATGAGCGCGACGTCCTCGCGCCACACGTCGGGGTGCCACTGCTCCGGGTTCCAGTCGGCGCCGTACAGCAGGCCGACGTCGTCCGTCAGGGCGGCGAGCGTGGGTGCGCCCGACGCCACCGTCCCCGTCATGCCCCCACCCTCTCGTCGTCGCGGCCCCGACGGGAAGCGTCGAAGCGCTTCGCCAGCGTAGTGCGTCGATATCGATGTCCTTCGTGACCCCTGTCGCGCTTCCGAGCCGGACAGCCGCCCAGGTCAGAGGCGAAGCGCTTGCGCGTCACCGCGGAGGATCGCCGGCGCGCACCGGCGGCCCGTCCCGCCCCTGACGTGCCGGCACCGCGCGCTAGGGTGTGCCGCACCGCGGGTCGCAGCAACGCCCCACGGAGCGCGCTGCGCGGGACGGAGCCGCGGCACGGGACGAACGGAGCGACGTGGCGACGACGATCGACGATGTGGCGCGCGCGGCGGGGGTGTCCACCTCCACCGTGTCCTACGTGCTGTCCGGCAAGCGACCGATCTCCGCACCGACGCGCCAGCGCGTCGAGCGCGCGATCCGCGAGCTCGGGTACCGCCCGCACGCGGGCGCCCGTGCGCTCGCGTCGAGCCGCACCAACGTGCTCGCGCTCATGGCCCCGCTGCGCGTCGACGTCAACGTCTCGGTCATCATGCAGTTCGTCACCGGCGTCGTCACCGCCGCGCGCACGTTCGACCACGACGTCCTGCTGCTGACCGCCGACGAGATCGCCGGCATGGAGCGCGTCGCGAACGGGTCGATGGTCGACGCGCTGGTCATGATGGACATCGAGGCCGACGACCCGCGCGTCCCCGTGCTCGCGGGCCTCAGCCAGCCCGCGGTGCTCATCGGCCTGCCGCGCGACCCCGAGGGGCTGTCGTGCGTCGACCTCGACTTCGAGGCCGCCGGCCACCTCGCGGCACGCCACCTGGCGCGGCTCGGCCACCGTCAGATCGCGCTGCTGGGCTCGCCGCAGGCGGTGCTCGACCGGCACACGTCGTACGCGGAGCGGATGATCCGCGGCTTCACGCGCGGCACGAGCGACGCCGGGGTCACCGGGGTCGTCGAGCCCTGCGAGTCCTCGATGGCCGGGGCGGTCGACGCCGTCGACCGCGTGCTCGCCGCGCTGCCCGACGTGACCGGCCTCGTCGTGCACAACGAGGTCGCGCTGCCCTGGGTCCTGGCGACGCTGCGCGAGCGCGGCCGCCACGTGCCCGACGACGTCTCGGTGGTCGCGGTCTGCCCGCCCGACGTCGCCGTCGGCCAGGCGCTGCCGCTGACGAACGTCGACATCCCCGCGCACGCCATCGGCCGGGTCGCGGTCGAGATGGCCATGGCCCGCGTCGAGCGCTCCGAGCCGGCGGAGACCCGCCTGCTCGCGCCCATGCTCGTCGAGCGCGCGAGCACGGTCGCCCCCGTGCGCTGACGCACCGTCCCGCACCGGGCGGCGCCACGGACGACGCACGCGTCAGCCCTTGATCGCGCCGAAGATGACGCCCTTGGTGAAGTGCCGCTGCACGAACGGGTAGACGATCACGATCGGCACGATCGCCAGCACCATGACCGCCATCTTCACCGGCAGGCCCGTCACGGCCCCCGTCGCGACGTCCACCTGCCCGACGCCCGACCCGGGCAGCGTGACGCCCTGCAGCACGTACGAGCGCAGCACCAGCTGCAGCGGCCACTTGGCGTTGTCGTTGATGTACAGGATCGCGTTGAAGAACGCGTTCCAGTACCCCACGCCGTAGAACAGCGCGATGACCGCGACCACCGCGCGGGACATCGGCAGCACGACGCGGCCGAGGATCCGCCAGTCCCCCGCCCCGTCGATGCGCGCGGCGTCGAGGATCGCCGGTTCGAGGCCCATGAAGAAGTTGCGCAGGATCAGCACGTTGAACGCCGAGACCGCGCCCGGCAGGATCAGCGCCCAGTACGAGTCGATCAGCCCGAGCCCGCTGACCACGAGGTACGTGGGGATCAGCCCCGCGCCGAAGAACATCGTGATGAGGAAGACGAACAGGATCGGGCGGTGCCACAGCGACGAGGGCCGCGAGAGCCCGTACGCCGCGAGCACGGACACGATCGTCGAGATGACCGTGCCGACGGCCGTGATGCCGACGCTCACGAGCGCGGCGCGCGTCACGACGCCGCCGGACAGGATCTGCTTGTAGGCGTTGAGCGTCAGCTCGCCCGGCACGACGACGAGCCCGCCCGCGCGGATGGTCTCGGCCTGCGTCGACAGGCTGGTGACGACGACCGTCCACAGCGGGAAGACGACCGCCAGCACGACGCCCGCCAGCACGACGAACTTGACGGCCGCGCCGACCTTGCTGGGCGGCTCCTCCCAGGCGGGACGGTGCCGCGAGCGGCGCGGGCGGCGGGCACGGCCCGCCGCGTCGGCCGCGAGGTCGCGCGGGATCAGCGCGACGTCGGTGTCGATCTCCGGTGTCGTTCCGCTCTGCGTGGTCATGACCTGCGATACACCCCCGACTCGCCGAACACGTGGGCGAGCTTGTTGGCCCCGAGCACGAGCGCGAGGCTGACGACGCCCTTGATCAGGCCCGCCGCGGCCGCGAAGCTCCAGTCGCCGTAGATGACGCCCTGGTAGTAGACGTAGGTGTCGATGACCTCGGCGACGTCCGCGCCCACGGCCCCGCGCTGCAGGATGAGCTGCTCGAACCCGACCGTGAGCGCGTCGCCCAGGCGCAGGATCAGCAGCAGGATGATGACGGGCCGCAGCGCGGGCAGCGTGACGTGCCACATGCGCCGCCACCGGTTGGCGCCGTCGACCGCCGCCGCCTCGTACTGCTCGGGCGACACCGTGGACAGCGCGGCGAGGAAGATGATGATCCCCCAGCCCGCGTCCTTCCAGACCGACTGCATCGTGATGAGCACGAGGAACGTGTCGGGGTTGGTCATGAGGTCGAACCCCGACCCGAGGCCCGCGTCGCGCAGGGTCTGGTTGACCAGGCCCGCTCCGCCGAAGATCTGCTGGAAGATCGTCACGACCAGCACCCACGAGAAGAAGTGCGGCAGGTAGACGATCGACTGGATGGTCGTGCGGATGCGCGGCGTCACGACGCTGTTGAGCAGCAGCGCGAGCACGATCGGCACCGGGAAGAAGAACACGAGCTGGAACGCCGTGATGACGAGCGTGTTCTGCACCGCGTCGAGGAACAGCGGGTTGGAGAACACGCGCTCGAAGTTGGCCCACCCGACGAACGGGCTGCGCAGGAACCCGACGTACGGCGAGTAGCTCTGCCACGCGATGACGTTGCCCAGCATCGGCACGTACGCGAAGACCGCGAGCAGCGTGATCGCCGGCAGCACCATGACGAGCAGCGCGCCGTCGCGACGCAGCCGCGTGCGCAGCGGGACCTTGCGGACGGGCACCTTCGCCGGGCGGGAGGGGGCGGGCGCACCCGCCCCCTCCGCGACCGGGTCCGGTGCCGCGGCGCGCCGACCCGCGCCGCGACGCACGACCTGACCGGGGCTCGTCACCGCGCGTCCAGGATCTCCTGGTAGAACGTCCGCAGCTCCTCGCCGCCGGACGCCCGCCACGTGTCGACGGCCGCGTCGAGGTCGTCGAGCGACTTGCGTCCGCGCGAGATGTCCTTCTCGAGGTCGACGAACGGCTGCCCGATCGACGCGTACTGCACGGGCTCGACGATCTGCTGCGCGTAGAACAGCGGTTCGGTGATGAACTCCGCCGCCTTCGTCTGCCACTCCGAGGACGCCTTGACGTACCCGGGGTACTGCACGCGCGCGTTCGCGATGGGCGGGTCGACCAGGAACATGTACGTGGGCTGCATCTCGGTCGCCGCGAGCGGCGTGGGCACGGGCAGGCCGTCGGCGCCGCGCTCGTAGTGCACGCCCTCGACGCCGTTGTTGATGACGTCGAACTCGGTGGTGCCGAACGGCGCCGCGAGCACGTTGGCGATCGCGAGGAGCTCGGTGATGCGGGACTCGTCGTCGCTCTTCTTGAGGAACGAGAAGATGTTGGCGGGGTTGCCCTTCCAGAGCACGGGCGTGCCGCCGTCGGCCGCGAACGGGTCGAGCGGCTGCTGCCAGAACGCGGGGTTGCTCGCGAGGTTGTCGCGCAGCGCCTCGTGCCAGCCACCCAGGCCGTCGTTCATGATGAGCGACTGCCCGGACTGGAAGCGCGTCTTGGCCTCGCCGGCCTGGTCGGCGACCGCGTCGGGGTGGACCGCGCCGCTCGCGAACAGCTCGGCGTTCCACGCGAGCGCCGCGCGGTACTGCTCGGTCTCGACGCGGTGCACGAGCTTGTCGCCCTCGAGGATCCACTTGGGCGGGACGCCGTGGATGATCGCGGCGGTGTTCCACAGGTCCTCCGCACCCCACCGGTTGCCACCCGTGAGCTCCTTGGCCAGGTCGAGCAGGTCCTGGCCGTTGCTGACGGACGGCGTGATGCCGAGCTCGTCGAGCACGTCCTTGCGGTAGAAGATCGCGTCGGTGATGATCTCGCCCGGGAACGGCAGACCGTACAGGCGGCCGTTGAAGACGCAGAACTTCCAGGCGTCGGTCGGGATGTTCGCGAGGTTCGGGTACTGCTCGACCTTGTCGCCGCCCAGGAAGTCCGTGAGGTCCTGGAAGAGGTTCGGCACGATCTCCGACCCGAACCGCGGCGGGATGTTCCACGACGGGACGCTGACCCAGTCCGGCACGTCCTTGGCGGAGGCGAGCACGGTCGCGAGCTTGTCGCCGTAGACGTTCCCGTCGGTGATCTGGAACGCGATGGTCGAGCCGAGCAGGCCGTTGACCGCCTCGTAGTACTGGTTGCCCTTGGTGGGCGGGATCGTGCCCCACAGCGGGGTCATGGCCGTGAACGAGGACCCGGCGCCCGGGGGCTCGGGCACCGACTGCACGAGCTCGGCAGGCAGGGTCTCGTAGCCGGGCGTCGAGCCGTTGACGCTCGGGTAGTCGGGCGCGACGTAGTCGACGGGGACGTACCTCGGCAGCACGTCGGCCGAGGGCGTGGCCCCGGGCGCGGCGGCGGGCGGCGCGTCGGTGCTGCACGCCGTGAGCAGCGACGGCACGCCGACCACGGCGGCGCCGGCGGCGACCAGCCCGAGGAACGAGCGGCGGCGGACCTCGACGTCGCCGAGGCGTGCGGTGGAGGTGGTGGTCTTCATGAGCGTCCTTCACTCCCTCGTGGAAACGGACGTGCACGGGACGGCGGGACGGTCGCGACGCCGGGTCCTCGGTGACCCGCCGTCCCGCCACGGCGTCGAAGCGGTTCGATTCATATCGCCTTGGCGAATCTAGGGCAGGTCCGGTATGTGAGGCAAGACACGCAGACCAGACGATCGGGGCTTGTCCCTGAGCAGGACTTCGACCACGATGGCTGCGCGAAGGACCCGACGACGACGTCGAAACGGTTCGATCGAGACCGGGCCTCCGACCGTCGT
>NZ_LNTD01000104.1 GCF_001462455.1 Cellulomonas sp. B6
GCGGGCCCCGGGCCCCGACGCCCCCGCGCCGAGGTCGACCCCGCGTGGACGGCGGTCGAGACGTACGTCGCACCGCTCGTCGCCGAGGGCGCCGACGCCGTCGCCGTGCGCACCGCTGCCGCCGACGCGGGCCTGCCCGACATCGCGGTGAGCCCCGCGCAGGGCCGCCTGCTCGACCTGCTGGCCCGCGCCGTGGGTGCGCGCCGCGTGCTCGAGATCGGCACGCTGGGCGGCTACAGCACGTGGTGGCTCGCGCAGGCGCTGCCGGCCGACGGCTCGGTCATGACGCTGGAGGTCAGCGACGCGCACGCGACGGTCGCCCGGACGTCCCTCGCGGCGGCCGGTCTGCAGGACCGCGTCGACGTGGTCGTGGGGCCCGCCCTGGAGTCGCTGGACCGTCTCGTGGCGGCGCACGTCGCCCCGTTCGACCTCGTGTTCGTCGACGCCGACAAGCAGCAGCTCGCGGCCTACCTCGACCGCGCGGTGACCCTGTCCCGCCCCGGCACGCTCGTCGTGGTGGACAACGTGGTGCGCCGGGGCGCGGTCGTCGACGCCGACCACCCCGACGACCGCGTGCGGGGCGTCCGCGAGTTCATGGAGAGCGCGGCGGCCGACGGCCGCGTCGACGGCACCGTCGTGCAGACCGTCGGGGAGAAGGGCTACGACGGGTTCGCGCTGCTGCTGGTGCGGTGAGCGCCGGCCCGGTCGTCACGGGCCGGGGGACGCGGACGGCGTCGCACCCCGCGGTGTGCGACGCCGTCCGCACGTCGAGGGGTGGGCGTCGTCAGCGACGTCCGCGCCGCGCCCGGAGCGCGGCGAGCGCCTCGTCGAGGATCGCCGCGCCGTCCTCCTCGCTGCGACGCTCCTTCACGTACGCGAGGTGCGTCTTGTACGGCTCGTTGCGCGTGGGCGACGGCGGAGCCTCCGGGTCCTGCCCGGCGGGGAACCCGCATCGCGGGCAGTCCCACGTCTCCGGCGCCTCGGCAGCAGCCTCCTCCGCGAAGCTCGGCCGCGTCTCGTGGCCGTTCGCGCACCAGTAGGAGATCCAGATGCGCGGTGCCGCGTCGCCGCGCTCCGCCTCACCCATCGGACCGGCACCGACGCGCGACCCCCTGATCGCACTTCCGCTCGCCATGGCCGTGCCCCCTTACTCGGAGAACTTCTCGATGAGCCCGAGCAGCACGATCATCATCGTCCACGTCAGCGCGACGCCGATCGTGATCCGGTTGAGGTTGCGCTCGGCGACGCCCGACGAGCCCGCGCCGGCCGTGATGCCGCCACCGAACATGTCCGACAGTCCACCGCCCTTGCCCTTGTGCAGCAGCACCAGCGGGACGAGCAGGAGGCTGGTCAGGACCAGCAGCACCTGGAGGGTGATACGCAGGGCAGTCACGTCGGTGGGTTCCTCACTCGGGCGGTCGGTGCAGCGGTGCGCCGGATCACTCGCGGCGCCGGTGCGGGTCGTGCGGGTGGTGCTCGACGTCGACGCCCCGGTGTGCGGTGGCGGACGACGCCGGTACAGGGTAGGCGACGCGAGGTGCTCCGGACCACCACGCCGCGCCCGGTGCGCCGTCCGGTCGGCACGCTGCTGCGCACCGACCGGACGGCGGTGCGGTCAGGCGACGGTGTGCGCCTGGAACCGAGCGATCTTCGCGAACTCCTCGGGGTCGAGGCTCGCGCCGCCGACCAGGGCACCGTCCACGTCGGGCTTGGCCATGATCGACGCGACGTTCGAGGACTTGACCGAGCCGCCGTACAGCACGCGCACGGCGTCGGCCGTGGCCTGGTCGTACAGCTCGGCGATGCGCACGCGGATCGCCTCGCACAGCTCCTGGGCGTCCTCGGGCGTCGCGGTCTCGCCCGTGCCGATGGCCCACACGGGCTCGTAGGCGACGACGAGCCCGGCGACCTGCTCGGCCGTCAGGCCCTCGAGCGCGCCGTCGAGCTGAGCCAGCGTGTGCGGCACGTGCTCGGCAGCCTTGCGCACCTCGAGCGGCTCGCCGACGCACACGATCGGGACGAGGCCCGCACCGAGCGCCGACCTCACCTTGGCGTTGACGACGGCCTCGTCCTCGTGGTGGTACTGCCGGCGCTCCGAGTGGCCGACGGCCACGTAGGTGCAGCCGAGCTTCGACAGGAACAGCGGCGAGATCTCGCCGGTGTACGCGCCGGACTCGTGCGCCGACACGTCCTGCGCACCGTAGACGAGCTCGAGCTTGTCGGCGTCCACGAGGGTCTGCACGCTGCGCAGGTCCGTGAACGGCACGAGCACCGCGACCTCGACGGCCGCGAAGTCGTGCTTGGCGTCGCGCAGGCTCCACGCGAGCTTCTGCACGGTGTGCGTCGCCTGGTGGTGGTCCAGGTTCATCTTCCAGTTGCCCGCCATCAGCGGGGTGCGGGTGGTCGCCACGATCAGTCCTCCAGGACAGCGATGCCGGGGAGGGTGTTGCCCTCGAGAAGCTCCAGCGACGCGCCGCCGCCGGTGGAGATGTGGCCGAAGCCGGCCTCGTCGAAGCCGAGCAGGCGCACGGCCGCGGCGGAGTCACCGCCGCCGACGATCGAGAAGCCCTCGGTGTCGACGAGCGCCTGCGCGACGGCCTTGGTGCCCTCGGCGTAGGCGGCGCGCTCGAACACGCCCATCGGGCCGTTCCACGCGATGGTCTTCGCCGCGAGGATCGCCTCACGGAACAGCGCGGCGGACTTCGGGCCGATGTCCAGGCCCATCGTGCCGGCCGGGATCGCGTCGACCGCGACGACCTGGTAGTCGTCCGAGCCGAACTCGGGCGCGACCAGCGTGTCGACGGGCAGGACGATCTCGACGCCGGCCTCCTGCGCCTGCGCGAGGTAGCCCTTGACCGTCTCGACCTGGTCCTCCTCGAGCAGCGAGGAGCCGACCTCGTGGCCCTGGGCCTTGAGGAAGGTGAACATCATGCCGCCGCCGATGAGCAGCTTGTCGGCCTTGGTGATGAGGTTGCCGATGACGCCGAGCTTGTCGGAGACCTTGGCGCCACCGAGGACGACGACGTAGGGCCGCTCGGGGTCCTCGACGGCCTTGCGCAGCGCCTCGACCTCGGTGAGGACGAGCGTGCCGGCCGCGTGCGGCAGCCGCAGCGCGACGTCGTAGACCGACGCCTGCTTGCGGTGCACGACGCCGAAGCCGTCGGACACGAACGCGTCGGCGAGGGACGCGAGCTCGTCGGCCAGCGCGCCGCGCTCGGCCTCGTCCTTGGAGGTCTCGCGCGCGTCGAAGCGCACGTTCTCGAGCAGGGCGACCTGCCCGTCCTGCAGCGCCGCGACGGTCGCCTTCGCCGACTCGCCGACGAGGTCCTCGGCGAGCGCCACGGGCTGACCGAGCAGCTCGCCCAGGCGGGCCGCGACGGGCGCGAGCGAGTACTTCGCCTCGGGCGCGCCCTTGGGGCGGCCGAGGTGCGCGACGACGACGACGCGCGCGCCCTGCGAGGTCAGCGCCTGCAGGGTCGGCAGCGCGGCGCGGATGCGACCGTCGTCGGTGATGGTCGTGCCGTCGAGCGGCACGTTGAAGTCGGAGCGGACGAGCACGCGCTTGCCGCGCAGGTCGCCCAGGTCCTCGATGGTCTTCATGGTCGGTGTCTCCCTCGCTGCCGCCGGTGCTCGGCGGCTCGGACTCCCCCGCGGTGCGGGGGCACGGCCGTGGGGCGTCGCGCCCCGGACACGGCAGCGTCCGCGTGCACCGGGCCGGGTGGCCTCGGCGCACGCGGACGCATGGACTGCCTACGGTGCGAGCGTCAGAGACGCGCGCCCACGTACTCCGTCAGCTTGACGAGGCTGCTCGAGTAGCCCCACTCGTTGTCGTACCAGGCGATGATCTTGACCTGGTCGCCGATCACCTTGGTGAGCTTCGCGTCGAAGATGCTCTGGTGCGGGTTCGTCACGATGTCCGAGGAGACGATCTCGTCCTCGGTGTACTCAAGCGTGCCCTTGAGCGGACCCTCGGCGGCGGCCTTGACCGCGGCGTTGACCTCCTCGACCGTGACCTCGCGCGAGGCGGTGAAGGTCAGGTCGGTGGCCGAGCCGGTGATCGTCGGCACGCGGAGCGCGAAGCCGTCGAGCTTGCCCTTGAGCTCGGGCAGGACGAGCGCCACGGCCTTGGCCGCACCGGTCGTCGTGGGGACGATGTTCTGCGCGGCGGCGCGGGCGCGACGCAGGTCGCGGTGCGGGCCGTCCTGCAGGTTCTGGTCGCCCGTGTAGGCGTGGATCGTGGTCATGAGACCACGCTCGATGCCGATCGCGTCGTTGAGCGCCTTGGCCACGGGGGCGAGGCAGTTCGTGGTGCAGGACGCGTTCGAGATGATGTGCTGCGTGGCCGGGTCGTAGTCGGTGTGGTTCACGCCGACGACGAACGTGCCGTCCTCGTTCTTGGCCGGGGCCGAGATGATGACCTTCTTGGCGCCGGCGTCGATGTGCGCCTTCGCCTTGGTGGCGTCCGTGAAGAAGCCGGTCGACTCGATGACGATGTCCGCGCCGAGCTCCGCCCAGGGCAGGTCGGCCGGGTTGCGCTCGGCGAGGGCGCGGATCTTCTTGCCGTCGACGATGATGTTGTCGTCGTCGTAGTCCACGCTCAGCGGGAAGCGGCCCAGGACCGTGTCGTACTTGAGCAGGTGGGCCAGGGTGTGGTTGTCCGTCAGGTCGTTGACGCCGACGATCTCGATGTCGGCCCCCGAGGCCACGATGGCGCGGTAGAAGTTGCGCCCGATGCGGCCGAAGCCGTTGATGCCGACCTTGATGGTCACTTGCCCTCCTCGGCACGCGCCGTGCTCATGCCGGCGCACACAGTTGGTGTTCGGTCACGCACGCCGCTGTGCGTCCCGACCGCCACGGTCGGCTCCCGCCGGACATTGCCCAGCGTGTTGCGTCCTCGTTGCGATCGGATGACCCGAGCCTATACCCGGTGGCCCAGGTCACGCCCAAGACGAAGGTCCACCCCCGCACGTGTTCGCATGCTGGACCATCCGCCGCCCGCGCCGCCCTGGCGTCACGGACGGCCCGGTCGGCGAGGGTCAGAGGTCGAGCAGGTCCGGGCTCAGCCCGGCCTCGGTGTCGGGGATCCCGAGCTCGGCAGCGCGCCGGTCGGCGGTCGCCAGCAGCCGGCGGATCCGCCCGGCGACCGCGTCCTTGGTCAGCGCGGGCTCCGCGAGCTTCCCGAGCTCCTCGAGCGAGGCCTCCTTGTGCGCGAGCCGCAGCTCACCGGCCTGCCGCAGGTGCTCGGGCAGGTCCTCCCCCAGGATCTCGAACGCGCGCTCGACGCGCGCGCCGGCGGCCACCGCGGCCCGCGCCGAGCGTCGCAGGTTCGCGTCGTCGAAGTTCGCGAGCCGGTTCGCGGTGCCGCGGACCTCGCGCCGCACGCGGCGCTCCTCCCACACCAGCATCGTGTCGTGCGCGCCCAGCCGCGTCAGCATCGCGCCGATCGCGTCGCCGTCGCGGATCACGACGCGGTCGACGCCGCGCACGTCCCGCGCCTTCGCGGCCACGCCCAGCCGCCGTGCCGCGCCGACCAGCGCGAGCGCCGCCTCCGGACCGGGGCACGTCACCTCGAGCGACGACGACCGACCCGGCTCGGTGAGCGAGCCGTGCGCGAGGAAGGCGCCGCGCCACGCCGCCTCGGCCTCGCCGACGCCCGCGGACACGACCTGCGGCGGCAGCCCACGCACCGGACGACCGCGGTTGTCCAGCAGACCTGTCTGCCGTGCGAGCGACTCGCCGTCCTTCACGACGCGGACGACGTAGCGGCTCCCGCGGCGCAGACCCCCGCCCGACACGACGATGATGTCGCTCTCGTGCCCGTAGACCTCGGCGATCGCCTGCCGCAGCCGGCGGGCGGCGATGCCCGTGTCGAGCTCGGCCTCGATGACGATGCGACCCGAGATGATGTGCAGACCGCCCGCGAACCGCAGCGTGGCCGAGATCTCCGCCTTGCGGCACGAGGTCTTGTCCACCTTGAGCCGGGCGAGCTCGTCCTTCACCTGTGCCGTGAGCGCCATGGCGCAATCCTGCCACCGAGCGGGCCGTGGTCGTGACCGTCTCGTGACCCGATCTCGGCCGGTCCGCGCGAGCCGGGCGTCACCGTCCGGTGCGCGTCCCGACGTCGCCCAGGTAGTCCTCGACGACGTCGCGCAGCGCGGCCGCGAGGCGCAGCGGGTCGTGCACGGCGCTCTGGTCGCCGCGCCGCACCTGCCGGACCAGCAGCTGCGCCCCCATCGTGGCGCAGAGGTCGGCCAGCTCGTCGACGTCCTCGACCGACGCCGGGTCGGCCACCACGGCGTGCACGGGCAGGTCCGGCGCGTGCGCCCGCAGCACCGCGAGGTGGTCCACGGCGCGCATGCCGACCGTCTCGTCGTCGGGCGTGAGGTTGAGCACCACCACGACGCGCGCGGTCGTCTCGAGGAGGGCCGCGCGCAGCGCGGGCACGAGCAGGTGCGGCAGCACCGAGGTGTACCAGGAGCCGGGACCCAGCACGACCCAGTCGGCCTCACGCACCGCGTCGACCGCCTCGGGGCACGCCGGCGGGTCCACGGGGTCGAGCCGCAGCTGGGCGATGCGCCACCCGGTCGTGGCCACGTGGGTCTGGCCGCGGACGACGTCGCGCTCCCCCGCCGGCCCGACGACGTCGGCCTCGATCCGCAGCGGCACGGACGCCATCGGCAGCACCCGGCCGCGCGCGCCGAGCAGCCGGCCCACGAGGTCCAGGCCCTCGACGGTGTCGCCGAACAGCTCCCACAGCGCGACGATCAGCAGGTTGCCCACCGAGTGCCGGTCGAGCGGCCCGTCGGACGAGAAGCGGTGCTGCAGCAGGTCGCGCCAGGTGCGCCCCCACTCCGAGTCGTCGCACAGCGCCGACAGCGCCATGCGCAGGTCGCCCGGCGGCAGCACGCCCAGCTCCTCACGGAGCCGACCGGACGATCCGCCGTCGTCGGCGACCGTGACCACGGCGGTGATGCGGTCGGTCATGAGCCGCAGCGCCGACAACGACGCGGACAGCCCGTGGCCGCCGCCCAGCGCGACGACCGCGGGACGCGACGGGTCGCCGGAACGCCTCACGAGCGGCGTGCTCACTCCTTGCCCAGGTCGCGCGCCGTGACCTGCACGCGGTGTCCCCGCTCGCGCAGGCGCGCGGCGATGGCCTCGCTGATCGCGACCGAGCGGTGCTTGCCGCCCGTGCAGCCCACGGCGATGGTCGCGTACCGCTTCTCCTCGTGCAGGTAGCCGTCGAGCACGGGCTCGAGCGCGTCGACGTAGCGGTCGACGAACGTCACGGCGCCCGGGAGACCCAGCACGTAGTCGCGCACCGGGGCGTCGCGGCCCGACAGGTGCCGCAGCTCGGTGATCCAGTACGGGTTGGACAGGAACCGCACGTCCACGACGTGGTCGGCGTCCAGCGGGATCCCGTACTTGAAGCCGAACGACAGGACCGACACGTGCAGCACGTCCTCCGCCGGGCCCGAGACGCCGGAGCGCACCATGCGCGCCAGGTCGTGCACGTTGAGGTCGGACGTGTCGATCACCGTGTCGGCTCGCTCGCGCAGGTCCGACAGCAGCGTCCGCTCGTGCGCGATCCCGTCGAGGATGCGGCCGTCGCCCTGCAGCGGGTGCGGGCGACGGACCTGCTCGAATCGACGCACGAGGACCTCGTCGGACGCGTCGAGGAACAGCAGGCGCACCTCGACGCCGCGGTTCTGCAGGTCGTCGAGCACGCCCGTGAGGGCCGCGAAGTACTCACGCCCGCGCACGTCGATGACCGCCGCGAGCCGCTGCGCGCCGCCACCCACGGGGCCGCTCGTGAGCATGCCCACCAGGTGCGTGAGCATCTGCGCCGGGAGGTTGTCGACGACGTACCAGCCCAGGTCCTCCAGCACCGCCGCGGCGCGCGTCCGTCCCGCGCCCGACATCCCGGTGATGACCAGGACCTGCGGCAGCTCGAGGACGGGGGCCGCGGTGGCGGCCTCGAGGGCGGGGATGCCCGCCGGCACGGTGATCGGCGACGGCTCGCTCATGCCCCCATCGTGCCAGGCACCGGCGACGACGCCAGAGGTGACCCGCCGGGGGGGGGCGACGGCCGCCGCCGGACCCCGCGCGTCAGGCGTCGGTGACGGGTGGGTCCGCCGGTGCCGCGGCGGCCTCCGGTGCCGTGGCGGCCTCCGGTGCCGTGGCGGACTCCGGGGTCATGACGGCGCCCGCGGGCACCGAGGTCTGCGAGGTGGCCGGCGCGAGCGCCGCGACCACGGCCTCGGCCGTCCGCTCTCCCATGCCGGGCACGGTCGCGATCTCCTCGGCGGTCGCGGCGCGCAGCCGCTTGACCGACCCGAAGTGCCGCAGGAGCGCCGCCTTGCGTGCGGGGCCCAGCCCCGGGACGTCGTCGAGCGCGGACGCGGTCATGCCCTTGCTGCGGCGCTTGCGGTGCGCGGTGATCGCGAACCGGTGCGCCTCGTCCCGCACGCGCTGCAGCAGGTAGAGCCCCTCGGAGCTGCGCTGCAGGATGACCGGGTACTCCTCCCCCGGCACCCACACCTCCTCGAGCCGCTTGGCGAGCCCGCACAGCGCGACGTCGTCGATGCCCAGCTCGGCCAGGGCGGCCGCCGCCGCGGCCACCTGCGGCGGACCGCCGTCGACGACGACCAGGTTCGGCGGGTAGGCGAACCGCGCGGGACGTCCCGTGCGCTCGTCGATCGGCCCGCTGCGCGGCGCGTCCTCGTCGTCCCCGTCGCCCAGGTCGAGGTCGTGCGACTCGGCGCGCTCGGCGAGGTAGCGGCGGAACCGGCGCGTGATGACCTCGTGCATCGCCGCCGTGTCGTCCCGCGCCCCCTGGCCCTCGGGTCCGCGCACCGAGAACAGCCGGTACTCGCTCTTGCGCGCGAGGCCATCCTCGAACACCACCATCGACGCCGACTGGTAGGTGCCCTGGTTGTGCGACACGTCGTAGCACTCGATCCGCAGCGGCGCGGTGGGCAGGTCGAGCGCCTCCTGGATCTCGCGCAGCGCCTGGCTGCGGGTCGTGAGGTCACCCGCACGCCGCGTGCGGTGCAGCGCGAGCGCGTGCTCGGCGTTGCGCAGCACCGTCGCCGCGAGCTCGCGCTTGTCCCCTCGCTGCGGCACGCGCACATGCACGCGGCTGCCGCGCAGACCCGTGAGCCACGCCTGCACCTGGTCGAGGTTGGCCGGCAGCACGGGCACGAGCACCTCGCGCGGCACGGCACCGGGGGCGCCCGAGGCGTCCTCCCCGCCGTACACCTGCTGCAGGAGGTGCTCGACGAGCGCGGCGTCGTCCAGGTCCTCGACCTTCTCGACGACCCAGCCACGCTGCCCGCGGATGCGCCCGTCGCGCACGTGGAACACCTGCACGGCCGCCTCGAGCTCGTCGCCCGCCATCGCGAAGAGGTCCGCGTCGGTGCCGTCGGAGAGCACGACGGCGTTGCGCTCGGTCGCCTTCTCGAGCGTCGCGATGTCGTCCCGGAGTCGCGCGGCACGCTCGTAGTCGAGCTCCGCGGCCGCCTCCTTCATCCGCGCGGTGAGCCGCCGCGTGAAGCGCGCCGTGTCGCCGGCCATGAAGTCGCAGAAGTCCTGCGCGAGCCGGTGGTGCTCGTCCACGCCGATCCGCCCGACGCAGGGCGCCGAGCACTTGTCGATGTAGCCGAGCAGGCACGGACGCCCCTGCTGCTGGGCGCGCTTGAAGACGCCCGCCGAGCACGTCCGCACGGGGAACACGCGCAGCAGGAGGTCGACCGTCTCCCGGATCGCCCACGCGTGCGCGTACGGACCGAAGTACCGCGTGCCGCGCCGCTTCGCGCCGCGCATGACCTGCACGCGCGGCACCTCGTCGGCCATCGTCACCGCGAGGTACGGGTACGACTTGTCGTCGCGGTACTTGACGTTGAACCGCGGGTCGAACTCCTTGATCCAGGAGTACTCGAGCGCGAGCGCCTCGACCTCGGTGCCGACGACGGTCCACTGGACGGAGGCGGCCGTGGTCACCATCTGCTGCGTGCGCGGGTGCAGGCCCGCGAGGTCCTGGAAGTAGCTGTTGAGACGGCTGCGCAGGCTCTTGGCCTTGCCGACGTAGACGACCCGGCCGTGCTCGTCGCGGAACCGGTACACGCCGGGGGCGTCGGGGATCTCTCCCGGCGCGGGGCGGTACGTCGCGGGATCGGCCATGCGTCCGAGCGTAGTTGGCGCCACCGACAGCACCGTGCGCCGGGCACCGCCGACGGGCGCCCGTGTGATGCGCGCCACTAGGGTCGGTGCATGGCACAGCTGCTGCACCAGTACTCGGTGGACCTCACGTGGACCGGCGCGGGCACGGCCGGTACCGCGACCTACACGTCGTACGGGCGCGACCACGCGCTGACGGCGGGTGGCAAGCCCGCCGTGGCGGGCACGTCGGACCCGCACTTCCGCGGCGATCCCGACCGCTGGTCGCCCGAGGACCTGCTGGTCGGGGCGCTCGCGCAGTGCCACATGCTGTGGTTCCTGCATCTCGCGGCGAGCGCGGGTGTCGTCGTGGTCGGCTACGAGGACGCCGCCTCGGGGACGATGCGCATCGAGAGCCAGGGGCAGGGGCAGTTCACGGAGGTCGTGCTGCGCCCGCGCGTCACGGTCCGGGGCGGCACGCTGCCGGATGGCGAGCCGGTGGACGACGCCGTGCTGGCCGACGTGCACCGGCGCGCGCACGAGCACTGCTTCATCGCGCGGTCCGTGAACTTCACGGTGCGCCACGAGCCGGCGCCCGTGGTCGTCACCGCCTGAGACGCCTCGCGGCGGGGGCGGGGTCGCGCGACCCGGCACCCGCCACGAGCGACGCGTTCAGGGCGTCAGGCGCTCACCTCGACGCGCTCGGGCTCGAGGACCTCCGCGAGGAAGCGCCCGGTGTGGCTCTCCGGCACCGACGCGACGTGCTCGGGCGTGCCCTGCGCGACCACCGTGCCACCGCCGGAGCCTCCCTCGGGGCCCATGTCGACGACCCAGTCCGCGTTCTTGATGACGTCGAGGTTGTGCTCGATGACGAGCACGGTGTTGCCCTTGTCGACGAGCGACTGCAGCACGCCGAGCAGCTTGCGGATGTCCTCGAAGTGCAGACCCGTCGTGGGCTCGTCGAGCACGTAGATGGTCCGCCCGGTCGAGCGCCGCTGGAGCTCGGCGGCGAGCTTGACGCGCTGCGCCTCGCCGCCGGAGAGCGTGGGGGCGGGCTGCCCGAGCCGCACGTACCCGAGGCCGACGTCGACCAGCGTGCGCAGGTGGCGGGCGATCGCCGGGACGGCGGCGAAGAACTCCGCGGCCTCCTCGATGGGCATCGCGAGCACGTCGGCGACCGTCTTGCCCTTGAAGTGCACCTCGAGGGTCTCGCGGTTGTACCGCGCGCCGTGGCAGACCTCGCACGGCACGTACACGTCGGGCAGGAAGTTCATCTCGATCTTGAGCGTGCCGTCGCCCGAGCACGCCTCGCAGCGGCCGCCCTTGACGTTGAACGAGAACCGCCCCGGCGTGTACCCGCGGACCTTGGCCTCGGAGGTCTCCGCGAACAGCCGTCGCACGTGGTCCCACACGCCGGTGTACGTCGCGGGGTTGGAGCGCGGCGTGCGACCGATGGGCCCCTGGTCGACGTGCACGACCTTGTCGAGCTGGTCGAGCCCCGTGACCCGCTTGTGCCGTCCCGCGACCTGGCGCGCGCCGTTGAGCTCGTTCGCCATCACCGTGTAGAGGATCGAGTTCACGAGCGTCGACTTGCCTGAGCCCGAGACGCCGGTGACGGCCGTGAGCACGCCGAGCGGGAACGACACGTCGATGCCGCGCAGGTTGTTCTCGCGCGCGCCGACCACCGTGACCTGCCGCGAGCGGTCCACGGGACGCCGCGTCGCCGGCATGGGGATCGCACGCCGACCCGACAGGTAGGCGCCCGTGACCGACTCCTGCGACGCGAGCAGGCCCTCGAGGTCCCCCGAGTGCACGACGCGACCGCCGTGCTCGCCCGCGCCGGGCCCGATGTCGACGATCCAGTCCGCGGTGCGGATGGTGTCCTCGTCGTGCTCGACGACGATGAGCGTGTTGCCGAGGTCGCGCAGCCGCGTGAGCGTCTCGATGAGGCGGCGGTTGTCGCGCTGGTGCAGCCCGATGGACGGCTCGTCGAGCACGTACAGCACGCCGACCAGGCCCGAGCCGATCTGCGTCGCGAGCCGGATGCGCTGCGCCTCGCCGCCCGAGAGCGTGCCGGCCGGGCGCATGAGCGACAGGTAGTCCAGGCCGACGTCGAGCAGGAAGCCGAGACGCGCCTGGATCTCCTTGACGACCTGCGCGGCGATCGCGCGCTCGCGCTCGCCGAGCTCGAGGCCGTCGATGAAGTCGCGCGCCTCGTCGATGGGGAGCGCGCACACGTCGGCGATGGAGCGGCCGCCGACCTTGACCGCGAGCACCTCGGGCTTGAGACGGGCGCCGTCGCACGCGGGGCACGGGACCTCGCGCATGAACGCCTCGTACTTCTCCTTGCTCCACTCGGACTCGGTCTCGGAGTGGCGCCGCTCGAGGAACGTGATGACGCCCTCGAACCCCGTCGAGTACTGCCGCTCGCGCCCCCACCGGTTGCGGTAGCGCACGTGCACCTCGTGGTTCTGCCCGTGGAGCACGGCGTCGCGGGCGCGCTTCGGCAGCGCACGCCAGGGCGTGTCCATCGAGAAGCCCAGGTCGTCCGCGAGGGCCGTCAGGACGCGCTGGAAGTACTCCGACGACGTCTGCGCCCACGGCGCGACCGCACCCTGGGCCAGCGACAGCTCGTCGTCGGGGACGATGAGCTCCGGGTCGACCTCGAGCCGCGAGCCGATGCCGGTGCACTCGGGGCACGCGCCGTAGGGCGCGTTGAACGAGAACGTGCGCGGCTCGATCTCGTCGAGCGTGAGGACGTGGTCGTTCGGGCACGAGCGGTGCTCGGAGAAGCGGCGCTCGCGCTGGGGGTCGTCCGCGTCGGCGTCGACGAGCTCGACGACCAGCAGGCCGCCCGCGAGCCCGAGGGCGGTCTCGACCGAGTCGGTGAGGCGGCGCTGCACGCCCTCGCGCGACACGAGCCGGTCGACGACGACCTCGATGTCGTGCTTGAGCTTCTTCTCGAGCGTCGGCGGGGACGTCAGCTGCACGACCTCGCCGTCCACGCGGGCACGCGCGAAGCCCTTGCCCTGCAGCTCGCGGAACAGGTCGGCGTACTCGCCCTTGCGGCCCCGCACCACGGGCGCGAGCACCTGGTAGCGCGTGCCGTCGGGCAGCTCGAGCAGGCGGTCGACGATCTGCTGCGGCGTCTGCGCCTGGACGCGCTCGCCGCAGACCGGGCAGTGCTGCGTCCCCGCACGAGCGAACAGCAGGCGCAGGTAGTCGTAGACCTCGGTGATGGTGCCGACGGTGGACCGCGGGTTGCGGTTGGTCGACTTCTGGTCGATCGAGACCGCGGGCGACAGTCCCTCGATGAAGTCGACGTCGGGCTTGTCCATCTGCCCGAGGAACTGCCGCGCGTACGCCGACAGCGACTCGACGTAGCGGCGCTGGCCCTCGGCGAAGATCGTGTCGAACGCGAGCGACGACTTGCCGGAGCCGGACAGGCCCGTGAACGCGATCATGGCGTCGCGCGGCAGGTCGAGGTCGACGTTGCGGAGGTTGTGCTCCCGGGCGCCGCGGACCACGAGACGGTCGGACAGAGGTTGCGTCACAGCCGTGCAGTCTACGACCGCCCTCCGACAATCGCACACGTGTTCGACGTGACGCGCGTCCCGTCGGCCGCACGCGCACGCCCGCGGCGCAGCGCGCGCGAGCGACGCCCGTCCGGTCCATGCTGGTCGCGATGGAGCCCACGACCAGCCCCGACGCGTCCCAGCGGCACCCCGACCTGCTCGGCTGCCAGGTGCCCATCGAGGACTACGCGGTCCTCGGTGACGGCCACACCGCCGCCCTCGTCTCGCGCGAGGGGTCCCTCGACTGGCTGTGCCTGCCGCGCTTCGACTCCGACGCGTGCTTCGCGGCGCTGCTCGGCACGCCCGACCACGGGCGCTGGCTCCTCACGGTGCGCGACGCGGCGTCCGTGACGCGGTCGTACCGCGGCGACTCGTTCGTGCTCGACACGACGTACGTCACGCCGACCGGCACCGCCGTCGCGACGGACGCCATGCCGCTCGGCGACGGTCGCAGCGACGTCGTGCGGCGCGTCGAGTGCACGCACGGCGAGGTCGAGGTCGAGCACGAGTGGGTCGTGCGGTTCGGCTACGGCGGCATCCAGCCGTGGGTCCGGCACGAGCGCGACGCCGACGGCAACGACGCGATCCGGGCGATCGCGGGGCCCGACTCGCTCGTGCTGCGCGGCGACCGGCTGCCGCGCGCCGTCGACCACCGGCACCGCGACCGCTTCACGCTGCGCGCGGGTGAGAGCGTCGAGCTGTCGCTCACGTGGGTGCACTCGTGGCAGCCCGTCCCGCCGCGGCTCACGGTGCCCGACCGGCTCGACGCGACAGTGATCGCGTGGGGCCTGTGGGCGCGGGACTGCACGTACGACGGCCCGTACGGCGAGGCCGTCGTCCGCTCGCTGCTGGTCCTGCGGATGCTGACCGACGTGACGACGGGCGGCATCGTCGCCGCGCCGACGACCTCGCTGCCCGAGACGTTCGGCGGCGAGCGCAACTGGGACTACCGGTACTGCTGGCTGCGCGACGCGGCCCTCACGCTCGAGGCGCTGCTGGAGCAGGGGTTCCGCGACGAGGCCACGCAGTGGCGGGACTGGCTCGAGCGCGCCGTGGCCGGGGACCCGCGCGACCTGCAGATCATGTACCGCCTGGACGGCGGGCGCCGGCTCCCCGAGACGCACCTCGACCACCTGCCGGGCTACGCCGGGTCGCGGCCGGTGCGGCTCGGCAACGGCGCGGTCGACCAGGTCCAGCACGACGTGCTCGGCGAGGTCATGTCGGCGCTCGCGATGGCGCGCGACGCGGGCCTGGCCGAGACCGCGGACTCGTGGTCGCTGCAGCGGCGGCTCGTCGACGACCTCGTGCGCGGCTGGCGCGAGCCGGACCGCGGCATCTGGGAGGTCCGCGGCGAGCCGCGCCACTTCACGCACTCGAAGTTCATGGCCTGGGCGGCGCTCGACCGGTCGATCCGCGGCGCCGAGGACCACGGCCTGCCCGCGCCGCTGGACCGGTGGCGCACCGCGCGCGACGAGATCCGCGCCGACGTCCTCGCGCACGGCTGGTCGGACGAGGTCGGCAGCTTCGTGCAGCACTACGGCGCGACGCACACCGACGCGTCCCTGCTGCAGATGGTGCAGGTCGGCTTCCTGCCCGCGGACGACCCACGCGTCCTCGCGACGGTCGCACGGGTGCGCGACGAGCTCGAGGTCGCGCCGGGGCTCCTGCTGCGCTACCGCGCCGAGCGGACGGACGACGGCCTGGAGGGCGACGAGGCGCCGTTCCTCGCGTGCTCGTTCTGGCTCGCGGACGCGCTCGCGCGCGCGGGCGACGTCGCCGGGTCGACCCGGGTGCTCGACGCGCTGGTGCCGCTCGCGAACGACGTGGGGCTGCTGGCGGAGCAGTACGACCCGCAGGCGCGGCGGATGGTCGGCAACGTGCCGCAGGCGCTGTCCCACCTCGCGCTCGTGCGCGCGGCCCACAGCCACGACGTCGCGTGCCGGGCAGCCGCTGCAGCCGACGCGGCGGACGACGGCACCTCGGTGGAGGCACGATGACAGGACCGGGCTACACGGGGCGGGTGCACGTCGGCGGCCCGACCGACGTGCGCGTGCTCGACGGCGCGGAGATCCGCAAGGTCGCCGTCGGGCCGATGGACAACGCGGCGTACCTGCTGACGTGCCGGCGGACGGGCGCGCAGCTGCTGGTCGACGCACCCGCCGAGCCGGACCGGCTGCTCGCGCTCGTGCGCGAGGGGTCGTCCTCGGCTCGGCTCGACACGGTCGTCGTCACGCACCGGCACCACGACCACGTCGGGGCGCTCACGTCGGTCGTCGCGGTGACCGGTGCGCAGGTGGCCGCCGGCGCGGACGACGCCGACGCGATCGCCTCGGCGACCGACCACGCGGTCGCCGTCCGGCTGCGGCACGGCGACACCGTGACCGTCGGCGACCTCGTGCTCGACGTCGTGGGGCTGCGCGGGCACACGCCCGGGTCCGTCGCCCTCGCGCTGAGCGAGCCGTCGGACGTCCGCGCACCGGGCGCGGTGCCCGGCCGCGTGCACCTGTTCACCGGCGACTCGCTGTTCCCCGGCGGCGTCGGCGCGACGGGCGGGGACGCCGCGCGGTTCACCGCGCTGCTGGGCGACGTCACCACCCGGGTGTTCGAGCGGTTCCGTGACGACACGTGGGTCTACCCCGGGCACGGTGACGACACGACCCTCGGCGCCGAGCGCCCCCACCTCGCCGCCTGGGCGGCCCGCGGCTGGTGAGGCTCAGTCCTCGACGGGCCCCAGCACCGACGTCGCGAGGGTCGCGTGCGCCGACTCGTCGTCGGACGGGTGGTAGATGCCGGCGAGCACGTCGCGGTACAGCCGCGCGAGCTCGCTGCCCGTGAAGTACGCACCGCCGCCCGAGACGCGCAGCGCGAGGTCGACCACGACGCGCGCGGTCTCCGTCGCGCGGACCTTGAGCCCGACGAGCTGCGCGAACCACCGCGCACCGTGGTCGGCCTGCTCGTCCACGTCGCGCGCGAGCGCGAACAGCTGGAGCTCGGCGCCGTCCTGCGCGAGCGCGGCGTCGGCGACGCGCCACCGGATGTCGGGGTCCTGCGCGTAGCTGCGCCCGCCGTTCTTCATCGACGTGCGACGCCGCGCGTGCGCGACGCCGAGCTCGAGCGCACGACGCCCGATGCCCGTGTACACGGCCGCGAGCAGCGTCTCGAAGACCGCGAACAGCGCGAACACGAACGGGTCGGCGCTCGGGCCGGGAGGCAGCCGTCGGTAGACGCGGTCGGCCGGGGCGTACGCGCCCTCGAGCACGGTGGTCGCGGACTGCGTGGCCCGCATGCCCAGCGTGTCCCAGTCGTCCTTGGCGCGCACGCCGCCGTCCTCGCGCGCCACGACCCCGTGCACGAGACGCGGGTCCGCGGGGTCGGAGTCGTCGAGCCCGAAGGTCGCGAGCCGCGTCCAGACGGGCGACAGCGACGTGAAGATCTTGGTGCCGTGGTAGCGGTAGCCGCCGTCGGGCTGCGGCTCGGCACGCGTGCGCGAGCCGAACATCACCAGGTCGTTGCCGGCCTCGGAGTTCCCGAACGCGAACACCTCACCGGCGGCGGCGTCGCGCAGCACGAACCCGACCGAGTCGTCGCCGCGGCCCACGAGCAGCGCCGCGAGCCCGGTGACCACGAGGTGCATGTTGACCGCGAGCGCCGTCGCGGGCGCCGCGCCGGCGAGTCGCACCTGCTCGCGCGCGACCTCCTCCAGCGTGAGCCCGGCCCCACCGAGGTGCTCGGGCACGAACGCCCGCAGGTACCCCGCGGCGACCAGGTCGGCCAGGTCGTCGTGCGGGAACGTGTTGTCCCGGTCGTGCGCGTCGGCGCGCCCGTGGATGCGCTCGAGCAGCTCGTCGGTCAGCAGGGTCCGCGGCCGCCGGGGCGCGGACGAGGTCGTCGAGGTCATGACGTCACTCTGCCACCGTCCGCCGCGCGCGCCGTCGGCGGGGGCTCGGGCAGGATGTCGCCATGACCACATTCGCCGTCCGCTACACCTACGACGAGCGCGCCGACGTGCGCGACACGGTGCGCCCGGAGCACCGCGCGTGGCTCGCGCAGCAGGCCGAGGCCGGGGTGCTGCTCGGGTCCGGTCCGTTCGTCGACGGCGATCCCGGCGCGCTGCTGGTCCTGCGCGCCGACGACGAGCCCGCGCTGCGCGCGCTGCTGACGCAGGACCCGTTCGCGCGCGAGGGGCTCCTCGCCGCGGTCGACGTGCGCGCGTGGGACGTGGTGCTCGGCCCCTGGGCCGCGAGCGTCTGACAGCCGCACCCCCGGACGCGCAGGCACCGGCACGCCCCGTCGTGACGCGGCGCGCCGGTGCTCCGTCCGTCAGTCGGCCGGGCCGTCGGGCGTGCCGTCGGTCGGTCCGGTCTGCGCCGCGACCGAGCGCCGCGGCCCCAGCACCAGGCTCGCGACGGTGGCCGCGCCGAGCGCGCCCGCGATCACGACGAGCGAGAGCCACGTGGGCACCTCGGGCGCCCACGCGACGGGCTCGCCGCCGTTCACGAACCCCAGCGTGTTGGTCGCCAGCGCCTCGAGCACGAGCTTGCCCCCGATGAAGGCGAGCACGGCCGCGAGCCCGTACGGCAGGTAGACCAGCTTGTCGAGCAGACCGCCGAGCAGGAAGTAGAGCTGGCGCAGTCCCATGAGCGCGAACACGTTCGCCGTGAACACGATGAAGGGGTCGTGCGTGAGGCCGAAGATGGCGGGGATCGAGTCGAACGCGAACAGCAGGTCGGTGGTGCCGATCGCGAGGAACACCACGAGCAGCGGCGTGAACACCCGCCGCCCGTCCTGCTCGGTGCGCAGGTTCCCGCCGTCGTAGGTCGCCGACAGCGGGAGCACGCGCCGCACGACGCGCACGACGGCGTTCTCGCTGTACTCCTCGTCGTCGCCGCCGGTGCCCTCGCGGGCGACCTTGACCGCCGTCCACACCAGGAACGCGCCGAACAGGTAGAACACCCAGGTGTACCGCTCGATGAGCGCGGCGCCCGCCAGGATGAACCCCCCGCGCAGCACGAGCGCGACCACGATGCCGACCATGAGCACGCGCTGCTGCTGCTCCCGCGGGACCGCGAAGCTCGACATGATGAGCAGGAACACGAACAGGTTGTCGACCGACAGGCTGTACTCGGTCAGCCAGCCCGCGACGAACTCCCCCGCGGGCGCCGAGCCGCCGACGACCGAGAGCAGCCCGGCGAACGCGAGCGCGAGGCCCACGTAGACGAGCACCCACGTGACGCTCTCGCGCACGCTGGGCACGTGGGGCCGTCGCCGCACGATCGCGAGGTCGACCAGGAGGATCGCGACGACCGCGACCAGGGACGCGACCTGGAAGGCCGCCGGGAGCTCGTGGGTCACGGACGGTCGCCGCGGATCTCGTCGCGCCCGGCGTCGGGGCCCTCGGGGGCGTCGGCGTGGATGCCGAGGCGCGCCTCGCGCGACGACGCCCCGGCCACGGCCGACGCGGCCGCGTCCTTGCGCGTGCGACGCAGCGAGAGCACGGTCGTCAGGAACAGCGTCAGCACGATCACGCCCAGCGACACCCACGTGTTGACCTCGGGGATCGCCGTGACGTGCTCGCCGCCGTTGATGAACCCGACCTCGTTGGTGTGCAGGGCGTGGATGAGCAGCTTGACGCCGATGAAGCCGAGGATGAAGCCCAGGCCGTACGAGAGGTAGACCAGCTTGTCGAGCAGTCCGTCGATGAGGAAGAAGAGCTGGCGCAGGCCGAGCAGCGAGAACGCGTTCGCGGTGAAGACCAGGAACGTCTCCTGCGTGAGCCCGAAGATCGCCGGGATCGAGTCGACCGCGAAGATGATGTCCGCGGTGCCGATGGCGATCATGACGATGAGCATCGGGGTGATGAACCGCTTGCCGTCGCGGCGCACGACCATCTTGTCCTCGACGTAGTCGTCGGTGGTCGGGAACGCGCGGCGCGTCCAGCGCAGGACGGCGTTCTCGTGGTATTCGCCCTCCTCCTCGCTGCCGGACCGGATCTGCGTCCAGGCGGTGTAGAGCAGGAACGCGCCGAAGATGTAGAAGATCCACGACAGGTTCTCGATCATCGCCGCGCCGACGAAGATGAAGACCGTCCGGAGCACCAGCGCGATGGTGATGCCGATGAGCAGCACCTTCTGCTGGTAGAGCCGCGGCACCCGGAAGCTCGCCATGATGAGGACGAAGACGAACAGGTTGTCGACGGACAGGCTCTTCTCGGTCACGTACCCGGCGAAGTACTCGGCCCCGTACGTCGATCCCCAGACCCCCCACACGAGGAACCCGAACGCGATCGCGACGCCGACGTACCCGGCGGACCACCACGCCGACTCGCGCAGGGTCGGCTCGTGCGGCGAGCGCACGTGCCCCACGTAGTCGACGACGAGCATGAGCAGGATGGCGCCGACGGTGACGGCCCACGCCCAGACAGGAACATCCACGAAAAGACCTCCGGAAGGGTACGGCTGATGGCCGGAGGTCTCTTCCGCCAACGCGACCCCATGCGGGTCAGGCGCGCGGCCGACGGCACCGGGCCGGCAACGATGGCGACCGTGATGACGATGACGTCGTGGGGAGTACTCCCCTCCAGGTCGTCACTATAGGTGACGATCCCGACGAGCGCCGTCCCGGCGTCCGCGCGTCGGACGCCGGGACGGCCGACGCGTCAGACGAGGCAGAACTCGTTGCCCTCGGGGTCCTGCATGACGATCCAGAAGCCCTGCTCCTGGCTGTCGAACTCCTGGACGTGACGCCCCCCGAGCGCGACGAGCTCGTCGGCGCGCGCGCGGATCGCCGCACGGTCGGGCTCCTCGCCACGCACGTGCCCGGGCTGCCCGACGTCGAGGTGGAGCCGGTTCTTGGTGACCTTGTCCTCCGGCACCTTCTGGAGGTAGAGCCGCGGACCGGCACCCTCGGGGTCGACGACCGCGTAGGCGTCGTTCCACCGGTCCTCCGGCAGGCCCCAGCCGCGCAGCGCCTCGTCCCACGTGCTGAAGCCGGGCGGCGGCGGGTCCTCGACGTAGCCGAGCACCTGCGCCCAGAACCCGCCGAGCGCCCGGGGATCGTGCGCGTCGATGACGATCTGCAGCCTGCGGTCCATGCGTCCTCCGTGGGTGGTGTGCTCGGCGGTGCTGCTCCGGCGCCCGGGTGGGACCGGTCAGGCGGTCGCGGCCTGCATCTGCCGCAGCTCCTTCTTGAGGCCCGAGATCTCGTCGCGCAGGCGCGCCGCGAGCTCGAACTGCAGCTCGCCGGCGGCGGCGTGCATCTGCTCGGTCAGCTGCTGGATGAGGTCCGCGAGCTCGTGCGCGGCGGCCCCGGTGAGGCGCGTGCGGTCGTCCTGCGGGCCCGAGCGGGAACCCAGGCCGGGCACGGGTGCCTTGCCGCGGCTCGCCTGCCGGCCGGCGCCGCCCAGCAGCTCGGCGGTGTCGGCGTCCTCGCGCGCGAGCATGTCGGTGATGTCGCCGATGCGCTTGCGCAGCGGCTGCGGGTCGATGCCGTGCTCGGTGTTGTAGGCGATCTGCCGCTCGCGCCGACGCTCGGTCTCGTCGAGGGCCTGCCGCATCGCGGGCGTGATCTTGTCCGCGTACATGTGCACCTGGCCGGACACGTTGCGCGCGGCGCGCCCGATGGTCTGGATCAGCGACTTGCCGGACCGCAGGAACCCCTCCTTGTCGGCGTCGAGGATCGCGACCAGCGACACCTCGGGCAGGTCGAGGCCCTCACGCAGCAGGTTGATGCCGACCAGCACGTCGTACTCGCCCAGTCGCAGCTCGCGCAGCAGCTCGACGCGGCGCAGCGTGTCGACCTCGGAGTGCAGGTACCGGACCTTGACGTCCTTCTCGAGCAGGTAGTCGGTGAGGTCCTCGGACATCTTCTTGGTCAACGTCGTCACCAGGACGCGCTCGTTGCGCTCGACCCGCTCGCGGATCTCGCCCAGCAGGTCGTCGATCTGCCCCTTGGTGGGCTTGACCACCACCTGCGGGTCGATCAGGCCCGTCGGGCGGATGATCTGCTCGACGACCCCGTCGGACATCGAGAGCTCGTAGTCCCCGGGCGTCGCCGACAGGTACACGGTCTGCCCGATGCGCTCGACGAACTCCTCCCACCGCAGCGGGCGGTTGTCGATCGCGCTCGGCAGCCGGAAGCCGTGGTCGACGAGCGCCCGCTTGCGCGACCGGTCGCCCTCGTACATCGCGCCGATCTGCGGGACGGTGACGTGCGACTCGTCGATGACGAGGAGGAAGTCCTCCGGGAAGTAGTCGATGAGCGTGTGCGGCGCCGAGCCCGGGGCACGACCGTCGATGTGCCGCGAGTAGTTCTCGATGCCCGAGCACGACCCGATCTGGCGCATCATCTCGATGTCGTACGTCGTGCGCATCTGCAGCCGCTGCGCCTCGAGCAGCTTGTTCTGCCGCTCCAGGTCCGCCAGGCGGGCCTCGAGCTCGGCCTCGATCCCGGTGATGGCGCGCTCCATGCGCTCGGGGCCGGCGACGTAGTGGGTGGCCGGGAACACGTGGACCTGCTGCTCCTCGCGCACGATGTCACCGGTCAGCGGGTGGAGCGTGGCGATCGCCTCGATCTCGTCGCCGAACATCTCGATCCGGACGGCGAGCTCCTCGTACACCGGGATGATCTCGATCGTGTCGCCGCGGACGCGGAACGTGCCGCGCGTGAACGCCATGTCGTTGCGCGAGTACTGCATGGTGACGAACTGCCGCAGGAGCTGGTCGCGGTCGATCCGGTCCCCGACCGACAGGGTCACCATGCGGTCGACGTACTCCTGGGGCGTGCCCAGGCCGTAGATGCACGACACGGTCGCGACCACGACGACGTCCCGCCGCGTCAGGAGCGAGCTCGTGGCCGAGTGCCGCAGCCGCTCGACCTCCTCGTTGATCGAGGAGTCCTTCTCGATGTACGTGTCCGTCTGCGCGATGTACGCCTCGGGCTGGTAGTAGTCGTAGTACGACACGAAGTACTCGACGGCGTTGTTCGGCAGCAGCTCGCGGAACTCGGTCGCGAGCTGCGCCGCGAGGGTCTTGTTCGGCGCCATGACGAGCGTCGGGCGCTGCAGCTTCTCGATCAGCCAGGCCGTGGTCGCCGACTTGCCGGTGCCCGTGGCACCGAGCAGGACGACGTCCTTCTCGCCCGCCTGGACGCGCTCGGCGAGCTGGGCGATCGCGGTGGGCTGGTCGCCGCTCGGCGTGTACTCGGACACGACCTCGAACGGCGCGACGGTCCGCTGCAGGTCGGTGACGGGGCGCATGTGCCCACCGTACGTCCGCCCACCGACAACGACCCCGCGGGGCCGGGGCGCCCGGTCAGGTGCCGCTGAACGACACCGACGCGGCGGGGTCCGCCTGCTTGAGCAGCTTCGCGTAGCCGTCCATGAACGCGCGGTACGTCGAGAAGCCCGAGATCTTGCGCTTGGACACCGGCACGAGCGCGCTCATGCCGGACGACCTCGTCACGTAGCTCGTGATGATCGTCCGCACCGTCACGCGTCCCACGGCGCGGTCGAGCTCGACGTCGAAGAAGAGCACGGGCTCCGTGCCGTCACGCGTCATGTCCCGGACCGAGAAGGACACCTTGCTCGACGCACGGTCCCCCGTGCGCAGCCACCCGGACGGGTCCTCGACCGCGGCGGCCGCCTTGACCGCCAGGTCGAGCGCCTGCGACGCCGTCAGCGTCGCCGTGGCCACCGACATGGACGCCTTCGACTGCAGCGGGCGCGCCTCCCACCCGTTCGTGCCGACCGACTGGAGCGCCATCGTTCCTCCGGCTGCGTTGCCCCTGACGGACCGCCGGGGCGGCCCCTCGGACACGTCGTCGCGTCCGTTCCGAGTGATCGGCGCTCGAACGGTACTCCTCGCGTGGACACGCGTTCAATTCACTCGTGCGGGTGACCCACGTTCATCGCATCGGCGGGACCAAGGTCGCACCGGCGCCGTCAGGGCGCCTCTGCGGCCCTCTCGTCGTCGCGCTCGGCCGCGAGGCGCTCCCACACCTCGTCGACCTGCCGTTCGAGGTCGACGTCCCCGCCGGACCCGTCGAGCACGACGTCCGCCACGGCCAGCCGCTCCTCGTCGCGCGCCTGGGCGGCGACGCGCGCCTCGGCGTCCTCCCGCGTCATGGCCCGCAGCCGCACGAGCCGCTCGACCCGCAGCAGCGCCGGGGCGTGGACCACGACGACGACGTGGAAGTCCGCGGCCTGACCCGTCTCGACCAGCAGCGGGATGTCGTGCACGACGACCGCGCCCGCGTCGAGGGTCGCGGCGGCCGCCTCGCGCTCGGCCGCCAGCCGCCGGACCGCCGGGTGCACGATCGCGTCGAGCCGCGCGCGGGCCGCCGCGTCGGAGAACACGACCCGCGCGAGCGCCGCCCGGTCCAGCGCTCCCTGCGCGTCGAGCACACCGGCGCCGAACTCCTCGACCACGGCGTCCAGACCGGGAGTCCCCGGCTCGACCGCGAGGCGGGCGAGGACGTCCGCGTCGACGACCACGGCGCCGAGCTCACCGAACCTGCGCGCCGCGACGGACTTGCCCGCCGCGATGCCACCCGTCAGACCGATCCTCTGCATCGCCCCATCGTGCCGATGCACGAGCCCCGGCGCGAGTCGCGCGGCGGCCCACGGGGCGAGCACGACGAAGACGGCCGGTCACCCCGAAGGGTGACCGGCCGTCGTGGTGTGCCGGGTGCGGGCTGCCGCCCGCCTCCCGTCAGTTGCCGGTGAGCTTCTCGCGCAGCGCCGCGAGCGCCTCGTCCGACGCGAGTGTGCCGGTGGCCTCCTCGGTCGCGGACGAGTACGTCGACGGGACCGCCCCGCCGCCACCGCTGGTGGCCGCAGCGCCGTTGTCCGAGTTCTGCGCGTCGAGGTCCGCCTGGGCCGCCGCGGCGACCTGCTTGCGGTGGGCCTCCCAGCGCTCGTGGGCGGCCGCGTACTGCGCCTCCCACGTCTCGCGCTGGGCGTCGAAGCCCTCGAGCCACTCGTTCGTCGTCGGGTCGAAGCCCTCGGGGTACTTGTAGTTGCCCTGCTCGTCGTACTCGGCCGCCATGCCGTACAGCGCGGGGTCGAAGTCGTCCGACTCGGGGTCGAAGCCCTCGTTCGCCTGCTTCAGCGACAGCGAGATGCGGCGACGCTCGAGGTCGATGTCGATGACCTTGACGAAGACGTCGTCGCCGACCTGCACGACCTGCTCGGGGATCTCGACGTGGCGCACGGCCAGCTCCGAGATGTGCACGAGGCCCTCGATGCCGTCCTCGACGCGCACGAACGCGCCGAACGGGACGAGCTTGGTGACCTTGCCGGGGACGACCTGGCCGATGGCGTGCGTCCGGGCGAACGCCTGCCACGGGTCCTCCTGCGTCGCCTTCAGCGACAGCGAGACCCGCTCGCGGTCGAAGTCGACCTCGAGGACCTCGACCGTGACCTCCTGGCCGACCTCGACGACCTCGGAGGGGTGGTCGATGTGCTTCCAGGAGAGCTCGGAGACGTGCACGAGGCCGTCCACGCCGCCGAGGTCGACGAACGCACCGAAGTTGACGATCGAGGACACGACACCGGGGCGGACCTGGCCCTTCTGCAGGGTCTGCAGGAAGGTCGAGCGCACCTCGGACTGCGTCTGCTCGAGCCACGCGCGGCGCGACAGGACCACGTTGTTGCGGTTCTTGTCGAGCTCGATGATCTTCGCCTCGATCTCCTTGCCGACGTACGGCTGGAGGTCGCGGACACGACGCATCTCGACGAGGGAGGCGGGCAGGAAGCCGCGCAGGCCGATGTCGAGGATGAGGCCACCCTTGACGACCTCGATGACGGTGCCGGTGACGACGCCGTCCTCCTCCTTGATCTTCTCGATCGTGCCCCACGCCCGCTCGTACTGAGCGCGCTTCTTGGACAGGATCAGCCGGCCTTCCTTGTCCTCCTTCTGGAGGACGAGGGCCTCGACCGCGTCGCCGACCTTGACGACCTCACCGGGGTCCACGTCGTGCTTGATGGACAGCTCGCGGGAGGGGATGACGCCCTCGGTCTTGTAACCGATGTCGAGCAGGACCTCGTCGCGGTCGACCTTGACGATGGTGCCCTCGACGATGTCGCCATCGTTGAAGTACTTGATGGTGGCGTCGATCGCGGCGAGGAAGTCCTCGGCCGAACCGATGTCGTTCACCGCGACCTGCGGGGCGGCGGGCTTCGCGGGGGTGGAGATGCTCATGTAGGGGTGGGCTCCGATGCGGACAGGATGTAGTGCGGACAGGAGTGGTGCGGTCTCGGCAACAGCGCCGATCGCCCGGGTGTTCCCGGACACCGCCCCCGACGTCGGCCGACGGCCGGACCACGAGCAGGTCGGGAACGCGAGAGCGCGCGTATCACCGCCGTCCACCCTATCGGGTGGACGGCGGGAGAGGCAAAGCCGTCGTCGAGCGCCTCGCACGGCCCTGGCAGGGTCGGTCGACGCCGACCCGTCACGCCAGCGCGCGCGCGACCGTCAGCATGTCCTGCGGGACGTGCTTGACCTTGCCCGCGATCTCCTCGATGGGCACCAGCACGACCTCCTCGCCGCGGATGGCGGTCATGACGTTGGTCGTGCCCGCGGTGACCGCGTCGATGGCCGCGACCCCGAACCGCGAGGCGAGGATCCGGTCCGCCGCCGTGGGGATGCCGCCGCGCTGGGTGTGCCCGAGCACGGTGACGCGCGTGTCGAAGCCCGTGCGCTGCTCGATCTCGACCTTGAGCCGCTCGCCGATCGCGCCGGCGACGATCTCGCCGAACTTGCCGACCTGGGTCTCGTAGTGCATCGACGTGCCCTCGGCGGGGACCGCGCCCTCCGCGACCACGAGGATCGAGAAGCTCGCGTGCGCGCGGTGGCGGTGCTTGAGGAACTTCACGACCTTGTCGATGTCGAACGGGTCCTCGGGCGCGAGCACGAGCTCGGCGCCGCCCGCGATGCCCGACGTCACCGCGATCCAGCCGGCCGTGCGCCCCATGACCTCGACGATCATCACGCGGTTGTGCGACTCGGCGGTGGTGTGGATGCGGTCGATCGCCTCGGTCGCGATGCTCACCGCGGTGTCGAAGCCGATCGACGCGTCGGTGCCCCACACGTCGTTGTCGATCGTCTTGGGGATGCCGACGACCTTGACGCCCGCCTCCGCCACCTTGCTCGCCGCGTGCAGCGTGCCGTCGCCGCCGATGCAGATCAGCGCCTCGATGCGCTCGGCCTCGAGGGTCGCGAGCACGGCGTCGAGCCCGCCGTCGGACGCGTGCGGGTGGAACCGCGCGGTGCCGAGCAGCGTGCCACCGGTCGGCAGCACGTTGCGGATGTGCTGGCGCCCCATCGGCATGACGTCGCCGTCGACGACGCCCTTCCAGCCGTTGCGGAACCCGATGATCGAGTGGCCGTGCTCCCCCTCCCCCCGCTTGACGACCGCTCGGATCGCGGCGTTCAGGCCCGGGACGTCGCCGCCTCCGGTCAGCAGACCGACTCGCACGCTGCAGCTCCTCGTTCGCAGGGGTCACCCCCGGGAGAAGTCGGGGGGAGGTGGCCCGCTCCGACGCGGCGCCGTGACCACCCTAGCGAGTGACGCGGGCCACGCGATCAGCCTTCGGTCCCGCACGCGCCGTCGGACCAGCGCGGACGGCGCGCGCGGACCGTCACGCGGTACGCCCGAGGTCGAGGTCCCGACCCGGGATCGCGTCGAGGAGCGTGCGCGTGTAGTCGGTGCGGGGCGACCCGAACACGTCGTCGACCGTGCCCTCCTCGACCAGGCGGCCCGCCTGCATGACGCACACCCGGTCGGCGATCTGCCGCACCACCGCGAGGTCGTGGCTGATGAACAGGTAGGTCAGGCCGAGCCGGGACTGCAGGTCCGCCAGCAGGTGCAGGATCTGCGACTGCACGACGACGTCGAGCGCCGACACCGCCTCGTCGCACACCACGAGCTCGGGCTCGAGCGCCAGGGCCCGCGCGATCGCCACCCGTTGCCGCTGACCGCCCGAGAGCTCCGCCGGGTAGCGCCGCAGCAGGTCGGCGGGCAGGGCGACCTGGTCCATGAGCTCGCGCACGCGCGCCCGCCGCTGCGCGCGGTCACCCAGGCCGTGCGCGCGCAGCGGCTCCTCGACGGTCCGGTAGACGGTGAACAACGGGTCGAGCGACGCGTAGGGGTCCTGGAAGATCGGCTGCACCCGACGTCGGAACGCCACCTCCGCCGCGCGGTCGCGCGACGCGACGTCGGCGCCGTCGAAGCGGATCGTCCCCGACGTCGGCGGCAGCAGGTCGAGCATCATGCGCGCGACGGTCGACTTGCCCGATCCCGACTCCCCCACCACGGCGAGGGTCCGGCCACGCGGCACGACGAAGCTGACGTCGTCGACCGCCGTGAGGTCGGCGCCGCGCCCGAGCAGCCCACGACCGCGCAGCCGGAACACCTTGGTGACGTGCTCGACCTCGACGAGCGGCGGCGCCTGCCCGGGCGCACGCCCCGCGTCCGCGGCGGTACCGACACCGGCGGGCGCGAGCAGGTCCTCGCCCGCCGGCTGCACGACCTCGACGCCCTGCCGCGCGAGCTCGATGCGCCGCGAGGCCAGCGACGGGGCCGCCGCGAGCAGCCGCCGCGTGTACGCGTGCTGCGGGTCGGTGAGCAGCGTGCGCGCGTCGCCCTGCTCGACGACCTCGCCGCGGTACATGACCACGACGCGGTCGGCGCGCTCGGCCGCCAGGCCCAGGTCGTGCGTGATGAGCAGCACGGCCACGCCGAGCCGGTCCGTGAGGTCGGTCAGCCCGTCGAGGATCGTGCGCTGCACGGTGACGTCGAGCGCGGACGTGGGCTCGTCGGCGATGAGGAGCTGCGGCCGGGCCGCGAGCCCCATCGCGATGAGCGCACGCTGCCGCATGCCGCCCGAGAACTCGTGCGGGTACTGCTGCGCCCGGCGTGCGGCGTCCGGCAGGCCGGCCTCGGCGAGCAGCTCTACGGTCCGCGCCCGCACGCCGCGGCCACGCACGACACCGTTGTCGACCAGCGCCTCGTCGATCTGCGCACCCACCCGCCGCACCGGGTTGAGGTTGGACATCGGGTCCTGCGGCACCATCGCGATCCGCGATCCCCGCAGGCGGTGCATCGCGGCGTCGTCGTGGCCCACGAGGTCCTCGCCGTCGAACAGGATCTGCCCGCCGGTGACGGCGCCGTTGCCGGCGAGCAGGCCGATGACGGCCGCCGCGGTCGTGGACTTGCCGGACCCCGACTCCCCCACGACCGCGACGGTCTCGCCGGCCCGGACGTCGAAGGACACGCCGCGCACGGCCGTCGAGCTCCCGGCCTCCGTGCGGAACGTGACCTCCAGGTCGCGGATGCTCAGCAGCGGCCCCGCCGCTGCCCCGGGTGCGTCGGTCACGGTCATCGCCTCCTCGATCGCGGGTCGAGGGCCTCGCGCAGCGCCTCGCCGAACAACGTGAACCCGAGCGCCGTGACGGAGATGCACACGCCCGGCCACAGGGCGAGCCGCGGGGCGATCTCGAGCTCGTTCTGCGCGGCCACGAGCATGCGTCCCCACTCGGCCGTGGTCGGCGAGCCTCCGCCGAGGCCCAGGAAGGACAGCGCCGCGGCCTCGATGACGGCGGTCGCGAGCAGCAGCGTCGCCTGCACGATCACGGGCGAGACGCTGTTGGGCAGCACGTGGCTCATCGTCACGGTCCGCCGGGACAGCCCCAGCGAGCGCGCCGCGAGCACGTAGTCCTGCCCGCGCTGCGCGAGCATCGACCCACGCAGCAGCCGCGCGAAGACGGGCACCTGCACGACGCCGATCGCGATGACGACGGCCGACGGCGTCTGCCCGGCGACGGCGGCGATGGAGACCGCGAGCAGCAGGCTGGGCACGGCGAGCATGAGGTCGACCAGCCGCATGGCGGCCGAGTCGACCCAGCCCCCGAAGGCTCCCGCCAGCAGCCCGATCACGGCACCGCCGGCCAGGCCCAGGAGCGTGGCGAGCACGCCGATCAGCAGCGAGGACCGGGCGCCCCACACGAGCTGCGAGAGCACGTCGGCGCCGTAGCGGTCGACGCCCAGCGGGTGCGCGGCCGACGGACCCGGGATGAACGTGGGGCGCACGTCGGCCCGGCCCGGCAGGGCGCCCGCCGGGAACTGCGCGAGGACCGGCGCGAGCAGCGCGACGACGACGAACGCGACGACGATCGCCGCACCGAGCAGTGCCGCGGGGTTGCGGACCAGCCGGCGGGCCGCGACCCGCCACAGGGCCTCGCCGGCGCGGCGGTCCTCCGCGAGCGCGTCGCCGGCGTCGACGGGCGGCTGCGGGACCTCGTACACCTCGGGTGCGCTCATCGCGTCCTCATCCTCGGGTCGATCAGGCCGTACGACACGTCCACCGCGAGGTTCACGAGGGCGTAGACCACGGCGATGAGCAGGATGAAGCCCTGCAGCACCGCGTAGTCGAGGTTGAACACGGAGTCGGCGAGGAACTTGCCGATCCCGGGGTAGGCGAAGACGGTCTCGGTGAGCACGGCTCCCGACAGCAGGAGCCCGACCTGGAGGCCGATCGTCGTGGACACCGGGAGCATCGCGTTGTGCAGGATCACGCGGCGCCGCACGTGCGGCGCCGACAGCCCCTTCGCGCGCGCGGTGCGGACGTAGTCGGCGTGCTGCACGTCGATGACCGACGCCCGCGTGATGCGCGCGATGATCGCGAGCGGGATCGACCCGAGCGCGAGCGCGGGCAGCACGAGGTGCACGACCGCGTCCCAGCTCGCGTCCCACTCGCGCGTCATGAGTCCGTCGAGCACGTAGAAGCCCGTGGGGTGGGTCGCGATCATCGCGGGGTCCTGCCGCCCCGAGGACGGGAACCATCCCAGCTGCACCGCGAAGAGCCACTTGAGCAGGAACGCGAGGAAGAACACGGGCACCGTCACGCCGAGCAGCGAGATCACGACCGCGGCGTGGTCGACCGCGCGCCCCTGGTACCGCGCGGCGAGGTAGCCGAGCGGGATGCCCAGCCCGACGGCCACGACGAGCGCCACGAGCGACAGCTCGACGGTCGCGGGGAACCGGTTGAGGAACTCGTCGAGCACGGGACGTCCGGTGCGGGTCGACACGCCGAAGTTGCCCTGCAGCAGCTGGCCGAGCCACTGCACGTACTGCTGCGGCAGCGGCCTGTCGAAGCCGTACAGCTGGTTGATCCGCTCCACCGCCTCCGGGGTCGCGCGCTCCCCCAGGAGGGCCGTCGCCGGCCCTCCCGGGAGAGCACGCACCCACAGGAACAGCAGGACCGACAACCCGAGCAGGGTCGGGACGAGCAGCGCGAGGCGCCGCATGATCAGTCGGGTCATCGGGTGGTGCCGCTCCCTCAGTCGCCGAGCGTGACGACGTTGTAGACCTCGTCCTGGACCGGCGAGGCCGGGTAGCCGTGGACGTCGGCCTTGAACGCGAGCGACGGGACCGGGTGCGCGAGCGGGACCCCGGGCAGGAAGTCCATGATCGCGGCGTTGGCCTTCTCGTACGCGGCCTTCTGGTCGTCGATGTCGGCGACGTAGCGCGCGTCGTTCACGGCCGAGAACAGGGCGGGGTCGTCGAAGCCCCACTCGTTCGACGCGCCTCCGAAGAAGACCCCGATGAAGTTGTAGGTGTCGTTGTAGTCGCCGGTCCACCCGAGCAGGTGCAGGCCGTGGTCGGCGCCGCCCTGGATCTTGTCGAGGTACTCCGGGTTCCACGGGTCGGGCACGGCGTTGACGGTGATCCCGACGGCCTCGAGGTCCGCCGACACGGCTGTGAAGACCTGCTCGGGGGTCGGCATGTAGGGCCGCGACACGTTGGTCGGGTAGTTGAAGTCGATCGTCAGGTCGGACTTCCCGGCCTCCGCGAGCAGGGCCTTCGCCTTCTCGGGGTCGTAGTCGTACGTCGTCACGTCGGGGTTCCAGCCCGCGACCGACGGCGGTACGAAGTTGGTCGCGACCTCGGTGCCCTCGGGCAGCGTCTGCGCGACCAGCGCCTCCTTGTTGATCGCGTGCGCGATCGCCTGCCGCACGCGCAGGTCGGCGAGGTCGGGGTTCGCCTGGTTCATGCCCAGGTAGAGGATGTTGAAGGGCTCGCGGTTGACGATCTGGAACCCGGCCTCCTCGAGCGCGACGACGTCGGCGGGTCCGACGAGGTCGTACCCGTCGACGTCACCGGCCTGCAGCGCCTGCCGGCGTGCGGTCGCGTCGGAGATGATCGGGAAGACGATGCGGCGCACCTGCCCCTGCTCGCCCCAGTAGTCGTCGTAGGCCGTCAGGACGACCTGCTCGCCCGGGCTCCACGACTCGAACGTGTACGGACCGGTGCCCGTCGGGTGACCCGTCGCGTACGCGGGCAGCACGGGGGCGTCGCCCTCGCCCGTGACGCCGTCGGCGTCGTACTCCTGCAGCGCGGTCGGCGACTGCATGGAGAACGCCGGGAGCGAGAGCGCCGAGACGAGCTCGGGCAGCGGGCTCTTGAGGTGCACGACCGCCGTGCTCGCGTCGGGTGCCTCGCACGACTCGTACTTGCCGGTGCCGTTCAGCTTCTCGACGTCGCTCGTCGCGAAGCCGCCGTTGACCTTCTGCCAGTAGTACGACAGCGACTCGGACTGCAGGACGCCGGTGAAGCCGTTCCAGCGCTCGAAGTTGTAGCAGACGGCGTCGGCGTCGAAGTCGGTGCCGTCGTGGAAGGTCACGCCCTCCTTGAGCTGGAACGTGTACTGCAGGCCGTCGTCGCTGACCTCCCACGACTCGGCGAGCAGCGGCGCCGGGTCGGCCGTCCCGGGCTCGACGCCGACGAGCCCCTCGAAGATCTGCCGCGCGACGCGGAACGACTCGCCGTCGTTGGCCAGCGCGGGGTCGAGCGAGGCGGGGTCGGACGACGCCGCGAAGATGAACGTGTCACGTCCGCCCCCGGTCGCACCGTCGGTCGTGCCGCCCTGGGAGTCGCGGTCGCTCGCGGCGCACGCGGTGAGCGCGAGCCCCGCCACGACGCCGACCGCGACGATCTGCCACCTGCTCTTCACTGGTGCCACCCTTCGTCAGGACGCAGCGGTGCGCTGCGCCGTGCGGAACCCCCGCGACGGTAGGTGTGCTGTGTCACACCTGTGTTACCGCTGGGTACGCGTTGTGATGCGGACACACTGGTCACGTGGCTCACGGACCCCAGGACGACGACGCGCTCGCCGACGCGGGCTACCACGACGTGCCCGCCGAGGCCGGGGGCCGGGCGGCCCGCGGCTGGTGGGACGCGAACGCCGCGGAGTACCTCGACGAGCACGGCGACTTCCTCGGGCCGGCCGACCTGCTGTGGTGCCCCGAGGGCCTGCGCGAGTCGCAGGCCCGTCTGCTGGGCGACGTGCGCGGCGCGCGTGTCCTCGAGGTCGGCGCCGGGGCCGCGCAGGGCTCGCGGTGGCTGCGCACGGTCGCGGGCGCCCAGGCCGTCGCGACCGACGTGTCCGCCGGGATGCTGGCGGCGGCCGCGCGCCTCGACGCGGCGGTCGGCACCCGGACGCCCGTCGTGCAGGCCGACGCCCGGGTGCTGCCGTTCGCCGACGCGTCGTTCGACGTGGTGTTCACGGCGTTCGGCGCGCTGCCGTTCGTGCCCGACCCCGAGCGTGTGCACCGCGAGGTCGCGCGCGTGCTGCGCCCGGGCGGGAGCTGGGTCTTCTCGGTGACGCACCCGCTGCGCTGGGCGTTCCCCGACGACCCGAGCGAGCACGGGCTGACGGCGACGCGCTCGTACTTCGACCGCCGCCCGTACGTCGAGACCGCGGCCGACGGCCGCGTGCTGTACGCCGAGTACCACCGCACGGTCGCCGACCACGTCGCCGACGTCGTGGGCGCCGGGCTCGTGCTCGACGGCCTGGTCGAGCCCGAGTGGCCGGCGGGCCACGAGCGCGTGTGGGGCGGGTGGGGGCCGGTGCGCGGCGCCCGGCTGCCCGGGACGCTGATCGTGCGCACGCACCGACCGCTCGCCTGAGCACGAGGTCCGGGCCCGGCGGCGGGCCGACCCCGTCAGTGGGACGTCGCCTTCTCGGCGCCCGCACCGGTCAGGGAGCGGACCTCCATCTCGGCGAACTTCTCGGGGTGCGGCTTCTCCTTCGACAGCAGCGTGCCGACGATCCCGAGCAGGAACGCCAGCGGGATCGACACGATGCCCGGGTTCTCGAGCGGGAAGACCGCGAAGTCGACGCCGGTGTCCCGGATCATCGACAGGCTCTCGCCCGTCGCCGGGTCGACCTTGCCGGAGACGACCGGCGAGAACGTGATGAGCAGGATGCACGACACCAGGCCGCCGTACATGCTCCACAGCGCACCCGCGGTGTTGAACCGCTTCCAGAACAGCGAGTACACGATCGTCGGCAGGTTCGCCGACGCCGCGACCGCGAAGGCCAGCGCGACGAGGAACGCGACGTTCTGACCGTTGGCGAAGATCCCGCCGACGATCGCCAGCGCACCGATCGCGACGACCGTGATGCGCGCGACGCGCACCTCGCCGTCGGGGGCGACCTCGCCGCGCTTGATGACCGACGCGTAGATGTCGTGCGCGAACGACGCGGCGGCGGTGATGGTCAGGCCGGCGACCACCGCGAGGATCGTCGCGAACGCGACGGCCGAGATGATGCCGAGCAGGAACACCCCGCCGAGCTCGTAGGCCAGCAGCGGTGCCGCCGAGTTCGCCTTGCCGGGGGCCCCGAGGATCCTCTCGGAGCCGACGATCGCGCCGGCGCCGTAGCCGAGCACGAGCGTGAACAGGTAGAAGATCCCGATCAGCCAGATCGCCCACACGACCGAGCGACGCGCCTCCTTGGCCGACGGCACGGTGTAGAAGCGCATCAGCACGTGCGGCAGGCCCGCGGTGCCGAGGACGAGCGCGAGCGCGAGCGACAGGAAGTTCAGCTGCGTGAGCGCCGACGCGCCGTACTGCCGGCCCGGTTCGATGAGGGTCTCGCCCCCCTCGCCCGCGGTGTCGATCGCGCCCTGCAGCAGCGCGGACAGGTCGAACCCGTACCGCGCGAGCACCCAGACCGTCATGACCCCGGCGCCGGCGATGAGCAGGATCGCCTTGATGATCTGCACCCAGGTGGTGCCCTTCATGCCGCCGACCAGGACGTACATGATCATGAGCGCACCGACGACCGCGATGACGAGCCCCTGCGCGGCCGCGTTGTCGATGCCGAGCAGCAGCGCGACCAGCCCGCCGGCGCCCGCCATCTGCGCGAGCAGGTAGAAGAAGACGACCGCGAGCGTCGAGAGCGCCGCGGCCATGCGCACGGGGCGCTGCCGCAGCCGGAACGACAGCACGTCGGCCATCGTGAACCGGCCCGTGTTGCGCAGCAGCTCGGCCACGAGCAGCAGCGCGACGAGCCAGGCGACGAGGAAGCCGATCGAGTAGAGGAAGCCGTCGTACCCGTAGACCGCGATGGCGCCGCAGATCCCGAGGAAGGACGCCGCCGAGAGGTAGTCGCCGGCGATCGCGGTGCCGTTCTGCGGGCCGGTGAACGAGCGTCCGGCCGCGTAGTAGTCGGCCGCGCTGCGGTTGTTCCGCGACGCCCGGAACACGATGACCATCGTCACGAGCACGAACGCGCCGAAGATCGCGATGTTGACGACGGGCTCGCCGACCTGCTCGGCGGGTGCCGTGGCGGCGAGGACCGCGACGGTGGGCGCGCTCATGCGGGGCTCCCCTCACCCGCGCGGCCGGGCGTGCCCTCGCGCAGGATCGCGCCGGACTCGATGTGCTCGCGCAGGCGCTCGGCGACCGGGTCCTGGGTCCGGTTCGCCCACCGCGCGTACGCCATGGTGATGACGAACGTCGAGACGAACTGCCCGAGCCCGAGCAGCAGGCCGACGGTGACGTTCCCCGCGACCCGCGTGCTCATGAACCCGTGCGCGTAGTTGGCGAGCAGGACGTAGAGGAAGTACCAGACGAGGAACAGCGCGGTCAGCGGGAAGACGAACCGCCGGAACCGACGTCGCAGCTCCTGGAACTCGGCCGAGCGCTGGACGCGCTGGTAGTCGGTCTCCTGGGGACTCTCGGACACGTGCACCTCCGCGGGTCCGGTCGGCTCCGTCGCCGACCGCAGGGGCCCCACTGTGGCGCACATCACCCCGACAATCCAGACTCGGCGGCGCGAAACGCCGAACGAGTCGTATCTGCGACCCACGCGTGTCACGCGATCCGGTGACAGCGGGCTCGGCGGCGCCCGGAGCGGGTTGCCGAGGTCGAGCCCCAGCGCCCCGTCAGCCGGTCGCGGTACCGCCCGGTCGGGCGGTCGCGACGCCGTGCGAGGTCAGTGCCCCGCCGCGTGCCAGCTCGTGCCGACGCCCACCGACACGTCCAGGGGCACGTCGAGCGGACCGCCCGGCAGACCGTCGCCCGCGCGCGCCATGCTCTCGCGCACGAGCGCCTCGACCTCGTCCTGCTCGCCGTCCGCGACCTCGAGCACGAGCTCGTCGTGGACCTGCAGCAGCATGCGCGACGCGAGCCCCCGCCGCGTGAGCTCACGGTCGACCCCGAGCATCGCGACCTTGATGAGGTCGGCGGCGCTGCCCTGGATCGGCGCGTTGAGCGCCATGCGCTCGGCCGTCTCGCGGCGCTGCCGGTTGTCGCTCGTGAGATCGGGCAGGTAGCGCCGACGACCGAGGATCGTCGCCGTGTACCCCGTCGCGCGCGCCTGGTCGACGACCCCCGTGAGGTAGTCCCGCACGCCGCCGAACCGCTCGAAGTAGTCCGCCATGAGCGCCGACGCCTCGCCGACCTCGATCGACAGCTGCTGCGACAGCCCGTACGACGAGAGCCCGTACGCGAGCCCGTAGCTCATCGCCTTGATCTTCGAGCGCATCGCCGACGTCACCTCGTCGGTCGGCACGCCGAACACGCGCGACCCGACGTAGCTGTGCAGGTCCTCGCCCGAGCGGAACGCCTCGATGAGGCCCTCGTCGCCCGACAGGTGCGCCATGATCCGCATCTCGATCTGCGAGTAGTCGGCCGTGAGCAGCGTCGCGTAGCCCGGGCCGACCACGAACGTCCGCCGGATCTGCCGGCCCGCCTCGGTGCGGATCGGGATGTTCTGCAGGTTCGGGTCGGCCGACGACAGCCGCCCGGTCGCCGCGATGGTCTGCTGGAAGGTCGTGTGGATGCGCCCGTCGTCGCCGATCGACCGCAGCAGCCCCTCGACGGTCTGCCGGAGCCGGATCGTGTCGCGGTGCGCGAGCAGGTGCTCGAGGAACGGGTGCCCGGTGCGCGCGAACAGGTCGGTCAGCGCGGCGGCGTCGGTCGTGTACCCCGTCTTGATGCGCTTGGTCTTCGGCATCCCCAGCTGGTCGAACAGCACCTCCTGGAGCTGCTTCGGCGAGCCGAGGTTCACCTCGCGCCCGATGACCGCGTAGGCGTCCGCCGCCGCGGCCTGCACCTGCCCGTCGAACTCGCGCTCGAGCGACACGAGGTCGTCGTGGTCGATCGCGATGCCCGTGCGCTCCATGCGCGCGAGCACCTCCTGCAGCGGCAGCTCGAGGTCGACGAGCAGGCCGGACGCACCGCGGTCGGCCACCTCGGCGCCGAGCACCTCGACGAGGTCGCGCACGGCAGCGGCACGCACCGCCGCACGTCGGCCCTCGTCCGCGCCGTCGACTTCGAGGTCGAGGGCGCCCTGCCCCGCCGAGGAGTCGTCGTCGCCGCCGAGCTCACGGTGCAGGTAGCCGATCGCGAGGTCGGGCAGGTCGTAGGCACGACGGTCGGGCTGGCACAGGTACGCCGCGAGCTCGGTGTCGTACACCACCCCGTGCAGGGGCAGCCCGCGGCCGTCCAGCGCGTGCCACGCCTCCTTGGCCGCGTGCACCGCCTTGCCCCGCTCGGGGTCCGCGAGCCAGGCCGCGAGCGCCGCCTCGTCGGCCGGGTCGATCGCCGCGAGGTCGTACGCGACGGCCTGGCCCGCGCCGTCCGCGACCGCGACTCCCCAGGCGTCCCCGCGGCCGGGCGCACCCGACCCGCGCACGTCCAGGCCCAGGACCTCGTCCCGTCGCGCGTCGAGCCAGGCTCCGAGCCCGCCGACGCCTGCCTCGACGAGGTCGAGCGCGGCGGCGGTCGCGACGCGCTCCTCGCGGCCCTCGTCGGGGAGCATCGCGAACAGCCGGTCGCGCAGGGTCCGGAACTCGAGCTCGTCGAGCAGCGCGTGGAGCGCGGCACGGTCCCACGGCCGCACGGCGAGGTCCTCGGGGCCGACGGGCAGCTCGAGGTCGACGAGCAGCCGGTTGAGCTCGCGGTTGAGCGCGACCTGCTCGACGTGCGCACGCAGCGACTCACCGGCCTTGCCGGTGATGTGCTCGGCGTTCGCGAGGACGCCGGCGAGGCCGTCGTGCTGGCCGATCCACTTGGCGGCGGTCTTGGGCCCGACACCGGGCACGCCGGGCAGGTTGTCGCTGGTCTCCCCCACGAGCGCCGCGAGGTCGGGGTACCGCTCGGGCGGGACGCCGTACTTCGCCTCGACCGCCTCGGGCGTCATGCGGGCCATCTCCGAGACGCCCCGCACCGGGTACAGCACGGTCACCGTCTCGGACACGAGCTGGAACGAGTCGCGGTCGCCCGAGCAGATCGCGACGTGCATGCCCTGCTCGCGTGCCTGCGTCGTGAGCGTCGCCAGGATGTCGTCGGCCTCGAAGCCGGGCTTGTCGAGGACCTGGACGTGCATGGTCGCCAGCAGCTGCTTGATGACGTCCACCTGGCCGCGGAACGGCTCGGGGGTCGCGGCGCGGTTGCCCTTGTACGACTCGAGGCGCTCGGTGCGGAACGTCGTGCGCCCGGCGTCGAACGCGACCGCGACGTGCGTCGGGTCCTCGTCGCGCAGCAGGTTCGCGAGCATCGACACGAAGCCGAAGACCGCGTTGGTGGGCTGACCCGAGGACGTCGCGAAGTTCTCGACCGGCAGCGCGTAGAAGGCGCGGTACGCCATCGAGTGCCCGTCGATCAGGAGCAGTCGCGGGGTCGTCGTGGTGCTGGTCGCTGGCTGGTCGGCGCTCACGGTGCCAACCTATCTGCCATGTCCGACACCGCCGCGCCCCTCACCCCACCCTCCGTCGCCGGCACGTTGATCGAGCGGATGGGCATCGAGCTCGTGGACGTGCGCCCCGACGGTGCGGTCGGCACGATGCCCGTCGCGGGCAACACCCAGCCCCACGGGCTGCTGCACGGCGGCGCGTCCGCCACGCTCGCCGAGACGCTCGGCTCGCTCGCCGCGGCCGCGCACGCCGGACCGGGCCGCGTCGCCGTCGGCGTCGAGCTCAACGCCACGCACCACCGCTCGGCGCGCGGCGGCACCGTGACCGGCACGGCACGCGCGGTGCACCGGGGACGTTCGCTCGCGACCTACGAGGTCGAGGTCACCGACGAGGACGGCCGACGGCTCTGCACCGCGCGCCTGACCTGCATGCTCATCGACGCCCCCGCCTGACGCACCGGAGCGTCGTCGCCCACGGCGCGCTCACGGGCCCGTCGGCGCCGCTCGATGAGGTCCTCGATCCCGCGGACCGAGGACCGACGCGCCGGCGCGGGCACGTCCATCGCGAGCCGCCGCTGCAGGGCGGCCGTGCTCACGACGCGGTGACCGCCGGCCGGCGCGAAGCCCAGCCGGGCGAGGAACCGCTGCATGCCGCGCGAGCCGGGCAGCGGCGCCGCGTACACGTCGGTGGCGCCCGCCTCGTCGGCGAGCTCGGCGGCCGCCTGCAGCATCGCGTGCCCGAGACCCCGGCGCCGCCACTGCGGGCGCACGTACACGGCGTCGAGGCTGACGACCGACCGTGACAGCAGGCCGGGGACGAGCGCGCGGCACAGCACGAGACCGGCCAGCTCGTCGTCGCACGTCGCCACGAGCACCGTGCCGCCGTCGACCGAGCCGAGCACCGCCAGCTGGTCGCGCAGCTCGTCGCGGTCGTCCGTGCAGAGCTGACGGCCCACCCCGGACTCGGCACGCGCCTGCAGGCAGAGGTCGACGAGGTCCTCGAGGTCGGACGCCGTCGCGCGTCGGACGTGCACACCTGGCCGCACTGCGGGCCTCCCGGGGACGAAGGGGCGGTCACGGCGCCGTTCTCCCCCGGGCGGCGCCAGGACGATCATGGCCCACCGCGCCCGCCGTGCCTAGTGGCCCGGCGTGCCCCGTCCCGGTGAACCCGGTCACGACCTCCGGGCGCCGAGTCGTCGCGGACATTCACGCGAAACATCTGCCACGGAACGCTCGCGCCCCGGAAATGAACAGGACACAATTCGTCCCTATCGTCTGCTGACCGGTGGGCGAGGGCCCACCACATCGACGTGCGGCGCCCCGGCGCCCGTGCCCGACCACCAGGACGGAGGTCACCGTGCGAGCAGCCGCGAGCCGGGACCGGACCGTCGCCCTGCGACGCGGAGGTGCGGCCGTCGTGCTGGCCCTCCTCACGGCCCTGACGACGCTCGGCGTCGCGGGGTCCGCGCAGGCGGCGACCACACCGTGCAGCCCCGACGACGCCACCGCGTGCCTCAACCTGACCGCGACGGTGCCCGGCACCGGTCCCGTCGCGGGGGTGGCCCTGACCGTCGAGGGCGAGGGAACGACGGTGGCGGCCACCACGGACGCGGCCGGCAAGGCCGCCGTGCCGCTCACGGTCGCGGGCGAGTACACCGTGACCGTGGACGAGTCGACGTTGCCGGCGGGCACGGCCCTGAAGGACCCGGCCGCGAACCCCGCGACCGTCACGGTCGCGCTGGGACGCTCGGCGGGCCGGATCGTCCAGGTGGTGCCCGCCGGTGAGGCCGGTGCGGAGCCCACGACCGGTGCACCGACGAGCGGGACGACGGCGTCTCCCGCGCCCGGCGCGTCGGCCGACGCGGACGCCGGTGCGGAGGCCGAGGCCAGCGCCGAGGCGTCCGCCGGCCCGGGCACCAACCGGTACGCCCAGCTGCTGCTCGCGGGCACCGTCTTCGGCGTGCTGCTCGCGCTCGCGTCGCTCGGGGCGAACCTCATCTACGGGACCACCGGGCTGTCGAACTTCGCGCACGGCGAGCTCGTGACGCTGGGCGGCATGACGGCGTTCATGGCCGTGCAGTGGTGGCACCTGCCGCTGTGGCTCGCGATCGTCGTGGCCACCGCGGCCGGTGGCCTGGCCGGCTGGCTGCTCAACACGCTCCTGTTCGCGCCGCTGCGACGGCGCGGCGTCGGCATCACGCAGCAGATGATCGTGACGATCGGCCTGTCCCTCGCGCTGCTGTCGGCGTTCCTGTTCTTCTTCGGCGCCCAGCCCGCACCGATCGTGTCGGGGATCTCGCAGCGCATGCAGCTGGGACCCGTGCAGATCTCGGCCCAGTCGCTGATCTCGGTGGCGATCGCGCTCGTCGTGCTCGCGGCCGTGGCGTTCACGCTCGCGCGGACACGTCTGGGGCGCGCGACGCGCGCGGTCTCCGACAACCCCGCGCTGGCCGCCGCGACCGGGATCAAGGTCGAGTCCGTCATCAGCCGGGTGTGGGTGGCGTCCGCGGCGCTCGCCTCGCTCGGCGGCGTCCTGCTGGCGCTCTACCTCAACACGACGCGCTTCAACTTCGGCTCGACGCTCCTGCTGCTGATGTTCGCCGCGATCACGCTGGGCGGGCTCGGGTCGCCGCTCGGCGCGGTGCTCGGCGCGCTCGTCATCGGGCTGGTCGTCGAGCTCTCGACCCTCGTGCTGCCGAGCGACATGCGGTACGCCAGCGCGCTCGTCATCCTCATCCTCGTCCTGCTGCTGCGGCCGCAGGGCATCCTCGGGCGCGCCGAGCGCATCGGCTAGCGGGAGGTCGTCGCCATGGACTTCGGACAGCTCTTCACCAACGTCCTCAACGAGATGCTGGGGCCGACGGCGATCGCGTACGCGCTCGCCGCCATCGGCCTCAACTTCCACTTCGGGCTCACGGGCCTGATCAACATGGGTCAGGCCGGGTTCATGCTGCTCGGCGCCTACGGCTTCGCGATCGCGACCGTGCACGGCGCGCCGCTGTGGCTCGCGTTCCTGGTCGCCGTCGCAGCGGCGGTCGTGTTCGCGCTCCTGCTCGGCCTGCCGACGCTGAAGCTGCGCGGCGACTACCTCGCGATCGTCACGATCGCAGCGGCCGAGATCGTCCGCATGGTCGGTCGCTCCACCGCGCTCACCGACGTCACGGGCGGCTCCGAGGGGCTCACGGGCAACGTCTTCAAGCACACCTTCCAGGACGCCTCGCCCTTCCCGGACGACCGGTGGAGCCTCGGGCCCATCACGCTGGCGACGAACGCCTCGAACTCGTGGTGGCTGCGGATCGTCGGATGGACCCTCGTGCTGCTCGCGTGCCTGCTCGTCTGGCGCCTGATCCGCAGCCCGTGGGGGCGCGTGCTCAAGGGCATCCGGGAGGACGAGGACGCGGTGCGCGCCCTGGGCAAGAACGTGTACGGCTACAAGCTGCAGGCGCTGGTCCTCGGCGGCGTGTTCGGCGCGCTCGGCGGCATCGTGTTCGTCCTGGCGAGCTCGGTGCAGGCCGACTCCCTGGGGCGCCCCGTCACGTTCAACACCTGGACGATCCTGCTGCTGGGCGGCGCCGCCACCGTGCTCGGCCCCGTCCTCGGGTCGCTGCTGTTCTGGGGTGCGCTGATCTTCGTGCGCGGGTTCCTTCGCGGGGTCGTGCCGCCGGACGCGCTGACCGTGCAGCAGATCGAGCAGATCGGCTGGGTGCTCGTCGGCCTGACCCTCATGCTGCTCATCGTGTTCCGGCCCCAGGGCATCCTGGGCGACAAGAAGGAGCTGGCGATCAATGCCCGCTAAGGACGTCGTGGAGCAGGCCCGGCGCGACCTCGCGCACGTCCCCCGCGTCCCGGGGGCCCGCAAGCCGGACGCCGTGCTGGTCGCCGACGGCGTCCGACGCAGCTTCGGCGGCGTCAACGCGGTCGACGTCGAGCACGTCGAGGTCCAGAAGAACGTCATCACCGCGCTGATCGGACCGAACGGCGCCGGGAAGACCACGTTCTTCAACCTCATGACCGGCTTCGACAAGCCCGACGCGGGCACGTGGGTGTTCGACGGGACGCCGCTCGCCGGCGTCGCGGCGTCGCGGGTCGCGAAGGCCGGCATGGTCCGCACGTTCCAGCTCACGAAGGCGCTCGCGCGCATGACCGTGCTGGACAACATGCGGCTGGGCGCGCGCGACCAGCCCGGCGAGGGTCTGTTCTCGGCGCTGGTCAAGCCGCTGTGGGCGGCACGCGAGCGGGAGATCACCGACAAGGCCATGACCCTGCTGGAGCGCTTCAGGCTCGACGCCAAGAAGGACGACTTCGCGGGGTCGTTGTCGGGCGGGCAGCGCAAGCTCCTCGAGATGGCCCGCGCGCTCATGTCCGACCCCGCGCTCGTCATGCTCGACGAGCCGATGGCCGGTGTGAACCCCGCGCTGACGCAGTCGCTGCTGGGGCACATCACCGACCTGCGCGACTCGGGGACGTCGGTCCTGTTCGTCGAGCACGACATGCACATGGTGCGACACATCTCCGACTGGGTCGTCGTGATGGCCCAGGGACAGGTCGTGGCCGAGGGCCCGCCGGCGGAGGTGATGGCCGACCAGGCCGTCATCGACGCGTACCTGGGCGCGCACCACGACACCGACCTCGGCGACGACGCCCTCCTCGACGAGGGTGGCGTGATCGACGCCGAGGCGCAGGCGGAGGCCGACGCCGAGCTGGACGTCGCCGACAAGGCGGAGGGGACCACACCGTGACCGAGACCACCGCAGCCGCCCTGCACCGCGGCGCCCCCGAGGGAGAGCCCCTGCTGCACGCCGACGGCCTCGTCGCCGGCTACCTCCCGGGCGTCAACATCCTCAACGAGTGCTCGCTCGTGCTCCACCCCGGCGAGCTGGTCGGGATCATCGGCCCGAACGGGGCCGGCAAGTCGACGCTGCTCAAGGCCCTGTTCGGGCTCGTCGGCATCCGCGAGGGCTCCCTGACGCTGAACGGCGAGGAGATCAGCAACCTGCGTGCGGACGCGCTCGTGCGCCGCGGCGTCGGGTTCGTCCCGCAGACGAACAACGTGTTCCCCAGCCTGACGATCGAGGAGAACCTGCAGATGGGCGTCTACCAGACGCCCGAGAAGTTCTCCGCGCGCCTGGAGGCCGTGCTCGACCTGTTCCCCGAGCTGACGAAGCGCCGCAAGCAGCGGGCGGGCGCCCTGTCCGGCGGTGAGCGGCAGATGGTCGCGATGGCGCGCGCACTCATGCCCGAGCCGTCGGTGCTGCTGCTCGACGAGCCGTCGGCGGGCCTGTCCCCCGTGCGCCAGGACGAGGCGTTCCTGCGCACCAGGCGCATCAACAGGGCGGGCGTGTCGGTCGTCATCGTCGAGCAGAACGCGCGCCGGGCGCTGCAGATCTGCGACCGCGCCTACGTGCTCGACCAGGGGCGCAACGCGTACTCCGGCCCGGGCCGCGAGCTGATGAACGACCCCAAGGTCATCCAGCTGTACCTCGGCACGCTCGCCACCGACGTGGACGCCGCACGCGCCGCCGACGGGGACGGGGCCGCCACCCCCTGACCCCCACCCGCTCCGCGCGACGAGGCCTCGACCGCCGCACGGTGGTCGGGGCCTCGTCGCGCAGGGCGACGGCTCCGCTCTCGATCGGCGGCGACTCCGCGCCGCCTCGGCGAGCGGGCGCCGCACGCGGCCGCCGCCTCGGCGATCGGACGTGGCACGCGGGGGCGGCCGGTCGGGAACCTCCCCCCGCGGGGGGCTCGACCCCGCACCCGTGCCCGGGCAGACCACGTCGGCGACGTGCCGCGCCCCGGGCCCGACCGCACCGCGTCCGGGGGAGCCCACGCCGCACGGCGCCGCACGGCGCCGCACGTGGGCACGCCTCGACCCCCGGAGCGTGCGCTCCGGGGGTCGAGGCGTGCCGTGCGGCGTCCCGCGGGTCAGCCCTGCGGGACCTCGCCCTCCTCGGAGCGGCTGAAGGTGTACGTGTTCTCGGGGCCGAACTGGTAGATCCCGATGAACGCGGACGACGGGTCGTTGGCCTCGTTGAACGGGCCGACGCCGGACGCCGACTGGTACGCGATGTCCTCGCCGTCCGCGAGGAGCTTCGAGCACTCCTCCCAACCGGTGCACTCCGTGCCGCCGTCCGCACCCGAGACGGCCGCCATGTTGGCCTGGATCGTCTCGCCGTCGGACGCGCCGCCCTTGAGGGCCGCGAGCGCCACGAGCATGGTCGCGTCGTACGACTCCGGGCCGTACGAGTAGTCCTTGAGCCCCGGGTCGACCTCGAGCATGCGGGCCTGGAACTCCTCGGACGGGTAGGCGCCGGGCAGCGTGCCCTGCGCGTTCTCGAGCGTGCCCGCGGGGAACCCGGTGTCACCCGAGGTGCCGAAGTTCTGCAGGTTGCCGTCCACGAAGTACGTCTTGCTCATGTCCCAGCCCTGCGCGGCGAGCTCACGTACGATCGCCGGGGTCTGGTCGGTGAACGCGAGGATCGCGATCGCGTCCGGACCCGCCGCGATCGCGTCCGCGACGATCGTCGCGAAGTTCTGCTCCGCGGGGTCGAACTCCTGGCCCGACGTGCCGTAGACGACCGTGCCGCCCGCGTCGCCCACGACCCCGGCGACGACGTCGCGCAGCGACGTGCCGTACGAGTCGTTGAACACCAGGATGCCGACGTTGGACGCGCCGTCACCGACGATCAGGTTGCCCAGGACGTCGCCCTGGACGGTGTCCGGCGGTGCGGTGCGGAAGTAGAAGTCGGAGTACCCCGACAGGTCCGTCGCCGTGTTGGCCGGGGACACCTGCACGATGCCGGCGCCCGTGATGTCGTCGACGATGTTCTTGGTGACCGACGAGGACGCCGCGCCGATGATCGCGGACACGCCCGCGGAGATGAGCTCCTGGGCCGAGGCGGTCGCGACCGAGGCGTTCTGCGCGTCCGAGGAGTCGGTGTGCGTGACCTTGACGTCGGAGCCGAAGAGACCGCCCGCCTCGTTGATCTCCTTGACCGCGAGGTCCACGCCCGCGATCTCCGGGGGGCCCAGCTGAGCGAGCGACCCCGTCACCGGGAGGATGGTGCCGATGTGGAGCGCCTCGCCGCCGCCACCGTCGCCGGACGACGTCTCGTCGCCACCGCCCCCGGGCTCGTCGGAACCGCCGGCACAAGCGGTGAGCGCCAGTGCGACCACTCCTGCGACTGCGAGCGCACGTCCTGCACGTGTCGAACGAATCATGCGTGTGGTACCCCTCTGTGAGCACTGCACCTGCCGGGGCCCGGCGCGGACCACGGCGATGTGGCGCGAACGTACTCATGGTTTGTGTCCGACATGTGAATCGCAATGTCTCACAGATGTCGTTGCACATTCGTGACCCGCGAAATGCACCGAGCCCGGTCGACGCGGGGCGTCGACCGGGCTCGTGAAGCGGTGAAGAGGCGTCAGGACGCGGCGCCGCCGACCTGCTCGATGACGGCGTCCGCGACCTCGCGCATCGTCAGACGACGGTCCATCGACGTCTTCTGGATCCAGCGGAAGGACTCGGGCTCGGTCAGGCCCATCTTCGTCATGAGCAGGCCCTTGGCCCGGTCCACGCGCTTGCGGGTCTCGAAGCGCTCCGCGAGGTCGGCGACCTCGGACTCGAGCGCGGTGATCTGCGCGTAGCGGGAGATCGCGATCTCGACCGCGGGCAGCAGGTCCGCCGGGCTGAACGGCTTGACGACGTAGGCCATCGCACCCGCGTCGCGCGCGCGCTCGACCAGCTCGGTCTGCGAGAACGCCGTGAGGAGCACGACGGGCGCGAGGTGCGCCTTGCCGATGCGCTCGGCCGCCGAGATGCCGTCGAGCACGGGCATCTTGACGTCCATCACGACGACGTCCGGCTTGAGCTCGGTCGCGAGCTCGACGGCGCGCTCGCCGTCGCCCGCCTCGCCGACGACCTCGAACCCGGCCTCGGTGAGCGTCTCGACGACGTCCATGCGGATGAGCGCCTCGTCCTCGGCGACGACCGCACGGCGCGCGGGCCGGCCGGACGACGGCGCGGCGGCGCGGGGCGCCGGCTCGGCGGCGGGCAGGTCCAGACCCTGCGTCGCGTCCTGCGTGGGCTCGGTGCTGTCGTCCGTGGTCACGTGCACAGCGTAGTGCGCATCGACCCGTGGACGCGCGGTCCGCCACGTGGTCACCGTCACGCGGCGTACGCGGGCCTGCTCCGCCGCGGCGAGGAGACGGCCAGCGCGCACCGCGGGTCGGCCGTCGGCGCTAGGCTGGCGCGCGGCCCCGATAGCCCAACCGGCAGAGGCGTTCGGCTCAAACCCGATCCAGTGTGGGTTCGAATCCCACTCGGGGCACACGTACGACGGAGACGCTCGGGACCCCGGACGTCGTCGACGCCGTGGGCGAGCGCGCACGTGACGTCGCGTCCGCGGGCCGTGGGGTCGCGACGGCGGCCGAGGCCGGACGGGTCGAGCCGACGGTCGCGGAGACGAGACCCGGCGCGCCGGCCACACGGGCGGCCGACGCGGCACGCGCCCTCGGCCCACCAGCGGGGCTGCCGGCGGCGGTGCGAACAGCTCGCCCCCTCCCGACGACGCGGCGGGCAGAGTTCACCCGGTCGGAGGGACCGTCGGGACGCCGTCCGCGACCGGCGTGCGCACCGGGGCGCGCACCCGAGGCACGCGGCTCACCTCGGGCGCGGTCGGCGCCGCACCTCACTCGTCGGGCGCACGCGTGCGCAGCACCGCCGTCGCCGTCAGCGCCACCGGACGCTCCGGGTCCGCCGCCAGGCGCTCGAGGAGCGCCCGGGCAGTCGACCCGGGGATCTCGGCGAGCGCGCCCGCGAGGCGCTGCCGAGAGGCCGTGTCGGCGGTCGGCAGCGCCTCGGCGACCCGACCGCCGACCTCGTCGCGCACCGCGTGCCGGGTGGCGAGGGAGCCGAGCGCCTCCGCCGCCTCGACGTCGGCGCGCCCGGTGACGACGAGCGTCACGAGGTCCGCTACCGTCCGGACGTCGCCCCGGGCCGCGAGCGCGAGCGTGGCCCGTGCGGCGACGGCGGGGTCGGTGTCGGTCCGCGCGGTCCGGAGGGCCGCCTCCGCCTCCGGCACGTCGATCCCGGCGAGCGCGACGACGGCGCGGTGGCGTCGCGCGGCGTCGGACGAGGCGAGCGCACCGGCGAGCACCGGGACCGCGGACGCCCCCGCGCGTGCGGCGGCCCAGCGCAGGGCGCCGGCCGCGTTCGGGTCGGGTTCGGCCAACGCGGCCTCGGCGAGCGCCGCGCCGTCGCTGTCGTGCGGGTCGGTCACGCGCAGCGCGGCGCGGAGCCGTCCCGACGGCGTGCGTCCCGGCGCCAGTGCACGGACGAGACCCACCGTGCGCAGCACGTCCGACCAGGCGGTGGACCCGCCGGCCCTGACCCGCACCAACCGGTCGAGGAGCTCCTGCTCCCGGTCGCGGCGCTCGCGTGCCGCCGCGGTGAGCTCGTCGACGACGGCCACCGGATCGAACGCGGGGTCGTCGAGCGCGCGGGCCACGTCCCGGAGCGTCAGGCCCAGCGACCGCAGCGCCTCGACGTGGAACAGCCGCCGGACGTCGGCGTCGGCGTACTCGCGGTAGCCGGCGGCCGAGCGCCCCGTGGGCCGCACGAGGCCCACACGGTCGTAGTGCCGCAGCATGCGCGCGCTGATGCCGGAGCGCGCCGCCACCTCACCGATCAGCACCGGCCGCTCCCCCGCCCGTGGGCGCGGCCGCCAGCGCGACCACGCGGCGCGCCTCGGCGAGCGCGGCGTCGAACGCCTCGTCGGGATCGGCCACGAGCCGGCGCGTCGCCGCGGCGTGCGCCCTGGCCTCCTCGTCGCCCTGCTCGACCGCGCGGTCGAGCGCCGCCGTCGCCGCACCGCCCAGGCCGACCAGCGCCCGGCTCAGGCTCAGCCGGACGTCGCGGCTCCCCCGCCCGAGCTGCGCGACCAGGAGGGCCGCGAGCCGCTCGCGGTGCTCCGGGGGCGCGAGCACGACGGCGGCCCGCCAGGCCGCGCGGGCGACCTCGTCGTCCGGGTCGCGCAGCAGGGCCGCGGTGACCGCGGGCCAGGCACGCACGTCACCGATCTTCGACAGCGTGTGCAGCGCCTGGCTGCGCGCCTGCGGCGTGGCCGAGGCGAGCTCGTCGACCAGCGGAGCGACCGTGAGGTCGGCGTCGTGCCGCGTCAGGGCCCACGTGAGCATCTCGCGCACCTGGAAGTCCGGCTCGACGGCGCACCGCCGCACGAGCGGGCCGACCAGCGCGGGCTCGGGTCGCGTGCCTGCGGCGAGAGCCGCCCGCAGGCGCGTCGAGGACGCCGGTGCCGCGAGCCCGCTGACGACGTCCTGCACCGTCGGCCCCGCGGCGCGGGCATGCGTCGGGCCGGGTCCCGTCTCCTGCTCATGGTTCATGTCGACCACCTCCGCCGCCCATGGAAGGCCCTGTCACCGTGACAAGGTCAAGCGGCCCGCGACCACACCGTCCTGGACACGGTCCGCTCAGTCGAAGCTGACGTCCGCGGTCGTCACCGTGCCCGCCGTGCGCCCGGGCGCGGACTGGAAGTCCCAGTACAGGTTGGTGTGGGCGACGACCTCGGCCGGCGACGGCGCACCCCACTGCGTCAGGTCCTCGGTCGTGTGCGCGTCGCCCACGAGCGTGACGTCGTAGCCGCGCGTGAACGCGCCGTGCAGCGTCGAACGCACGCACGCGTCCGTCTGCGCGCCCGTGACCACGAGCCGTCCCACGGCCCGGCCGGCCAGCACCTCCTCGAGGTCCGTGGCCTCGAACGCGTCGCCGTAGCGCTTGTGGACGACCGCCTCGTCGTCGGCGACCCGGAGCTCCGGCACGACGCGCCACGCGTCCGAGCCGTGCTCGATCTCGTCGCTCGAGTGCTGCACCCACACGACGGGCACGCCCTGGTCGCGAGCACGGTCGACCAGCGACCCGATCCGGGCGACGACGCCGTCACGGTCGTGCGCACCGGCCACGACGCCGACCTGGACGTCGATCACGAGCAGCGCGGTGGCGGGGCGGTTCTCGAGCGTCGTCATGACGACCTCCGGGGTGGGCGGGCTGCGGCGGAGCAGGACGTGGAGCCGGGTCGAGGGCGGCGTGACCACCGACGGCGGGCACGAGGTCGTCGAACAGGCTCACGGTACGGCCCGCCACCGACATCCGCGCGGACCACCGTCGGCCGGCCTCGGACCACGCCACGGCGGGCCGGAAGGGGCCGGACGGGCCTGCGTCAGGCGGACGTCCCCGCGAGGTCGGCGACCGTGAGCGTGAGGTCGGCGGAGCACTCGACCGTGCCCTGCGCGAGGTCGACCCGGCTCCGGACGTCGAGGCTGCCGGGCCCGGCGACGGGCCGGGCGACCTCGACGGCGGCCTCCACCCCGGCCGTGAGCCGGCCGACGCCTTCGCCCTGCTGGGTGAGACCGCGGGCCTCCCCGTCGTTCGGCGTGAGGGAGGCCGTGACGTCCACGTCCTCGCTCCACCCGCTGCCCGGCAGCGCGGTCCACACCACCCGGACGGTCCCGGGCGCGCTCGTGACGTCCCGCCGGATCCCGAGCCGCATCTGCCACACGCGCGGCTCGTCGACCTCGACCCGCGCCACGAGGCCGTCGGGCGACCCGTCCTCGAGCACGCACGGCACCTGGGCGACCGTGCGGTTCGTCGCACCACCGCTCTGCACGAGCCCACCGAGCAGACCCGCGACGCCCAGCGTCGCGGCCACCGCCTGGGCCACCCGGGTGGACCGCTGGTCGACCGGGCGCCACGCGGTCGGCCACGGGTCGCTGACCGCGACGCTGCGCGCGAGCGAGTCGGCGAACGTCCGACGCTGCGCGTGCCAGACGGGCCGGAGGTACCCGACGAGGAGGATCGCGTCGAGCAGGTGCAGCAGCTGGCGCCACAGCGTGCGCAGCATCCCCAGCGGCCGTCCGGTCCGGTCGTCGAGGACCACGACGCCGACGGCGCGCTTGCCGATCGTGGCACCCGTCCACGCCTGCAGCGCCAGCTGCACGACCAGCACGGCGGCGACGGTCCACGCCGCAGGTCCGCGCGCGGCGTCGTCACCGGCGCCCCAGGACGGCAGACCGGGCCACGGCGCGGGTACCGCCGCACCGGGTGCCGCGAGCCACACCGCGAGCGCCAGCAGGCCCGAGTCCATCGCGAAGGCGAGCACCCGAGCGAGCCACGACGCATACGCCGGCCCGCCGAGGTCGGTGCGGGCCGGCGGCGTCGTGGGGAGGGTCACCCCGGCCATGCTGCCAGAACGCAGGCGCGCACCTCCGTCCGCGCGGGGGACGACGACGGCCGCCGCCCCGTGCGGGGCGGCGGCCGTCGTGCGGTCGAGCGACTCAGGCGATGCGCGTGCGCGCCGCCTCCTCGTCACCGATCTTGTGGACCACGACCGTGTTGGTCGAGCCGACCACGCCCACGGGGGTGCCCGCGACGACGACGACGTAGTCGCCGACCTCGGCGAGGCCGTTGGCGCGCAGCGTCTGGTCCACCTGGCTGACCATCGAGTCGGTGCTCTCGACCGACGGCACCTGGTAGGTCTGCACACCCCACGACAGCGACAGCCGGCTGCGCACCGACTCCTCCGGCGTGAACGCGAGCAGCGGGATCGACGAGCGCAGGCGCGACATGCGGCGGGCCGAGTCGCCCGACTGCGTGAACGTCACGAGGTACTTCACGCCGATGCGCTCGCCGATCTCGGCGGCGGCACGCGTGATCGCGCCACCGCGCGTCGACGGCACCGAGCCGAGCGGCGCGATGCGCTCACGGCCGAGCTCCTCGGTGCTCTCGATGATCCGCGCCATCGTGCGCACGGCCTCGATCGGGAAGTCGCCGACGCTGGTCTCGCCCGAGAGCATGACCGCGTCCGCGCCGTCGAGCACCGCGTTGGCGCAGTCCGAGGCCTCGGCCCGCGTCGGGCGCGGGCTCGTGATCATGGACTCGAGGACCTGCGTGGCCACGATGACGGGCTTGGCGTTGCGGCGGGCCAGCTCGACCGCGCGCTTCTGGACGAGCGGGACCTGCTCGAGCGGCAGCTCGACGCCCAGGTCGCCGCGGGCGACCATGATGCCGTCGAACGCCTGGACGATCTCGGCGAGGTTCTCGACGGCCTGCGGCTTCTCGATCTTGGCGATGACCGGGACGACCCGGCCCTCCTCCTCCATGATCCGGCGCACGTCGTCGTAGTCGGCCGCGCTGCGCACGAACGACAGGGCGATGAGGTCGGCGCCGACGTTGAGGGCCCAGCGCAGGTCCTCCTCGTCCTTGTCGCTCATGGCCGGCACGGACACCGCGACGCCGGGCAGGTTGAGGCCCTTGTTGTTCGACACGGGGCCGGGGACCTCGACCCGCGTGACGACGTCGTTGCCCTCGACGGCCGTGACGCGCACGAGCACCTTGCCGTCGTCGATGAGGATCGGGTCGCCGGGCTTCACGTCGCCGGGCAGGCCCTTGAACGTCGTCGAGACGCGCTCCTTGGTGCCCTCGACGTCGTCCGTCGTGATGGTGAAGACGTCGCCGACCGCGAGGTCGTGCTTGCCGTCGATGAAGCGGCCCAGACGGATCTTGGGGCCCTGCAGGTCGACGAGGACGGCCACCGAGCGACCGGAGGCCTTCGCCGCGGCGCGCACGTTGTCGTACACGCGCTTGTGCACCTCGGTGTCACCGTGGCTGCGGTTCAGGCGCGCGACGTCCATACCGGCGTCGACGAGGGCCTGGACCTGCTCGGGGGACTCGGTCACCGGACCGATGGTGCAGACGATCTTGGCTCTACGCATGGCTCGAGACTATGCCTTCCTGGATTTCGGCCGCAGGCCGGACGTCCCGGTCGACGGACCCGGCCTGCGGGTACGCCCGACCGGGGAGGGTGGGTC
>NZ_LNTD01000105.1 GCF_001462455.1 Cellulomonas sp. B6
CCCCGGTGCGGGGGCTGGGCGACCTGACGCCGCTCACGCGCGTGGTCGCGACGCCGTGGAGCCGCATCGTCCGCGGGGTGGGTCTGGGGCAGCACCCGTCCGGGTTCGACGCGGGCGAGGCCGGACGCATCCGGTGGTCCTTCGCGCGGCTCCGCGAGCGCGTGGCCGACGCGCACCCGTACACGCGGTTCGCGGCGGAGCTGGCGGGCGCGGCTCTCGACGTGGCGCGGGGCGACCCGCTGCCCGTGGGGCACGTCGCGGCGCGGGTCGACGCGGTCGCGGCGACCGCCCGGGCGCTCCCGACGCCGTACGAACGGGTCACGGCCGCGTCGATCCTGCTGACGGCCGTGGCCACGCTGGGACTGACCGCCGACCCGCTGGTCGCGGTGCGCGTGGGACCGCTCGTGCGGGAGACGCTCGCGGCGGTCGACGAGATCCGGCCGGACCAGATCGCCGACGAGAACCAGGGACGGCACGGTGACTACGAGCGCGTCGCCGCGTGGACGGCGCTCCTGCTCGCGCTCGCCCACTTCGAGCCGCACGAGCTGGCGGTGGTGCCCGACGACGCGCAGGTCGCGTCGGCGCTCGCGTCGATCGCGCGGGTCCCGTCGCCGTTCTTCCGCGGGCGGGGCGGCTCGACGCTGCTCTCGGCGGTCGCGGTGCTGGGTGGGGCGGACGTCGTCGAGGAGCACCTGCGTGCGACGCTCGCGTACCTGGACGGACCGCACCGGGCGGAGCTGCAACCCGCGTTCCCCAGCGCGATGTCGCCGGCGTTCGTCGAGGCGTACCCGCTGCTGACGACGCTCAACGCGGTCGCCGTGTCCGGTCACCTCGAGCTGCTCGACGCGGGCCGCGACCGGCTGGCGCAGGCGAGGGACCTCATGACGGCGATGGCACCGGTCGAGCGGACCCACATGGCCCTCTACCACGTGGTGGCGCTCGACAACCTGGGGCGGCTCGACGACCAGCTCCCCGACCTCGACGCCTTCGTCGAGGACGTCGTGGGGCGGTGGCGGTCGATCGACCCGGGCCGCGACTACTTCCTGTCCGGCATCTCGTACGCGTACCTCGTCCAGCTCGCGTACGTCACGGGCCGCACCGACCTCGTGACGGACGCGATGGTCGAGCGCATGGTGACGCCGTTCGCACGGCTCGAGGCGACGCCCGCCGGCCGCGCGAACCGGCCGTACCCGTTCGCCTACGTGCTCAACGTGCTGGGCGAGCTGGGGCTGGCGGAGCGGCTGTACGAGCCGCACCCGGCGTACGGGGGCGCCTCGGCGTTCGAGCGGGTGGTGGACCACCTGTCCCCGGGCGGCCGGGCCGAGGCCGCGCGCCTGTACATGCTGGACCACGCGCTGGTGTCGTGGGCGCTGCGGCAGCGCCCCGCGGGCTCGCCGGTGCCCGGCCGGATCGGGCGGCACCGCCTCGTGGGCGTGCACGGCGAGCCGGTGCTAGGTTCGACGTGAAGATCGAGATATCCCGAACCATCGCGATGACAGGAGGACAGCTGCCCCATGCCGGTGCACGTCAACGACGACGAGGCCGTCGACGCCCAGGTCCTCGAGGCGTTCAAGGCGCTGAGCAACCCCGTCCGGCTCCGCATCCTGCACTGGCTGCGGGACCCACGCGCGCACTTCCCGCAGGAGCGCGCCATCGCCGACCCCGACGAGGTGGGTGTGTGCGTGAGCCACATCACCGAGAAGGCCGGCCTCGCGCAGTCCACCGTGTCGACCTACATGAGCACGCTCGAGCACGCGGGCCTCGTGATCTCGACGCGGGTCGGCAAGTGGACGCACTACCGCCGCGACGAGGACAAGATCGCCCGGCTCGTCGACGTGCTCGGCCGCGAGCTGTAGCCGGTCGATCGGCCGCGACGCCCGGGCCCCCGCGACCTCACCCGCACGACGAAGGCCCCGCGGCTGCGTGACGCAGCTGCGGGGCCTTCGGTCTGAGCCGCCTAAGGGAATCGAACCCTTGACCTTCTCATTACGAGTGAGACGCTCTGCCGACTGAGCTAAGGCGGCATCGTCGTCGGACGCGGACGGACCGCGGCAGATCGGCGAGCGCGCCCACTGTACCTGCCCGGCGGCCGACCTCCAAAGTCAGCAGCGGGTGCCCGCCGCGGGGGGCTCGCCGGTGAGCAGGAACGTGTCGACCGCGTCCTTCACGCACCGGTTGGACCGCCCGTAGGCCGTGTGCCCCTCGCCCTCGTACGTGAGCAGCACGCCCGAGGACAGCAGGTCCGCGAGTTGCTCGGCCCACGCGTACGGCGTCGCCGGGTCGTTGGTCGTCCCGATCACGACGATCGGCGCCGCACCGTCGGCCGCGTAGGACCCCAGCGCGGGCACGGCCGGGACCGGCCAGTCCGCGCACGACGCGCCGCCGTAGGAGAAGAACTCGCCCACCGTCGGCGCGACCTGCGCGATCGCCGCGGCGTCGGCACGCATCTGCGCGGGATCGGCCGACGGCCGGTCGTCGAGGCACGTGATGGCCGTGAACGCCTCGTTCTGGTTCGAGGAGTACGTGCCGTCGGGCTCGCGCCCGTAGTAGCTGTCGGCGAGCTGCAGCAGCGCCGTGCCGTCGCCGTCGCCGAGGGCGGTCGAGATCGCCTGCGTCAGCACGGGCCAGCTGGCCTGCGAGTACAGCGCGGCCGCCACACCGCTGAACGCGAGCGAGACCGTGAGCGGGCGCCCGCTCGCGGTCGGCAGCGGCTTGGCCCGGGCCCGGTCGAACATCGTCGACAGACGCTCGAGCCCGGCGTCGACGTCACCGGTGAGCGGGCACTGCGCCCCGGTCTGGCAGTCCGCGACGTACGCGCGCAAGGCGTTCTCGAACCCGGCGGCCTGACCCGCGGCGACCTGGCCGGTGTCGAGCGTCGGGTCGAGCGCGCCGTCGAGCACCAGCCGGCCCGCGCGCTCCGGGAAGAGCGCGGCGTACGTCGCGCCCAGCTCGGTGCCGTACGAGAAGCCCAGGTACGTCAGCGCCTCGTCGCCGAGCGTCGCGCGCAGCACGTCCATGTCGCGTGCGGCGCTCTGGGTGTCGACGTGCCCGAGCAGGTCGCCCGTGCGCTCGAGGCACGCCCGGCCGAGCTCGCCGTTGCGCTCGGCGGCCTCAGCGATGCCCGCGTCGGTCGAGAAGTCCGGCACCCACGCGGTGATCGCGTCGAGCTCCGCGGGGTCGACGCACGTCACCGGCGTCGAGTGCTGCACGCCGCGCGGGTCGAACACCACGAGGTCGTACGCCGCGAGGACATCGCGCGACACGACCTGCCGGAAGAAGGTGATCGAGTCGATGGCCGACCGGCCCGGACCACCCGGGTTCACCAGCAGCGAGCCGACCGGGGACCCGCTGCTCGCCGGGACGCGGCGCAGCGCGACCTCGATCGTCTCGCCCTCGGGGTCCGCCCAGTCCAGGGGGACCGTGGCGTCGGCGCACTGCTCCTCGCCGCACGTCGTCCACTCCAGGACCTGGTCGTAGTAGCGCGCGAGAGCGGGGTCGGAGGTCGACGTCGTCGCGGCGGACGTCGGTGCCGTGGCCTGGTGCTTGGGTGCCAGGCACCCGGCGAGGGTGAGCACCACCAGGACGAGGAGCGCGCACCGGCGCAGGGCAGGACGCGTCGGCATGGCCCCTACGGTAGTCGGCCCGCGGGCGCGTCGGACGAGGGCCGCGCGGCGACGCGTCAGCCCTGCGGCCGCAGCGCGATCGCCATCGCCTCGACCGCGAGCAGCGGCGCGACGTTGCCCGCCAGGCGGGTGCGCGCGACGCCGACCGCGTCCATGCGGCGCAGCGTCTGCTCGGGCGTCGACCCGGCGGCCAGCGCCCGGACGTCGTCCTCCTGCTCGACGTTGACGAGCTCGACGCCCGCCCCGAGCTGCACCACCAGCACGTCGCGGTACAGCGACAGCAGGTCCACCATCGCGCGGTCGAGCACGTCGCGCTGGGCACGCGTGGCCCGACGCTTCTGCTCCTCCTCCAGCTGGCGCACCTGCGCGCGCAGCGCCGGCGGGAGCGTCTGCGCGCCCTCGGCACCCAGCCCGCGCAGCAGCTCGGTGCGCTCGGCCGCGTCCCGCTCCTCGGTCGCGGCCTTGGCGTCGGCCTGCGCGGTCTCGACGAGCTCACCCGCGGCGAGCACCGCGTCACCGACGCCGCGCACCCGCGACGCGAGCGACAGCACCGCGGCGCGCCGCTCCCGCGCCTGCGCGTCACGCGCCAGGCGACGCGCGATGCCGATGTGGCTCTGGGCGGCGCGGGCCGCGACGTGCGCGGTGCGGGGGTCGGCGCCGTCACGACGCACCAGCAGCTCGGCCACCGCGTCGACGGGCGGCACGCGCAGCCCGACCGACCGGCTGCGCGAGCGGATCGTGACCAGCACGTCCTCCGGGCTGGGCGCGCACAGCAGCCAGACCGTGCGCTCGGGCGGCTCCTCGACGGCCTTGAGCAGCACGTTCGCGCTCTGGTCGTTGAACCGGTCGGCGTCCTCGACGACGATCACGCGCCACCGACCCTGCGACGGCGACCGCTGCGCGAGCTCGACGAGCGGGCGCGTCGCGTCCACGCGGATGAACACGCCCTCGGTCGCCACGAACGTCACGTCGGGGTGGGCACCCGCGAGCGTCGTGGTGCACGCGTGGCACGTGCCGCAACCGCCGGCCTCGCACTGCAGCGCAGCCGCGAACGCACGCGCCGCGTTGGACCGCCCCGACCCCGGAGGCCCCGTGAGCAGCCACGCGTGCGTCATCGCCGACGGGTCCGCGACCGCCCGCCGCAGCACCGCGACGGCCGGCTCCTGCCCGACGAGGTCGTCCCAGACGCTCACGCGGCGCCCGCCAGGAACGGTGCGAGCCGCTCGCGGACCTGCGCCGCGACGACCTCGGCCGGCTGCGCGGCGTCGAGCACGAGCCACCGGCCCGGGTCCTGCGCGGCGCGCGCGAGGAACGCCTCACGCGTGCGGCGGTGGAAGTCCGCCCCCGCGGACTCCAACCGGTCCGGGTCTCCCGTCAGGCGTGCGAGGCCCACCGCGGGGTCGAGGTCGAGCAGCACCGTGACGTGCGGGAGCAGGCCGCGCGCGGCCCACAGCGACAGCCGCTCGACCTCGTCCGCCCCGAGCCCGCGACCCGTGCCCTGGTACGCGACCGACGAGTCGAGGTAGCGGTCCGTGAGCACGACCGCTCCCCGCTCGAGGGCCGGGCGCACGAGCGTCGCGACGTGGTGCGCACGGTCGGCCGCGTACAGCAGCGCCTCGGTGCGCGGGTCGAGGTCCTCGCCGTGCAGGATCGCCTGCCGCAGCTCGAGCCCGAGCGGCGTGCCGCCCGGCTCCCGGGTCACGACGACCTCGCGCCCGAGCGCGGCCAGGTGGTGCCCCAGCAGGGAGACCTGCGTCGACTTCCCGACGCCGTCGCCGCCCTCGAACGACACGAACAGCCCGGCGAGGTCGCCAGCATGCTCGCGGCCCCGCTCGCGCGGGACGTCGGCGGGCACGGCACGGGGGTCGGGACTCACGCCGTCAGGCTAGTCGCCGGCGCCGACACCTCCGGCACCGACCCGACCCCGCCCTCCGGTCAGGCCGCCGGCTCGCCCGGGTACGCGACGCCCACCTGACGGCGGATCTCGTCCATCGTCGTCATGACGTCGAGCGTGCCCTGCCACGACATGCGCGGGCTCTCGGTGTCGCCGTCGGCGATGCGGCGCGCGACCTCGGCGGCCTCGTACTGCAGGCCGCGCTGCGCGGGCTGGTCGAACGTCCACTCGCGGCCGTCACGCCGCGCGAGGCGGAACGACGTGGGCGCGTAGAACGGCCCGGCGACGCGGATGTACCCCTCGGTGCCGGAGATCGACGACGTCGTGGGGGTCTTCGACCACAGCGTCGTGTTCAGCGTGGCCTGCGTGCCCTCGCCGTACTCGAGCACCATCGAGATCTGGCCGTCGACGCCGGTGCTGGTGAGCTGGCCGAACGCGTGCACGCCCGTGGGGACGCCCAGGAAGTCGTGCGCCCACGCGACCGGGTACACGCCGAGGTCGAGCAGCGCCCCGCCCGCGAGCGCGGGGTCGTAGAGCCGGCTCGCGGCGTCGAACGGGAAGAACTGGCCGTGGTCGGCGCGGATGTTGACGATGTCGCCGATCTCGCCCGAGTCGATGACCTGGTGCAGCGCGGCGACGTGCGGCAGGAACCGCGTCCACATCGCCTCCATGACGAACACGCCGGCCTCGCGCGCCGCGTCGAACACCTCGCGCGCCTCGTCGACGTTGCGCGTGAACGACTTCTCGACGAGCACGTGCTTGCCGGCGCGGATCGCGAGCAGCGCGTGCTCCCGGTGCTCGGAGTGCGGCGTCGCGACGTACACCGCGTCGACCTGCTTGTCCTCGACGAGGTCGCGGTAGCCGACGTGCGTCGTGGGGATGCCGTGCGCGGTGGCGAACCGCTCGGCGCGGTCCTTGTGCCGCGAGCCGACCGCCACGAGCTGCGCGCGCGTGAACTCGCGCACGGAGTGGGCGAACTGGCTGGCGATGCCACCGGCACCGATGATGCCCCAGCGGATCGACGGGGCGGTGCGCGGGTCCTCGGTGCGAGCCATGGCACCAACCTAGTGCCCACCGCCGACGCGGTGCCGCGCGGCGCACACGCCCGGGTGCAGGCGCCGAGTGCGGGTACCGGGGTGCAGGTACCGGGTTCGGTACCGCGTGCCGAGTGCGTGTACCGGGTGCGGGTGGCGGGTGGCCGGGTGCGGGCACGGGGTTCCGGTCCGGGTGCCGGTGCCAGGTGGCGAGCGCCAGGGGCCAGGGGCCAGGGGCCAGGGACGTCCCAGCATCCGGGACACAGCGCCTGCGACACCGGGCTCCCGGCCGAGCCCGCGGTTTGTGACGGTTGTCAGCCCGGTGTCGCGACGCTGCCGTTCCATCTCGTGGACGGCGTCACGTGACGGGCGACCGCCTCGGCCACGCGACGGTGCCGCAGGTCGTCCGCCGTGAACCGCAGCAGGAGCGCCCCGGTGGCGACGATCGCGTTCTGCCGTGCCCGGTCCCGGTACAGCGCGTCGGGCGACCCGTGCGGCGTGGCGCCGTCGATCTCGACCAGCAGCAGCCGGCCGTCGTCGAGCCGCCACCCGAGGTCGCCGCGCGCGACCACCCGTCCGCTGCCGTCGCGCACGGCGACCTGCAGGTCGTGCGGAGCGATCCCGGCATCACGGCACTGCAGCCGGGCACGCGTCTCCAGCGGGGACTGCGCGCGCCCGTCGACGAGGTCCCACCATCGGGCCACCCGCACGCTCCCCCGCCGCCCCCAGGTCCGGCGGCGGACCTCTTCGAGCTCGTCCTCCCGCACCAGCCGCCGATGGATCGCCGAGTCCAGCACGGCCACCGCGTGCTCCCGGTCCAGCGTCGGCACCGTCTGGGCGAGCGCCGTCACCGGGTCGACGACCATCACCGGGCCGAGTCGCTCGACACGCTCGGGCACGCCGCAGCGCACGTGCACGCCGCCGCCCGGCACGCGGTGCGTCCCGTCCAGCAGCGCGACCTCGGGCCGGATCCGCACAGGAAGCCCTTCGACTCCGAGCAGCGCGAGCGCGCAGGCCCCGACGGCCACGCCGCGCGCACGGCCGACCGCCAGGACACCCAGCCACGCCGCCCGACGGCGCGCACGCTCCCATCGGTCGGCCCGCTGCCACGCCGGCACGTCCGCGGCGTCGAGCGCGGGGGCGAGGTCGTGCACGCCTCGGACGACACGCTCGAGGAGACCCGCACGGCGCAGCGCACCACGCCGCGCCGCACCGACTCCGACCGCGTCGCACTGCTCCGAGTCGACGAGTCCCTCCTGCTGGAGCGCCGTGCGCAGGAGTCCCGGAGGAAGTGGTGCGGCGGTGCGCATGTCGGCACTCGACCACGCGCCCGTCACGCCACGGGACGCCTCGCCCCGCACGGTGGTCGGGCAGCGGGACGCGACGCCTGGGGACGGCTCGGCGAACCGAGGGGCCCGACCGGAACACCGCTCCCCATCAAGGGAACCGACCGCAGCACCACACCCACCGAGCGACCACCGACGCCTCCGGGACCACCGCCGCGCCCGGCGGGACGGCGGCCCTCGACGTCTCGAGTCGTGGGACGCGCGCCGCGCGAGACCGGGCTGACGTCGCGCACGACGTCGATGAGCCCCCTCCGCCCGGTCTCGTGACTTACGCGTCTCGCCGACCGGACAACGGCCCCCGCACCGCTCGACGAGTGACCGGCACCACGTCCACCCGACGAGCCGACGGGCCGGGCGTGCTGAGGGCCGAGGCGCACCGCATCGGCGGGCATCACCACGGGTCTCGGCGGGCGACGGGTCGCCTCGACGCCGGCGCCACGGCGTCGCGCCCGGATCGACCACGCGCGAGACCGGGCTGACGCCGCCTCCGGTGTCCATGACGCGTCCTGGGCCCGGTCTCGTGAGCGACCCGTCTCGCCGCCCGGGCACCGCACACCTGGTCACGGCGTCGAGGAGGCCACCACCGACCGGGCGAGATCGCCGCGACCACCACGGACCCGGTCACGACGTCGAGCGACCACGACCGACCTGGTGACACGACGTCGAGAAGCCACCACCAGCCCGGTCACGACGTCGAACGACCAGCACCGACGGCTGGCGGCAGCCGTCTGCCCCGCCGACCAACAGGCCAGACGCGCACCCGCGTGGTGGCGTCGAGGTCAGCCCTTGGCGGTCGACTTCTTGCGGGTCGTCGTGGTCTTGCGGGCCGTCGTGCGCTTCTTCGCCGGCCCGGCGGCGCGCTTCTCGGCGAGCAGCTCGACGGCCTGCTCGGGCGTGATCGACTCGGGCGTGACGTCGCGCGGCAGCGTGCGGTTGGTCTCGCCGTCGGTCACGTACGCGCCGAACCGGCCGTCCTTGACGACGATCGGCTTCCCGCTGGTCGGGTCGTCGCCGAGCTCGCGCAGCGGCGGGGTCGCGGTCTGGCCGCGGCCGCGCTTGGGCTGCGCGTAGATCGCGAGGGCCTCGTCGAGCGCGATCGTGAAGAGCTGCTCCTCGGACGCGAGCGTGCGCGAGTCGGTGCCCTTCTTGAGGTACGGCCCGTAGCGGCCGTTCTGCGCCGTGATCTCGGCACCCGACTCGGGGTCGACGCCGACCACGCGCGGCAGCGACAGCAGGCGCAGCGCGTCGTCGAGCGTGACGGTCGCGAGCTGCATCGACTTGAACAGCGACGCCGTGCGGGGCTTGGGCTGCGCCGCGAGCGCCTTCTTGCGCGCCGCGGCCGACAGACCCGGGTCGAGCTCCGGCTCGGGCAGCACCTCGGTGACGTACGGCCCGTAGCGGCCGTTGCGCGCCACGATCTGCGTGCCGGTGGTCGGGTCGGTGCCGAGCACCTGGTCGCCGTCGGGCTGCGTCTCGAGCAGCTCGCGGGCCTTGGCGACCGTGAGCTCGTCGGGCGCCAGGTCCTCGGGGACGGACGCGCGCAGCGGGTCGGCGTCCGGCCCGTCGCCCGGGGCCTCAAGGTAGGGGCCGTAGCGGCCGACGCGCAGCGTGATGCCGTCGCCGATGTCGATCGAGTTGACCTCGCGCGCGTCGATCTCGCCGAGGTTGTCGACGAGGCCGCGCAGCCCCCCGGACTCCGGGGAGTCCGACCGGTCGCCGAAGTAGAAGTCCGTCAACCAGTCGACGCGCGCCTTCTGGCCCGCGGCGATCGCGTCGAGGTCCTCCTCCATGCCGGCCGTGAAGTTGTAGTCCACGAGGCGGTCGAAGTTCTCCTCGAGCAGCCGCGTCACCGCGAACGCGAGCCACGTCGGCACGAGCGCCTGCCCGCGGCTCGTGACGTACCCGCGGTCCTGGATGACGCCGATCGTCGCGGCGTACGTCGAGGGGCGACCGATGCCGCGCTCCTCGAGCGCCTTGACGAGCGACGCCTCGGTGTAGCGCGGCGGCGGCGACGTGCGGTGCCCGTCGGCGGCCAGGTCGGACGCCGTGAGCGCGTCGCCCTGCGCCATCTGCGGCAGCCGGGCGTCGTCGTTCCCGGCGGCGGCACCGGCCTCGGCGTCGTCGTACCGGCCGCGGTCGCGCCCCTCCTCGTACGCCGCGAGGAACCCGCGGAACGTGATGACGGTGCCGGACGCGGAGAACACGGTCTCGACGGGGCCGTCGGCGGTCGTCGCCGTCGCGGCCAGCCGCACCGAGGCGGTCTGCCCGCGCGCGTCGGCCATCTGCGAGGCGACCGTGCGCTTCCAGATCAGCTCGTAGAGCTTGAACTGGTCGCCCGACAGCTCGCGCGCGACCTGCGCCGGCGTGCGGAAGTGGTCGCCCGCGGGGCGGATGGCCTCGTGGGCCTCCTGCGCACCCTTGGCCTTCGAGGTGTAGACGCGCGGCTTGTCGGGCACGTAGTCGGAGCCGTAGAGCTCGGCGACCTGGCGCCGCGCGGCGTCGATCGCCTGGGACGACAGCCCGGGCGAGTCGGTCCGCATGTAGGTGATGTAGCCGTTCTCGTACAGCGACTGCGCGGTGCGCATGGTCTGGCGCGAGGCCATGCGGAGCTTGCGCGACGCCTCCTGCTGGAGCGTCGAGGTGGTGAACGGCGCGGCGGGGCGGCGCGTGTACGGCTTGGTCTCGAGCGACTGCACCGTGAACGCGGCACCGTCGAGCCCGCTGACCAGCGCCGAGGCCCGCGCCTCGTCGAGCGCGACGGCGTCGCGCGTCTTCAGCTGCCCGCGGTCGTCGAAGTCGCGGCCCGACGCGACGCGCTGCCCGCCGACGCCCGTCAGGCGCGCCGAGAACGTGGGCTCGGCGGTGTCGGCGACCGCGAACGTGCCGGTGACGTCCCAGTAGTCGGCGGGCACGAACGCCATGCGCTCACGCTCGCGCTCGACCACCAGACGCGTCGCGACCGACTGCACGCGCCCGGCCGACAGGCCCTGCCGCACCTTGCGCCACAGCACGGGGCTGACCTCGTAGCCGTACAGGCGGTCGAGGATGCGGCGGGTCTCCTGCGCGTCGACGAGACGCTCGTCGAGCTCGCGTGTGTTCTCCAGCGCCCGCGTGATCGCCTCGGGGGTGATCTCGTGGAACACCATGCGCTTGACCGGCACCTTGGGCTTGAGCTCGGCCAGCAGGTGCCACGCGATGGCCTCGCCCTCGCGGTCCTCATCGGTCGCGAGGTAGAGCTCGTCGGACTCCTTGAGGAGCTTCTTGAGCTCGGCGACCTTCTTCTTCTTGTCCGCGTCGACGACGTAGTACGGCGTGAACCCGTTCTCGACGTCGACCGCGAACTTGCCGTACGGGCCCTTCTTCATGTCCGCCGGCAGCTCCGAGGGCTGCGGCAGGTCACGGATGTGGCCGACCGACGCCTCGACGTCGAAGCCCTCGCCGAGGTAACCGGCGATCGTGCGCGCCTTGGCGGGCGACTCCACGATGACGAGCTTGCGACCTGCGGGCATCTGACCGGCCTTCCGTGCCGAGGGGGTGGGGTCGGCGCATCGCCGCGCCCGACCGTACCGGGGGGACTCTACGTGCTGGCGTCAAGCCGACGACGCGGACGCGTCGTCCCGTGAGCCCGCCGCGTGCCGCAGCACGAGCATGAGCGCGAACGCCAGGCCGCACGCCGCGACGACCCCCGCGACGCCCCCACCGTAGGCCAGCATCTCGTCGGCCCGGGACGTCGGACCGGCGCGGTACGCCCAGGTGCGGGTCAGCAGCACGGCGGCCGCGGCGCCCGCGGCGACGCCCACCACGGCCAGCGCGACGGCGGTGCGCCGCGTGCGCGCACGCCAGGGGTCGGCGCGGTCGACGCGCCGGAACGTCGCGGTCGCGGCACCGGGGCGCGCGGGCCGCAGCGCCATCGCCGCGCACACCAGGGCCGTCCAGCCCAGCACGACGAGCGCCCCGGCGACGACGTCGGAGGGCCGGTGCCACTGGCCGACGAGCGTCGAGACGCCGGTCGCGGCGGTGTAGGAGGCGCCGAGCACGGCGACGGCCGGACGCGCCCGCGGCGGCGCGACCAGGAGCAGCGCCGCGGAGACCGACCCGGCGGCCGTCGTGTGCCCGCTGGGCAGGGTGTTGCCGTAGTCGGCGCCGACGCCCAGCACGGGTCGCTGGAGGACCTCGTACTTCACGAGGCGCGTGGTGAGGTTGGCCCCGGCGACGAGCACGGCGACCTGCAGCGCGAGCGACCACCGGCGCCGCACGAGCGCGACCCCGGCGGCGACGAGCAGGCCGACCGCGACGAAGCCGACCGACACGACGTCGAGCACGGGCTCGGCGAGGCGCCACAGGTGGCCCTGGCCGGTCGTCGCGCCGTCGAGCGCCGCGTCCTCGACCCGCTGCCCCGCCCACGTGTCGACGAACGCGCGCCACAGCGCCCACACGCCGACGGCGCAGACCACGGCGACGACGACGCACACGGCGACGACCCAGCCGCGCGACCGCGGACGTCGCACCGCGACGGGTCCCGGGGCCGCCGGGAGGGGGAGGTCCTCGTGCACCGTCACACGGTAGGCCACCTGGGGGACGTGCCGGGGCGGGAGGTCCGGCACCGCGGTCGCACGGACCGCCGGCCTCGCGTCCGGCCGTAGTGTTCGCGCATGGACGAGGCCCTGACCAGCCGGGTTCGCCGCCCGCGCGCGTCGACGCTGGAGCGTCGCGAGGAGATCGTGCGCGCCGCAGCCCGCACGTTCGGCACCAAGGGGTACCGCACGGGGTCGCTCGCGGACGTCGCGGAGCAGGTGGGCATCACGCACGCCGGCGTGCTGCACCACTTCGGCTCGAAGGAGCAGCTGCTGGTCGCGGTGCTGCAGCAGCGTGACGACGACGGCGTGCGCGACCTGGAGGGTCAGCACATCCCCGCGGGGCTCGAGCTGTTCCGGCACCTGGTGCGCACGGTCCGCGCGAACGAGGCCCGGCCGGGGATCGTGCAGGGCTACACGGTGCTGGTGGGCGAGTCGGTGACGGAGGGTCATCCGGCGCGGCAGTGGGTCACGCAGCGGTTCGCGGTGCTGCGCGGCCAGGTCGCCGACGCCGTGCAGGACCTGGGTCCGCACGTCCCCCGCGCGGCGGCCGTGCGTGCGGCCGACGCGATCATCGGCGTGATGGACGGTCTGCAGGTGCAGTGGCTGCTCGACGAGTCGGCCGTGGACCTGCCGGACGCGACGGCCTTCGCGATCGAGGCGATCCTCGGCGCGACGCTCGCGGGTCCCGACGCGCCGCGCCCGGTCGGCGACGTCCCCGCGTCCCCCGGCGCCGACCTCGCGGCGGCCGACGCCGTCTGAGCGCCGCGACCGACGCGCAGGGCTCAGGCAACTCACAGGTCCGGTCCAGCCCCACCACAGCGCGCGTCGCGACGCTGGTCGCATGACGACCACGACCGCGGCACCGCGTCCCACCCGCAGGCCCGACACGCTCACGCGCCCCGACGGCAGCCCGGTGCGCGCGCTCGTCGTCGAGGACGAGGCGAGCCTCGCCGAGCTGCTCTCGACCGCGCTGCGGTACGAGGGCTGGCAGGTCGAGCACGCCCCGGCCGGGCCGGAGGCGGTCGAGCTGGCCGGCAGGCTCGGGCCGGACGTGGTCCTGCTCTCGGTCTCGCTGCCGGAGTCCCCGGCCCTGGACCTGCTGCGCGGGATCCGCCGGACGTCACCGCACGTGCCCGTCCTGTTCCTCACGGAACGGGACGCCGTGGACGGCCGCGTGAGCGGTCTGACCGCGGGCGGCGACGACTACGTGACGAAGCCGTTCGGCCTCGAGGAGGTCGTGGCACGGGTGCGCGGCCTGCTGCGGCACGCGGGTGCGGTCGCGCCCTCGCCGGTGTCGGTCCTCAGCGTGGGCGACCTGCGCCTGGACGAGGACAGCCACGAGGTCTGGCGGGGGGACGACGAGATCCGTCTGACGGCGACCGAGTTCGAGCTGCTGCGGTACTTCATGCGCAACCCGCGCCGCGTGCTCAGCAAGCCGCAGATCCTCGACCGCGTGTGGCAGTACGACTTCGGCGGGCAGGCGAACATCGTCGAGCTGTACGTGTCCTACCTGCGTCGCAAGATCGACAAGGGTCGCGAGCCGATGCTGCACACGCTGCGCGGCGTGGGGTACGTGCTGCGGCCCGCACGCTGAGCACCACCCGTCCGGGTGACACGCACGCCGGGCCCGCGCGGGTCGGTACCTGACGGGTCGGCACCCGCCGCCCCGGGACGAGGGACGGAGGCACGACCGTGCTCAGCGACGCGCACGTGTTCAGCAGCTTCTCGGTCGACGACCTCGACGCCGCCGAGCGCTTCTACGGCGACGTGCTCGGTCTCGACGTCGAACGCACCCCGATGGGCCTGTGGCTGCGGCCGGGCCCACCTGTCCGATCGACGGGCCCCGACCCCGGACCCGGCGGCCCGTCCGGCACCGAGGTGTTCGTGTACCCCAAGGGAGGTGCCCACCGGCCGGCGTCGTTCACGGTGCTCAACCTGGCGGTCGACGACCTGGAGGGTGCCGTCGCGTGGCTGCGGGGGCGCGGGGTCACGTTCGAGCGCTACCCCGGGATCCACGCCGAGTCCGACGACGAGATAGCGCGCGGCGGCGACGAGGGGCCGGACGTCGCGTGGTTCACCGACCCCGCGGGGAACGTCGTCTCCGTCCTGCGGCGCTGAGACCGCCGCAGGACGGAGACGACGGGACGACGACCGGGCGCGCCCGGTCGGGTGCGCCCGACGGCGTCAGAGGCCGTAGGCCAGGTACGCGTCCAGGACGTCGGCCACCGGCGCGGTCAGCTGGAACACGGCGGTGCCGTTGCGCCACACCGCGACACCGGTGCCGTCGCCCGCGTCGGTGACCGTGTAGGTGCCGACGACCTGACCGGCGACCGTCACGTCACCCGAGTCCGGCAGCGCCGGCGCGTCGGGGGCGGCGGTCGTCGCACCCGTGTCGGGCGCCGGGACGGGCCCCTGCGCGGCGAGCCGCTCCTGGAAGGCGGTCGCGGCCTCGGGGGTCTCGAGCTGCGCGGCGCGCACGGTCACGGTGCCGTCGGCACCGTCGGTGAACGTCTCCGAGTAGGCCTCGAGGGCCCCCGCGCCGAGCCACTCGGCGTCCTCCTGCGACGTCGCGAGCGCGTACTGCAGCACGGTCGTGGGCAGCGCCGTGGCGAACACCGTGCTCGCCTCGCGCGCCACGGGCGCGGTGGCGGGCGTCGGCACGGGCAGCACGACGGTCTCGGCGTCGCCGGTCGGCTCGGGGGCGGCGTCGTCACGCGTCATGAACCACGCCACGACCGCGCCGGCGACGAGCAGCACGACGACGCCGATCGCGACGGGCAGCAGCCACGCCGGGCGGCGGCGACCCTCGTCGTCACCCGTGCCGGGGCCGCCCGGGGCGGTCGGGGCCACGGGCGCGGCGGGACCGGACGTGCCGGACGGCGCCCACGCGGGCCGGCCCGCACCCGGGGCGGGGACGCCCTGCGGCGTCGCGGCGGGTCGGTGCGTCGGGCCCACGGGTCCGGGCTGCTGCTCCGGCTGCCCGGGTCGTCCGGTGTCGCTCATGCGGGCGTCCCCCTCGATGTCGCGGCCGACGACTGCCGGACCAGCGTGCAGCCTACCGAGGCCTCACCCCTCCAGGTCACGGTGTCGCACACCGACCAGGCCGGCCGCCGCGAGCAGCACGGCGACCGCGGCGACGGCCGCCACGGCGCGGCCGTCGGGCGGCTGCGCGGGCAGGGCCGGCAGGTGCGCGAACGGCGACAGCGCGTCGACGCCGGCGGGCAGCAGGGCCGCGAACATCCCGAGCGTCCCGACGTACGCGACGTACAGCCACACGCCGGTGTACGCGCGTGGTGCGAGGCCCGCCACGGCGGTCGCGACGCCCAGGACGACGAGCACGCCGGGCACGGCCCCCGCGGTCGCCCCGAGCAGGCGCCCCACCTGGCTCGCGTCGTCGAGGGCGAGCGCCGCGCCGACACCCATGACGAGCCCGGCGAGCAGCAGCATCGTCGTGGCGGCGACGGCCGCGCACGCGACCTGCGCCCCGAGCCAGCGCGCGCGGGACACGGGCAGCGCGAGCACCGCGGTCGCGCGTCCCGACCGCTCGTCCGCGACGGCCGCACCGACGGCCGTCGCGGCGTACGCGCCGGCGAGCACCGCGAGGAACACCGTGTAGAGCCCGAAGGCGGCCCCCACGGCGTCCGAGCCGTCGCCGAGCAGCACGGACATCGACGGCTCCTCGTCGACGAACCGCACGACCGCCGACGCGAGCACCCCCACCAGGCCGCCCGTGAGCACGACGCCCGCACCCCACGACAGCACCGACGTGCGCTGCCGCCGGCAGGTGAGCCCGACGAGGCCCGCGACCCGACCGCGCGCGGGTCCGCGCCGGTCCGCGAGCAGCCCGGTGCCGACGTCGCGACGCCGCACCAGCACGGCCGCGAGACCCACCGCGGCGACGACCGCGAGCGCGCTCACGGCGAGCGGCCACCAGCGGTCGAGCGTGTACGGCGCGGTGGCCTGCGACCAGCCGAACGGCGACAGCCACGTCCACACGCTGGTGCTGCGCGGCCCCCGGACGTCGCCGACCGCGCGCAGCACGAACGCGACGCCGAGGGCCGCCGTGCCGAGCACGCGCACCGTGCGGGCGTGCGTCGTGAGCTGTGCCGCGACGGCCGTGACGGCGCCGAGCACGAGCGCCGCCGCGACGACCGACGCCGCGAGCAGCGCGGACCCGGCCGGGTCGAGCGGGGTCGTCAGGAGCGCCGCGAGCAGCACCACCCCGACGACCAGCACCGACGACGCGGTCGCGAGCATGCCCGCGACGACGGGGGCCGCACGCCCCACGGGCTGCGCGCGGACGAGCTCGAGCCGACCGTCCTCCTCGGGCGCGCGCAGGTGCCGCGCGACCGCGAGCACGGCCATGATCGCGACGGGCACCGCGAGCCACAGCCCCAGCTCGTTGGCCGTCATCGCACCCAGCGTGTAGCGGTCGAGCCCGTAGCCGGGGCCGGCGAGCGCGGTCGCGGCGGGCGACGCGATGAGCTCGGCGCGCGCGGCCAGCTCGGCGGGCGACGCGTACAGGCCCGCGAGCCCGACGACCGACGCCTGCGCGGTCCCCGCCACGGCCGCGGCCCAGACGCCGGTGGTCCAGCGGTCGGTGCGCAGCGCGAGCCGCAGCAGCCGACCGGTCCCGGCCAGCGGGCCGGGCGCCGCGGCGCCCCGTGCGGGACGGGCCGGTGCGGGCGGGCGCACCGCGGTGGTCGTCACCGCTCCCCCACGCCGAGCGTCGCGAGCTCGTCGCTGTACTCCCGCAG
>NZ_LNTD01000106.1 GCF_001462455.1 Cellulomonas sp. B6
CAAGCACGTGCTGCTGCTCGGCACGATGGCCGCGCTGCCCGCGGTCTCCACCGACATCTACCTGCCCTCGCTGCCCGAGGTGGCCCGCGACCTGGGCACCACGGCGGCCGCCGCGCAGCTGACGATCGCCGGGATGATGGTCGGCGGCGCGCTCGGCCAGCTGGTCATCGGCCCCGTGTCGGACCGGTTCGGGCGCCGCCTGCCCGTCCTGGTCGGCGTCGCGCTGCACGTCCTGACGTCGCTGCTGTGCGCGGTCGCGCCCGCCATCGTCCCGCTGGTCGCGCTGCGCGTCGCGCAGGGGTTCTTCAACGCGTCGGCCACCGTGGTCGCGATGGCGCTGATCCGCGACCGGTTCGTCGGCTCGGACGCGTCGCGGCTGATGTCGCGGCTCATGCTCGTGATCGGCGTCGCGCCGCTGTTCGCGCCGTCCGTCGGCGGGCTGATCGCGGGCGAGCTCGGGTGGCGCGCGGTGTTCGTCGCGCTCGCGCTGTTCGGCGTCTGCGTGTGGGTCCTGGTGCTGCGCAAGATGCCCGAGACGCTGCCGACCGGGCGTCGGCGCACGGGTGGGGTCCGCACGGCGCTCGCGGGCTACGCGCACCTGCTGCGCGACCGGCACTTCGTGGCGCTCGCGGTGCTGCCGGGTCTGATGATGGCCGTGCTCATGACGTACGTCGTCGCGTCGCCGTTCGTGCTGCAGGAGGGCTACGGCCTGACCGAGCACCAGTTCGCGCTGCTGTTCGCGGTCAACGGCGTCGGCCTCGTGCTGGGGGCGCAGGTGAACGCGGCGATCGTGCGCCGGGTGTCCCCGATCCGGATCCTGCGCGTCGTCCAGGTCGCGACGGTCGTCATGACGGGGCTGCTGCTGGTCGTCGCGCTCACGGGCGCCGGCGGGCTGTGGGGGCTGCTCGTCGTGCTGTGGCTCGTGCTCGCGCTGGTGAACTTCGCGCCGCCGAACGCGTCGGCGATCGCCCTGGGACGGCACGGCGCCATCGCGGGCACCGCCGCCGCGTTCATCGGCGCGTGCCAGGCGGGGCTGGGCGGCCTGGTCAGCAACCTGTCGGGCGTGCTCGGCGGTGACGCGGTCGCGATGGCCGCGGTCATGGCCGGGACGAGCGTGCTCGCCCTCGCGCTCCTGGCGTTCGCGACACCCGCGTTCCGACGCGGCGGGGCGTGGGCGCTGAGCTGACGGCGCCCGGGGCGTGCGGCCCGACCCGGCCGACGACCGCGCGCCCGCGACGGGGCGACGTCAGGCGCCGAACGCGCGCCGCAGCCGCTCGGCCGCGTCCTCGAGCACCTCACGACGCTTGACGAACGTGAACCGCACCCACGTGCGCAGCGCCTCGTGCGCCGCCGTCCCCGGGCGGGTGAACGCGCTGACCGGCACCCCGACGACCCCGGCTCGGGCGGGCAGGTCGCGGCAGAAATCCACGCCGTCGGTCGCCCCCAGCGGTGCCGCGTCGGCGAGCACGAAGTACGTGCCGTCGGGCCGCACGACGTCGAAGCCCGCGTCCCGCAGACCCGCGCCCAGCAGGTCGCGACGCGCGGTCAGGGAGGCGACGAGGTCGTCCACCCACGCGAGCGCCGCAGGATCGGTCAGCGCGTGCGCGACGGCCGGCTGGAACGGCGCGCCGGACACGTAGGTGAGGAACTGCTTGACGGTCCGCACGGCCGTGACCAGCTCGGCGGGGCCCGTGACCCACCCGATCTTCCAGCCGGTGAACGAGAACGTCTTGCCGCTCGACGACACCGTGAGCGTCCGCCCCGCCATGCCCGGGAGCGTCGCGAGGGGCACGTGCTCGACCCCGAAGACCAGGTGCTCGTAGACCTCGTCGGTGACCACCAGCAGGTCGTGCGCGACCGCGAGCCGCGCGACGGCCGCGAGCTCGTCGCGGCGCAGCACCGCACCCGTGGGGTTGTGGGGCGAGTTGAGCAGCAGCAGCCGGGTGCGCGGGGTCACGGCCGCGGCGAGCGCCTCGACGTCGAGCCGGAAGCCGTCGGGGGTCGCCCGCAGCGGCGCGGTGGTGTGCGTCGCGCCGGCGAGCGCGACGACCGCGGCGTACGAGTCGTAGTACGGCTCGAGCGTGAGGACCTCGTCGCCGGGGGAGACGAGCGCGAGCACGGCGGCGGCGAGCGCCTCCGTGGCGCCGGTGGTCACGAGGACCTCGGTCTCGGGGTCGACCGCGAGGCCGTACCGCGTCCGCTGGTGCGTCGCGACGGCCGCGCGCAGCGGTGCGATGCCCGGCCCGGGCGGGTACTGGTTGACGCCCGCGAGGATCGCGTCGGCCGCCGCGCGGGCGACCGGCGCCGGGCCGTCGACGTCGGGGAAGCCCTGCCCGAGGTTGAGCGCGCCCGTGCGCGCGGCGAGCGCGGACATCTCGGCGAAGACGGTCGCGCGGACCGTGCCGTCGGCGTCGAGCAGGCCCGACGCCGCCGCGACCTGCTGCCACCGCCCGCTCACGCCGTGAGCATAGGACGGCGGGTCCGTGCCCGGTGGAGGCGTCCCGTCAGAGCATCCCCGCGGCGGCGAGCAGACCGCTCACCACCAGGAGGGCGAGCGACGCCCACGCGGTGACGACCCACCACTCCCAGCGGTGGCGTCGTAGCTCGCGGCTCTGCGTGCGGACGGCCATGCCCTCACGATCGGCAGGCGCGGCCCGTTCGACAACGTCTGGGCGCGCGGGTCGTGAAGTTCACCCGGTCGGCGCAGGGCCCACGGGTGCGCGCCGTGCCCGGCGGGCGCGGTCAGCGGGTGGCGGTCTCCAGGTCGCGGCCCAGGTTCGCGAGCTGCTCGCCGAGCTGCTGCAGCGCCCCGCCCGCCTCGGAGCCGGCCCCCGCGGTCACGGCCTCGAGGTCGGCGCGCGCCGCGGCGACGCGGTCCTGCGCGGTCTTCAGGGCGTCCGCCGACGCGGCCTCGCCGTCGGCCTTGGCCTGGGCGAGCGCGGTCTGCGCGTCCTGGACGGCGCCCTGCGCCTCCGTGACGGCGGCGTCGGCCCGCGTGCGGGTCTGCTCGTCGAGCGAGCCGAGGGCGGCACGCGCCTCCTCGACCCGGGCGGCGGCCTCGTCGGCGTGGGTCTGGGCCTCGGCGAGGGCCTCGCGCACCGAGTCGCCGGCCTCGGCGATGCCGTCGGCCGCCTCCTGCGCTGCGCTCGCGACCTCGTCGGCCACGTTCCCTGGGTCGCCGTCCGCGCACGCCGTCAGGCCCAGCGCGAGGACCGCCGCGGTCGCGAGGCCGAGGGCGCGGTGCGGGGTGGGGCGTGCGGTGCGGCGACGGGCGGTCACGGTGGTCCTCCTCGGGCGGCCCGGACCGGTGCGGTCCGGGAGGGCACAGTCTGCCGCGGGGCGCCGCGGCCCGCGCGACGTCTCACGAGGTCCTCACGGTCCCCGCACGGGCCGAAGCCCCTGCCGGCGGGGGCCGGGCAGGGGCTTCGGGAGCGGTGCGAGGGGGCGCCCCGTGGGGAGGGGCGCCGACCTTCGGGGAGTCGGTCAGGCCCCCGCCCGCTCGCGGCGCTCACGGACGTCCTCCAGCGACGTCCCGTAGTAGGCCGCGGTCATGATGTCCTTCATGTCGGCGATCATCGGCATGCGCGGGTTCGCCGGGGCGCACTGGTCCTCGTAGGCGCCCATCGCGACCTCGTCGAGCCGCGACATGAACTGCTGCTCGTCGACGCCCTGCGCCTGGAACGACGCGGGGATCCCGACCCGGGCGCGCAGCGCCTCGATCGCCAGCGCGAACTCCTCGACGCCCTGCTCGGGCGTCGCCGCCGGCAGGCCGAGCGTCTGCGCGATGTGCTGGAAGCGCTCGGGAGCCACGTAGGACTCGTACTTCGGCCAGCTCGTGAGCTTGGTCGGGACGGTGCCGTTGTACCGGATCACGTGCGGCAGGAGCGTCGCGTTCGTGCGGCCGTGCACCAGGTGGTGCGTCGAGCCGACGACGTGCGCCATCGCGTGCACGATCCCCAGGAACGCGTTGCCGAACGCCATGCCGGCGATCGTGCCGGCGTTGTGCATCTTCTCCCGCGCGTCCTTGGTCGCCGGGTCGGCCGGGTCGCCGTTCACCGACTGCGCCAGGTTGTCGAAGATCAGGCGGATCGCCTGCAGCGCCATGCCGTCGGTGAAGTCGTTCGCGTAGACCGCGACGTACGCCTCGATGGCGTGCGTCAGGGCGTCGAAGCCCGAGTCGGCGGCGAGCGAGCGCGGCATCTTCGACGTGAGCACCGGGTCGATGATCGCGACGGTCGGGGTCAGCGCGTAGTCCGCCAGCGGGTACTTCTTGCCGGCGTCGGGGTCGGAGATGACCGCGAACGGCGTGACCTCGGCGCCCGTGCCCGACGTGGTCGGGATGCAGACGAGCTTGGCCTGCTCGCCGAGCGTCGGGAACTTGAACGCGCGCTTGCGGACGTCGAAGAACTTCTGCTTGAGGTCCGAGAACACGATCTCGGGGTGCTCGTACAGCAGCCACATGACCTTCGCGGCGTCCATCGGCGAGCCGCCGCCGAGGGCGATGATCGTGTCGGGGCGGAAGTGCCGCATGTTCGCGGCGCCCTTCTGCACGGTCTGGACGGACGGCTCGGGCTCGACCTCGTCGATGATCTGCACGGCCACGTTGTTGGAGCGGCGGCGCAGCACGTCGAGGACCTTGTCGACGAACCCGAGGGTCGTCATGGTCGTGTCGGTGACGATGGTGACGCGCTCGACGTCGGGCATGTCCGCGAGGTAGCGGATCGCGTTCGGCTCGAAGTACGTCTTGGCGGGGACCTTGAACCACTGCAAGTTGTTGTTCCTCCGGCCCACGCGCTTGACGTTGATGAGGTTCACGGCCGACACGTTGTTCGAGACCGAGTTGTGGCCGTACGAGCCGCAGCCCAGGGTCAGCGACGGGATGAAGGCGTTGTAGATGTCGCCGATGCCGCCGAGCGAGGACGGCGCGTTGCAGATCACGCGGATCGCCTTGACGCGCTTGCCGTACTCGACGGTGAGCGCCTCGTCCTGCGTGTGGATCGCGGCCGAGTGACCCAGGCCGTCGAACTCGACCATCTTCTCGGCGAGGGTCATGCCCTCCTCGGTCGAGCCGGCGCGCAGCACCGCCAGGACGGGGCACAGCTTCTCGCGCGTGAGGGGCTCGAACGGCCCGACGCCCGAGACCTCGGCGAGGATGATCGAGGTGTCCGCGGGGACCGTGAAGCCGGCCTGCTCGGCGATCCACACGGGCGACTTGCCGACGACCGCGGGGTTGAGCTTGGCCCCGGCGCAGTTCTCGCCGCCGGCCTCGACGCCGAAGATGAACTGCTCGAGCTTGGCCTTCTCGGCGGGCGTCGTGCGGTACGCGTGCAGCCGGGCGAACTCGGTCATCGCGGCGTCGTAGATCTCGTCGTCGAGGATGGCGGCCTGCTCGGACGCGCAGATCACGCCGTTGTCGAACGCCTTGCTGAGCACGATGTCGTTGATCGCGCGAGCCAGCTTGGCGGTCTTCTCGACGTACGCCGGGACGTTGCCGGCGCCGACGCCCAGGGCGGGCTTGCCGCACGAGTACGCGGCCTTCACCATGGCGTTGCCGCCGGTGGCGAGGATCGTGGCGACGCCCGGGTGGTTCATGAGCGCACCGGTCGCGGCGAGCGAGGGGAGCTCGACCCACTGGATGCAGTGCTCGGGGGCGCCGGCGGCCACGGCCGCGTCGCGCACGATCCGCGCGGCGGCGACCGACGACTGCTGCGCGTTCGGGTGGAACGCGAAGATGATCGGGTTGCGCGTCTTGAGCGAGATGAGCGACTTGAAGATCGCGGTCGACGTCGGGTTCGTCACGGGCGTGATGCCGGCGATGACGCCGACGGGCTCGGCGATCTCGGTGATGCCGTTGAGCTCGTCGACGTTGATGACGCCGACGGTCTTGAGGTTCGCCATCGAGTTGGTGACGTGCTCGCACGCGAAGATGTTCTTCACGGCCTTGTCCTCGAAGACGCCGCGCCCGGTCTCCTCGACCGCGAGCTTGGCGAGCTGGCCGTGCTGGTCCAGCGCCGCGACCGCGCCCTTCTTGACGAAGCGGTCGACGTCCTCCTGCGTCATCGACTCGAACTGCGCGAGCGCCTTGGTGGCGTTGGCGACGAGCTCGTCGATCGCCAGGGCGACCGCGTCGGCGTCGCTGACGCCGAGGGCGGTGCCGGCCGGCGCCGCGACGGCGGTGGCCGTGGTCGCCTCGGCCGGCGCGTCGGCGGGGGCCTTCGCGCGGGTGCTCTTCTTGGTGGTCTCGGACACCTTCGACTCCCCTGGTAGTGGTGAGAAGGGGCGGACGCTGGAGTCGTCCGTCGCTGTCTCCGACGCTAGGGAAGGGGGGTCCCAGATACGTGGGATGAAAGTCCCCGGGGCCTGTGGACAACCACTCCGACGGGTTACCGACGACCGGGCTCCGGGACCTGGGTCCCGGCCGGGTGGGCGGGCCTCGGCGCGCGCGGCTCGGCCCCGCACGCTGCACGGATGACACGCGCGCGACGCCTCGCCTAGCATCGGCCCGACTCGCCGGGGCCGTGCGCGCGACAGGGGACCTCGCCCCGCACCCGGGCTCCGGCAGTCCGACGCGCCCCGTGCGGGGTGCGCGGGACCCCGGGGACGCACTGTGATCAGGATCGGCATCGTCGAGGACGACAACGCGTGCGCGACGCGTCTCGTCGAGCACCTGCGACGGTACGAGCGCGAGCGCGGCCACCGGTTCGCGGTCGTGCGCTTCACCGACGGCGCGCAGGCCGTCGCGGCCCACCGCCCGGGCGCGGTCGACCTGCTGCTGCTCGACGTCGAGATGCCCGCGCTCGACGGCTTCTCCGCGGCCCGCGCGATCCGCGCCGTCGACCCGGACGTGCCGATCGTGTTCGTCACGCACCTCGCGCAGCAGGCCGCGCGGGGCTACGAGGTCGAGGCGCTGGGGTACGTCGTCAAGCCCGTGCCGTACTTCGCGTTCGCGCAGCAGGTGACGCGCGCGCTCGCGCGCGTGCGGCGCGACCACGAGGACGCGCTGCTGCTCACCGTCGACGGCGGCCTCGAACGCGTCCCCGTCGCGGACGTCGTGAGCCTCGAGAGCGCCCGCAACCGCACGACGGTGCACACGCTCACGGCGCAGCACTCCGTGGTGCGGCCCCTCAAGGCGCTCGAGGCCGCGCTGCCGGGCGCGGGCTTCGCGCGCGCGGGGGCCGGGGCGGTCGTGCACCTGCGGCACGTGCTGGCCGTGCGCGACGGCGAGGCCGAGCTCGTCGACGGTCGCCGCGTGGCCATCAGCCGCGCGCGGCGCAAGGCGTTCCTCGCCGCGCTGACCGACCACCTCGGGGCGCGGGCGTCGTGATCCTCGCCCCGCTGGTCGGCGTCCTGACGGACGTCCCGCCCGACATCCCGCGCGTGCTGACGGGTCTGGCCGAGTGGCTCGCGTGCCTGGTCTACGTGCTGCTGCGCCGGCGCCGCTGGCCGTGGTCGCGGTTCGTGGTGCTCGCGGTCGCGGCGCTCGCGGTGCAGGTCGGCGTGCAGGTGGGCGCCGGGCGCCTGCCGCTGGGCCTGTGGACCGTCGGCATGGCCGCCGCGGTCGCCGTGATGTACGGGTTCATCGTGTCGGCCGCGAAGGTCTCGGCGCGCGACGCCGGGTACTTCACGGCCCGCGCGCTCGTGCTCGCCGAGCTCGTCGCGGCGCTGCACTGGCAGATGCACGTGTTCTTCTTCGTGCCCGAGGGGCGCGAGGGCGGCGTGTGGTCCACGGCGTTCTTCGTGCTGGTGTACGCGGCCGCGTTCGCGGGTGCGTACGTCGCCGAGGCCCGGCACTTCCGGTCGCGGCAGTCGCTCGACGTGACGTCGGGCGAGCTCGCGTCGACCGTCGCGATCGCGCTCGTGACGTTCTTCATGAGCAACATCAGCTTCCTCAACGCGAACACGCCGTTCTCGGGTCGCCTGGGCCCCGAGATCTCGTACATCCGGACGCTCGTCGACCTGTGCGGGTTCGTCGCGCTGTACGCGCAGCAGGGCCAGCGGCTGCAGCAGCGGGCGCGCGCCGAGGTGCGCGCGGTCGACGAGATGCTGCGCCGTCAGCACGAGCAGTACCTGCAGTCCAAGCGCAGCATCGAGGTCGTCAACCGCAAGTACCACGACCTCAAGCACCAGATCGCGGTGATCCGCGCCGAGGACGACGACGACCGGCGCAGGTCGTACCTGGACGACCTCGACGCGAGCATCTCGGGGTACGCGCGGCAGGCCGACACGGGCAACGGCGTGCTCGACGTCGTCCTGACGACCAAGAGCCTGGAGTGCGCCGAGCGCGGCATCGCGCTCACGTACGTCGTGGACGGCGCGGCGCTCGACTTCGTCTCGACCATGGACCTCGCGGCGCTGTTCGGCAACGCGCTCGACAACGCGATCGACGGCGCCGCCGCGGTGCCGGCGACGGACCAGCGACTGGTCAAGGTCGCGGTGTACGCGCGCGACCGGTTCGTGCTGCTGTCGTTCGAGAACTACTTCACCGGCGAGCTGCGCACCGAGGACGGCGACATCGTCACGCGCCGCGCCGACCGCACGCGCCACGGCTACGGGCTGAAGTCGATCCGGCACACGGCCGAGAAGTACGACGGCTCGATGACGGTCAACACCGAGGGCGGCTGGTTCGTGCTGCGGATCCTGCTGCCCGTGCCGCAGGACGCACCCGCGCGTCGACCGGCACGTGCGCGGTCGCGCACCGCGGTCGAGCCCACCCCGTGACGGCGGCGCGCTCAGCGCGCGTCGACCACCACGCCCGAGTCCCACAGGGCCAGCGCGGACGCGATCGCCATGTGCATGTCGAGGTAGAGGTACGACCCGAGGCGACCGCCGAAGTGCACGCCCGGCTCGTCGGCCGCCAGGGCGCGGTACTCCTGCAGGCGCGCGCGGTCGTGCGGCGTCGCGACGGGGTAGTACGGCTCGTCGTCGGGCCCGGCCGCGCGCGACGTCTCGCGCATGACGACCGTGCGGTCCTGCGCGTGGCGGTCCTCGCGCTCGGGGTGGAAGTGCCGGAACTCGTGGACCCGGGTCCACGGCACGTCGAGGTCGGCGTAGTTCATGACGCTCGTGCCCTGGAAGTCCCGCACGGGCAGCACCTCGGTCTCGAGGTCGAGCGTGCGCCAGCCGAGCGGCCCGTGGTGGTGGTCGAAGTAGCGGTCGACGGGCCCGGTGTAGACGATCGGCACCTGCCCGCGCGCGGCGGCCTTCGACAGCGGCTGCGCGGGGTCGAGGAAGTCGACCCCCAGGCGCACGTCGACGCGGGGGTGCGACGCCATGGCCTCGAACCACGGCCCGTAGCCGTCGGCGGGCAGACCCTCGTAGGTGTCGGAGAAGTACCGCGCGTCGTACGTGTAGCGCACCGGCAGCCGCGAGATCACCGACGCGGGCAGCTCGCGCGGGTCGGTCTGCCACTGCTTGGCGGTGTAGCCGCGCACGAACGCCTCGTACAGCGGGCGGCCGATCAGCGAGACGGCCTTCTCCTCGAGGTTCGCGGCCGCGGAGGCGTCGACCTCGGCGGCGTGCTCGGCCACCAGCGCGCGGGCGGCGTCCGGTCCCATCGCGGTGCCGAAGAACTGGTTGAGCGTGCCCAGGTTGATGGGCAGCGGGTAGACCGTGCCGGCGTGCGTCGAGAAGACGTGGTGCCGGTAGTCGGTGAACGCCGTGAACCGGCGCACGTACCGCCAGACACGCTCGTTCGACGTGTGGAAGATGTGCGACCCGTAGCGGTGCACCTCGATGCCGGTGGCCTCGTCGACGCTCGACCACGCGTTGCCGCCCAGGTGGTCGCGCCGGTCGACGACCGTGACGCGCAGCCCCGCCTCCGCGGCGCGCTCGGCGACCGTGAGGCCGAACAGGCCGGCGCCGACGACGAGCAGGTCCATGCGACGACCCTCCGGTGCGGGGGAGCGCCGGGCCGGACGGCCCGGGCGGCTCGCAGTCTAGGCCGGGGTCGCGCCTGCCCCGGGCGTGCCCGGCGTGCGCGACCGAACGACCACGGGATCCGACGGATCGTGCGACCCGGGCACCCCGGTGCGGTGGGCGGTGGTTGCGTGGTGGACGCCCGCGCCGAGCGCCGCCGCGGGCCGGCGGGACCCCGGCAGGCGGGTGCGGCCGCGACCGGCGAGGGAGGACCCCACCCGTGGACGGCGTGACCTACATCGGCGTGGTCGACGACGACCCGCACTCGCGCGCGACGGTCGTCGCGCACCTCCAGCGGTACGAGGAGGAGCACGGCGTCGAGTTCTCGGTGCGCACGTTCTCGGACGGCGCGCAGCTCACGCGCGGCTACCGCGCCGACTTCGACGTGCTGTTCCTCGACGTCGAGATGGCGCGCATGGACGGGTTCGAGACCGCGCACGCGGTGCGCGCGCTCGACGACCGCGTCGTCATCGTGTTCATCACGCGCATGGCGCAGATGGCGATCAAGGGCTACGAGGTCGACGCCCTCAGCTACCTCGTCAAGCCCGTGCCGTACTTCGCGTTCTCGCAGGAGCTCGCGAGGTCGCTGCAGCGCGTGCGGCGCACGCAGTCGGAGGGCGTCATGCTCCCGGTCGCGGGCGGCACGGCCCGGGTCGACGTCGCGGACATCGTGTACGTCGAGAGCATCAAGCACCGGATCGTCGTGCACGCCATCGGGCGGAGGTACGCGTTCACGGGGACCCTCAAGGCGATCGAGGAGCAGCTCGACGGGCAGGGCTTCTTCCGCAGCAACAACTGCTACCTGGTGAACCTGCGGCACGTGCACGCCGTGCGGCAGTCCACGTCCGTGATGCTCGGCGGCGACGAGCTGCAGATCAGCCGCGCCCGCAAGCGCGCGTTCCTCGACGCGATGGCGGACCACCTCGGCGGCCGCGTGCCGTGACCTGCCCGTGACCTCGGGGACTGTTCGTGCACGCAAAGCGACGGTCCGTGTAGGGGCACGGTCCGGCGCCACGGCCGCTGCCTAGCGTGAACGCGCCGGCCACGGGACCACGACGTCCCGGGCGGCGACGGGTTCGCGAGTGCGCCGCGCGTGCACCGGCTCAGCGGTCCCACCCCGACGACGGGGCGGTGACGACGGGCGCGGGCGGGGCCACGAGACGACAAGGGAAGGTCGATGAAGACAACGAGTACGGCGCGGGTCGCCGCCAGCCGGTCGGCACGCCTCACGAGCGCCGCGCTGGTCGCGGGCCTCACGCTCACGGGCCTGGCGGCGTGCACCGCCGGCGACACCGACGACAAGGGCGCGTCCGCCGACGAGTTCACGACGCGCGAGGTGTCGGACGGCAAGACGACGTTCGTCGTCGTCGACAACCCGGGCGACGCCCCGACGCTCTCCTACGGCGCGGACAGCGAGATCGAGCTCCTCTCGGAGGAGGTCGACGGCGCGAAGGTCGCGTTCAAGGACATGAACGGCAACGGCGAGCTGGACGCGTGGGAGGACTGGCGCAAGTCCCCGCAGGAGCGCGCCGCCGCCCTCGCCGAGGACCTGACGATCGAGCAGATCGCCGGCCTCATGCTCTTCAGCTCGCACGAGCGCTCGCAGGCCGACGGCCTCACGGACGCGCAGAAGGAGTACCTGACGGACTCCCACCTGCGCAACGTGCTGCACGCGGGCCCGAGCGACGTCACGGCGACCGTCACGTGGTCGAACCAGATGCAGGCGTTCGCCGAGTCGCTCGCGACCGAGGGCGAGCCGTACGTGCCCGTCAACTTCGCGTCCGACCCGCGCTCGACCGCCGGCTCCGGCGGCTACAACGCCGAGGGCGACGACATCTCGCGCTGGCCGTCGAACCTGGGCCTCGCGGCCACGTTCGACGTCGAGCACATGGACGAGTTCGCGCAGATGTCGTCCGCGGAGTACCGCGCGCTCGGCATCACCACGGCGCTGAGCCCACAGATCGACCTCGCGACCGAGCCGCGCTGGCTGCGCGTCGGCGGCACGTTCGGCGAGGACGTCGACCAGAACACCGAGCTCGCCGCGGCCTACGTCGACGGCTACCAGAGCACGCGCGGCCAGGACGGCTGGGGCTTCGAGTCCGTCAACGCGATGATCAAGCACTGGGCCGGCGACGGTCCGGGCGAGGGTGGCCGCGAGGCCCACACCAACGCCGGCAAGTACGGCGTCTACCCGGGCGGCAACTTCGAGGCGCACACCAAGGCGTTCCTCGGGTCGCTCGACTCGGCCGCCGTCATGACGGCGTACTCGATCGCGCTGGACGGCGACGGTGAGCCGCTGTTCGGCGAGCGCCTGGGCACGGCGTACGACCACGGGCGCATGGACCTGCTCCGCAAGGACAACGGGTACGAGGGCGTCGTCGTCACCGACTGGGGCGTCACGTCCAGCTACCTCGACCCCGAGAAGCCATTCGGCATGGGCTGGGGTGCCGAGGCGCTGACCGACGAGCAGCGTCACTACGAGGTGCTGCGCACGGGCCACGACATGTTCGGCGGCAACAACAAGGTCGAGCCCGTCATGGCCGCGCACGACATGTGGCAGAAGGACTTCGAGGCCGGCACCAACGACGTGGACGCGGACACCCGCTTCCGCGAGTCGGGCAAGCGCATCCTCACGATGTTCTTCCAGCCGGGCCTGTACGAGAACGCGTACCTCGACCTCGACGAGTCCAAGAAGGTCCTCGCGAGCGACGACAAGGTCGAGGCCGGCTACGCCGCGCAGCTCGACTCGGTGGTCATGCTGAAGAACGACGGCAGCACGATCGCGAAGTCCGACGCCGCGGCGTGGAAGGACAAGAAGGTCTACATCCCGCGGTCGTACAACATCGGCTTCGCGGGCGCGTTCGGCCCGGCCGAGTACAAGGAGGCCCCCGGGCTCACGCTCGAGGTCGCCGAGGAGATGTTCGGCGAGGTCGTCACCGACGAGGCCGAGCTCGACGCCGACGGCAAGGTCGTGAGCTACACCGCGCCCGACCTGTCCGACGTGGACCTCGTCCTGGTCGGCATGGCCAGCCCCGACAACGGCGGCAACTTCTCGAACATCGGCCACGACGTCGAGAACGACACGTGGTACCCGCTGTCGCTGCAGTACCGCCCGTACACGGCCGACGGCCCGCACGTCCGCCAGACGTCGATCGGCGGCGACATCCTGCCCGACGGCACGAAGCAGAACCGCTCGTACTTCGGCAACACCTCGAAGATCGCGAACGAGTCCGACCTCGACGCGTTCGAGCGCGCCACGGCCGCCGTCGCGGCGTCCGGCAAGGAGATCCCCGTGATCACCGTGCTCAAGGCGATCAACCCGGTCGTCCCGGCCGAGTTCGAGGCCGCGTCCGACGCGATCGTCGTCGGGTTCGGCACGAGCGACAAGGCGCTCCTCGAGGTCGCGCTCGGGCTCCACGAGCCCGCCGGCCGCCTGCCGATCCAGTTCCCGAAGGACATGGACACGGTCGAGGCGCAGCAGGAGGACGTCAGCAAGGACATGACGCCCTACACCGACGCGTCCGGCAACACGTACGACTACGGCTTCGGCCTGAACTTCGCGGGCCCGATCGGCTGACCCGCGCACCGTCCGGGCCGGTCGGCGACCACGTCGTCGACCGGCCCGGGCACCGCAACGGCGGGCGTCCTGGGGACACCGACCGGTGCGGACCTGGGCCGCGGGGTGGGCTCGCGGCCGGAACCCACGAAGGAGCAGAAGTGAAGCGGAACAAGGTGCTGCACACCGGGCTCGGCCTGCTGGTCGCCGCGACGGGCGTCTTCGGCCTCGCGGCCTGCGGCAACGACGACGGCGGCAGCCAGGACACCGGCACGTCGGACAGCGCCGCGGCCGAGGTCGACGTCAAGGACGACCTCGAGAACGCGCGCAAGGCCGTCGCCGACGCGCTCGCCGAGGACGACTCGTGGGCGCAGATCATGCTCGCGAGCGACGTCGACTCGCCGACCGTGAAGTACGGCCTGCTGGTGGTGCCCTACTCCTACTCGGACGCCGCCTCGCGCGTGCAGGGCACGATCACGATCACCGACGGCAAGTACACGATCGACGCCGACTCGGCCGCGACGGGTGACACCTGGCGCATCGACCAGGACGGCAAGATCACCGAGGTCTCGGAGTAAGGACCCCCGCCGGCCCGCCCACCGGGCGGGCCGGCCTCCGTGCGCGCGCCACCACGGCGCCGCACCCACGCACGAGCACGCCGACGGCCCCGGCGGACGACGGTCCGTGCCCCGGAACCGACCGATCGTGCGGCCGCGGCGGGTGCTCACGACACCGCTCCTAGCCTGATTCGTGAGCCCGCACTCGAGGAGGAATGCAGTGAACGCCAGGTCGAAGAACGACCGCGCCAAGGCGCCGATGTCCAACAAGAAGTTCCTGTGGATCTGGGTCCCCGTGCTCGCCACGGTGACCGTGCTGACGGTGGTCGCGAACATCGGCCTGAGCGTCGCGGGCGGCTGGGTCGCCTCGCAGCTGGGCTCCGGCACGTACACCTTCACCAACTCGGACGAGTCGAAGGACTGGGACACCGAGTACTACAGCCCCGAGCTCGCCACGATCGACGAGGTCGACACCGCCGCGAAGGACCTCGTCGAGGAGATCGCCGCCTCCGGCATCGTCCTCGCGAAGAACGAGGCCGCGGCCCTGCCGCTGGCCCCCGGCGGCCGTGTGACCCTCCTCGGGCGCGCCGCGGCCGACCCGGTGTTCGGCGGCTCGGGCTCCGGCTCGGTCGACACCAAGTCGGCCGTCACGCCGCGCGTCGGCCTCGAGAACGCGGGCTTCACGGTCAACGAGACCGTGCTCACCGCGATCGAGGAATACGCGGCGGAGAACAAGCGCGGGCACATCGAGATGGACCGCCCCGACATCTCCACCTACGACATCGGCGAGCTGCCGGTCGCGGACTACCAGGCCGTCGCGTCGTCGTTCGCCGACTACGCGGACGCCGCGGTGGTCGTCATCGGCCGCCCCGGCGGCGAGGGCGGCGACCTCACGCAGGACATGTCCGGCTGGGACGCCGACGCGGTCCCCGGGCAGCACCAGCTCGAGCTCAACAAGGCCGAGCGTGACCTCGTCGAGCTGGCCAAGGCGAGCTTCGAGACCGTCGTCGTCGTCGTGAACGCCTCGACGACGATCGAGATGGGCGACCTGCAGGCCGACCCGGGCGTCGACGCGATCCTGCTCGCGGGCTCGCCGGGCGCCACCGGCTTCGACGCGCTGGGCGGCATCCTGTCCGGCGACGTGAACCCCTCGGGTCGCACGGCCGACGTGTGGGCCGCCGACTTCACGGCCGACCCGACGTTCGTCAACTTCGGGGCGTTCCTCTACGACGGCATCGAGGTCTCGTACCCGCAGTCCACGGTCGAGCGTGCGACGTCGAACGCGACCGTCACCGACGAGGCGCCTTTCGTGAACTACGCCGAGGGCATCTACGTCGGCTACCGCTTCTACGAGACCGCCGCGGCCGAGGGCTTCCTCGACTACGACTCCGCCGTCGTCTACCCGTTCGGGTACGGCCTGAGCTACACCGACTTCGCGTGGCGCGTGGTCGACCAGCAGCTCGGTGACGTGGACGGGACCGTCGCGCTCACGGTCGAGGTCACCAACACGGGCACGGTCCCGGGCCGCGACGTCGTCGAGCTCTACTACACCGCGCCCTACACGACGGGCGGCATCGAGAAGCCCGAGGTCGTGCTGGGCGGCTTCGCCAAGACCGGCGTCGTCGCGCCGGGCGCGAGCGAGACCGTGACGATCGAGCTCGACGTCGAGGACATGGCGTCGTACGACCACCTGGGCGAGCGTGCGTACGTGCTCGAGGCCGGCGACTACGTGCTGAGCCTGCGCACCGACTCGCACACGGTCGCCGAGGGCGTCGCCCCCGTCACCTACACGGTCGACTCCGACGTCGTGTACTCGGGCGAGAACCACCGCGCGTCCGACCGCACCGAGGTCACGAACCTGTTCGACGACGTGTCGGACCGCTTCAGCACGACGCCGCAGGACGGCAAGATCCTGTCGATGTCGCGCGCCGACTTCGCGGGCACGTTCCCGAAGGCCCCGACGGCCGACCTGCTGGCGGCCGACGACGCGATCCGCGAGGGCTTCACCGCGTGGGACGCGCAGGCGGAGGCCGACGCGTTCGACGGCCCCAAGCCGACGACCGGCAAGAGCACCGACCTGACGCTCGCCGACCTGCGCGGCCTGCCCAAGGACGACCCGAAGTGGGACGAGCTGCTCGACTCGCTGTCGGTCGGCGACATGACGGACATGCTGCTCAACGGCGCCTACCAGACGGCCGCGATCGCCTCGATCGCCAAGCCGCAGACGCTCGAGCCGGACGGCCCCGCGGGCTTCTCGTCCTTCATCAACCAGTCGATCAACGGCGTGGCCTACCCGTCGCAGTTCCTCATCGCGCAGACGTGGGACACGCAGATCGGTGAGCGCATGGGCCGCATGCTCGGCGAGGAGGCGCTGCACAAGGGCATCAACGGCTGGTACGCGCCCGCCGTGAACCTGCACCGCTCGCCGTTCGGCGGCCGCAACTTCGAGTACTACTCGGAGGACCCGCTGCTCTCGGGCGCGATGCTCACGTCCGTCGCCAACGGCGTGGCCGAGAAGGGCGTCTACACGCTCATCAAGCACTTCGCGATGAACGAGCAGGAGACCAACCGCGTCAACAACGGCATCGCGACGTGGGCGACCGAGCAGACCATCCGTGAGCTGTACCTCAAGCCGTTCGAGATGGCCGTCAAGGACATCACGATGGACGTGCGGTACGTCGCGGACGACCAGGGCACCATCGAGGAGACCACGGTCGGCTCGACGGGCGTCATGAGCTCGTTCAACCGCATCGGCGCGACGTGGGCCGGCGGCTCGCCCGCCCTCATGGACGGCGTGCTGCGCGGGGAGTGGGGCTTCGAGGGCTTCGCCATCTCGGACTTCAACCTCTACCCGTACATGAACCCGAACGAGGGCATCGCCGCGGGCACCGACCTGCAGCTCACGTTCCAGCCGTCGAAGTCCTTCAACGACACGTCGTCCGCGAAGGCCCTGACGGACATCCGCGACGCGACCCACAACATCCTGTTCACGGTCGCGAACTCGAACGCGATGAACGGGCTCGCACCCGGCGCGACGGTCACCTACACGCCGCCCACCTGGGTGTACGTGCAGATCGGCGTGTCGGTCCTGCTCGGCCTGCTCGTCGTGGCCGGCGGCGTGCTGGTCACACGCCGCGTGCTGCGGCACCGCAGCACCACGGCGGCCTGATCGCCGGGCCGGGCCCCGCCCTCGTGGCGGGGCCCGGCGCCCGGGCCCCCGTCGGGTCGGCGGCGCCCACCACCGTCGACCCGACGGCGAGGCCGCGCGCCCGCACCGCCCCGCCACCCCTGAACCACCGAGGAGACACCGTGCGAACCGAGGACGCCGCCACCGCGTCGCCGCGCGCGACCGTGACGACCGACGACCTGACGCTGCTGGAGAAGGCGGCGCTGCTGACGGGTGCGTCGGTGTGGCAGACGCACGCGCTGCCGCGGCACGGCGTGCGTGCGCTGTGGCTGGCGGACGGCCCGCACGGCGTGCGCAAGCAGGTCGGCTCGGCCGACCACCTGGGCCTCAACGCGTCCGAGCCCGCGACGTGCTTCCCGACGGCCGCGACGGTCGCCAACACGTGGGACGTCGACCTCGCGGAGCGGATCGGCGAGGCGCTGGGGACCGAGGCCGCGGCGCAGGGCGTCGACGTGCTGCTCGGCCCCGGCCTCAACGTCAAGCGCTCGCCGCTGGGCGGCCGGTCGTTCGAGTACTTCTCGGAGGACCCGCTGTTGTCCGGCCGGCTGGCCGCGGGCTACGTGCGCGGCATCCAGGCGCAGGGCGTCGCGGCGTGCCCCAAGCACTACGCGGCGAACTCGCAGGAGCTGCGGCGCATGGTGTCCGACTCCGTGGTCGACGAGCGCACGCTGCGCGAGATCTACCTGACGGCGTTCGGGATCGTCGTCACCGAAGCACGCCCGCGCTCGATCATGTCGGCGTACAACCTGGTCAACGGGGTCTACGCCAACGAGCACCCGTTCCTGCTGACGACGGTCCTGCGCGACGAGTGGGGCTTCGACGGCGCGGTCGTCACCGACTGGGGCGGCTCGAACGACATCGTGGCCGGCACGGCCGCGGGCTCGTCGCTCGAGATGCCGGCCGCCGGGCTGGACTCGGCGCGCCAGGTCGTCGCCGCGGTGCGCGACGGGCGCCTGCTGGGCTCCGACGTCGACGCGCGCGCGGCCGAGATCCTGCGGCTCGTCGCCGAGGCGCGCGACCCCGGGACCGCTCCCATCGTGGACGCCGACGCGCACCACGCGCTGGCCCGGGACGTCGCGGCGCGCAGCGCCGTGCTGCTGAAGAACGACGACGCGATCCTGCCGCTCGCGGCGGGCACGCGCGTCGCGGTGGTCGGCGACTTCGCGCGGACCCCCCGCTACCAGGGCTCGGGCTCGTCGGTCGTCAACCCGACGCGGCTCGAGTCGGTGCTCGACGTCATCGGCGCCTCGGGCCTGGAGATGACGGCCTTCGCGCCCGGGTTCACGCGCAACGGCTCGCCCGACCCGGCGCTGCGTGCGCAGGCCGTCGAGGCCGCGCGCGACGCCGACGTGGTCCTGCTGTTCCTGGGCCTCGACGAGATCGCCGAGTCCGAGGGCCTCGACCGCTCGACGCTCGCGCTGCACCAGGCGCAGGTCGAGGTGCTCGACGCCGTCGCGGCCGTCAACCCGCGCACCGTCGTCGTGCTGTCGGGCGGCGGGGTCGTCGAGACGCCCTGGCTCGGGCAGGCGCGCGCGCTCGTGCACGGCTACCTCGCCGGGCAGGCCGGGGCGAGCGGGCTGCTCGACGTGCTCACGGGCGCGGTCAACCCGTCGGGCCACCTCGCCGAGACCATGCCGCTCGCGCTCGCCGACACCCCGACCGCGGGGAGCTTCCCCGCGACGGGCCGCACGGCCGAGTACCGCGAGGGCCTGTACGTCGGCTACCGCTACTACACGTCGGCCGGCGTGCCCGTCGCGTTCCCGTTCGGGTACGGCCTGTCGTACACGACGTTCGAGCACCGCGACCTCGTCGCGACGCCCGAGAAGGCGACCGTCACGGTGACGAACACCGGCGACCGGGCCGGCGCCGACGTCGTGCAGGTGTACGTCGCGCGCACGTCGTCCGGCGTGCACCGCCCCGTGCGGACCCTCGCCGGGTTCGCGCGCGTCGAGCTCGCGCCGGGCGAGTCCGCGACGCTCGAGGTGCCGCTCGGCGACGCCGCGTTCCGGCACTGGGACACGGCCACGGGTGCGTGGCAGGTCGAGCAGGGCACGTGGGACGTGCTCGCGGGCCACCACGTCGACGACCTGCCGCTGCGCGCCGCGGTCGAGCTCACGGGCACCGTCCCGCCGCGCACGCAGGACGTCACGACGCCGTACCGCACGGGCCAGGTCAAGGACGTCACGGACGCCGACTTCGCGGCGCTGCTGGGGCGGCAGGTCCCCGCGGGCGACTGGTCGGGGCCGCTCGGCGTCAACGACCCGCTGTCGCGACTGGCCGACGCGCGCTCGCCGCTCGCGCGGGGCGCGTACCGCCTGCTCGCGTCGCGGCGCGACGCCGCGGCCCGCAAGGGCACGCCGGACCTCAACGTGCTGTTCCTGCTCAACATGCCGTTCCGCGCCATCGGGAAGATGACGAACGGCATGGTCAGCGCCGAGATGGTCGACGGGATCCTCCGCATCGTCAACGGCCACTTCTTCTCCGGCGCGGGCTTCACGCTGCGCGCCTACGTCCGCAACGTGCGCGCCAACCGCCGCACCGCCCGCGCGCTGCGCGGCGACTCCTGACCCCGGAGGCACCCCCCATGCTCACGCGCCTGAAGTCCGCCTGGCACTCCTTCGAGGAGCGGCGCCCGGGAGTCGCGCAGTTCGTCGTGTTCCTCGTGCTCAGCAACGGCATCACCGCGCTGCAGCTCGCGCTCATGCCGCTCATCAAGTGGCTGTTCGGCATGACGGCGCTCGTCGACACCGCGTTCCAGGTGTGGCCGGTCGGGTCGAACCCCGACGGGTCGCAGTACTTCGTGTTCGACTACGCGGCCGGTGCGCTGCCCCTGGGCGGCGGCGGCCTGGCGTACTTCCTCGCGGTGCAGATCACGCTGCTCGTGGCGCAGGTCATCAACTTCTTCGCGCAGCGCAGCATCACGTTCAAGTCGAACTCGTCGATCGCCAAGGCCGCGTTCTGGTACGCCGTGGCCTACGTGGTCATCACGATCCTCGCCGCGGCGGCGCAGGGCTGGTACAAGGCGCCCATCTACGATCTGTTCATCGACACCTGGGGTCTGGGTGGCACCGGCGAGACGCTCGCCGACTTCGTCACCATGATCATCAACGCGGCGATCTCGTTCTGGGTGTTCTTCCCGATCTTCAAGGTCATCTTCAAGCAGGTTCCCGCCGAGGCGGGCGCGCAGGGGGCTGCGTCCGACTCGGAGGTACGTACGTCGTGAACCCGTTGCTGTCCGTCGTCATCCCGGCGTACCAGGCGCAGGACTGCCTGGCGCGGGCGCTGGACTCGGTGGTGGGCTTCGGCGACGAGGTCGAGGTGATCGTGGTCGACGACGGGTCGACCGACGGCACGGCCGACCTCGCGCGCCGCTACGTCGAGCGGTTCGCGGGGCAGGTGCACCTGCTGAGCAAGCCGAACGGCGGGCACGGCTCGGCGATCAACGCCGGGCTCGAGCGGGCGACGGGCACGTATCTCAAGGTCGTCGACGCCGACGACTGGCTGGACCGCGACGCGCTCGCGCAGGTGCTCGACACCCTGCGCGCGCAGGTGGCCGACGGCGGCGGGGTGGACCTGCTGGTCTCGAACTTCGTCTACGAGAAGGTCGGCAAGCGCCGCAAGACCGCGGTCCGCTACCGCGGCGCGCTGCGGCGCGGACGCGTCTCGACGTGGGCGCAGACCCGGCACTTCGGCAAGCGGCAGTACCTCATGATGCACGCGCTGACGTACCGCACCGACGTGCTGCGCCGCTCGGGCCTGCGGCTGCCGGAGCGCACGTTCTACGTCGACAACCTGTACGCGCTGGTGCCGCTGTCGCACGTGCACACGCTGTACTACCTGGACGTCGACCTGTACCGGTACTTCATCGGCCGGCCCGACCAGTCGGTGCAGGAGTCGGTCATGCTGCGCCGCCTGGACCAGCAGCTGCGCGTCAACTGGCTCATGCTCGACCACGTCACCGGCACGGTCGCGCACGACCGCCGGCTGCGGCGCTACCAGCTGCACTACGTCGAGATCATCTGCGCCGTCACGTCGATCCTGCTGCTGCGGGCCGGCACCGCGCAGGCCCTGGCGGAGAAGGAGGCCCTGTGGTCGCAGATGCGCGCGCAGGACCCCGAGCTGTACCGCAAGGTCCGCTGGTCGGGCCTGGGGCAGATGTGCAACCTGCCCGGTGCGACGGGGCGGCGCGTGTCGGTGCTGGCGTACCGGGTCGCGCAGCGGGCGATCGGGTTCAGCTGACGGGTCGGGTCCGACTGGCGGGTCGGCCTCGGCTGACGGGTCGGCGTCAGCTCGCCCGTCGCCGCGCGTGGCGGTCGAGCTCGCGCGCGAGCTGCGGTCGCACGACGCGTCCGCGGGCCCACGCCGTCCACCCGCGCGCCGGGACCTGCACCCACCGGTAGTTGACGACCTCGACGACCGTGAACGCGGCCGTGCCCGCGGCGACCGCCGCGGCGCGCACGCCGACGTCCGGTCCTGCACCCGTCACCGCACCGAGCGCGAGCGCCGCGAGCACGGCGAGGGCGACGACGCCGCACGCGAGCAGCGCGGCCTCGGTGACCCGCAGCCACCGCAGCGGCACGTGCCCGCGCGCCCGGCGCCACCAGAACACCGCGGCCACCAGCAGCGCGACGCCCAGCGCCCCCGCCGCGGGCAGCAGCACCACCAGGTCGCCCGGCTGCGGGCGCGCGAACCACACGAGCAGCGGCGGCAGCAGCAGCCCGCTCACGGCCTCGCCCGACGCGAGCTGCCCGAGCTCGCGTCGCACCGCGGCGGGGGAGCGGCGGACGCCGCGCCGCCCGTGCGTCGCGGGGGCGCCGGTCGTCGGCGGGGCGGCAGCGGGGTCGAGCATCCGACCACCCTGCCATCGCTCGGCGCGGGCGGTGCGCCGGGGCCCGGCCGCCGCCGTGCGTGGCGCCTGCGCGCTCGACGCGGTGCCCGGCGCTGATCGCGCGTCGGCGGCCGGCGCGGTGCGGTGCCCGGAACGCCGCGAGCCGCCCTGCCGGTGTCGGCGGGACGGCTCGTGGTGGTGGTGCGCCCGAAAGGATTCGAACCTTCGACCTTCTGCTCCGGAGGCAGACGCTCTATCCGCTGAGCTACGGGCGCGTAGCGAGCACCGAGACTACCAGCCTGCGGGCGGGTGCTCCGACCCGCGGACGGGTGCGCCCGTCAGGCGTCCTCGAGCAGGCCCGACAGGTACGCGCTGGTCTCGGTCGCGGCGCGCTCCGGGTTGCCCGCGACGATCGCCTCGACCAGCGAGTCGTGCGCGTCGTCGGCGTGCGAGTCGGTGACGAAGTTGAAGCGGATGTTGTCGCCGATGGCCTCGAGCAGGTTGTCGTAGAGCGACTGCAGCACCGGGTTGCCGGAGGTCCGCACGATGGACCGGTGCAGCTCGAGGTCGGTCGCGACCATCGCGTCGAGGTCGCCGCCCTCGTACGCGTGGGCGCGCGCGTCGCGCTTGGCGAGTAGGTCGGACGCGTCGGTCGCGGTGCGGCGGCGGGCCGCGAGGCGCGCGGCCTCCATCTCGAGCGCGCGGCGCACCGACACGACGTCGCGCTGGCGGGCGTCGGCGATCTGCCGGCCCATCGTCACGGCCATCTCGGAGCGCGACAGCACGTACGTGCCCGAGCCCTGGCGGCGCTCCACGAGCCCGGCGTGCACGAGCGACTGCACGGCCTCGCGCACGGTGTTGCGGCCCACGCCCAGCAACTCGACGAGCGCCGGCTCGGGCGGGATGCGCGAGCCCACGGCCCACTCGCCCGAGCTGATGCGCGACCGCAGCGCCTCGACGGCGGTGTCGATCAGTCCCGTGCGTCGTGCCATGGGCGGTGTCTCCTCGTGTCCAGGGGGGTGCCGCCGGCTGCGACGACCGCGGCGCCCCTGCCCGAGTCAACACGTCCGACGACCGGGGGACCAGTCCCGCGGCCCCGGGGCGTCGGCGGCGTGTCGCGGACGGGGGTCGACGGGCGGAATGCCGGGCTGTGCGCCCCGGCGGTTCCCCTACCCTGGGAGGGTGACTCCCGACCAGCTCGCCGACGCACTGCGCGGCGCTCTCGTGCACGCCGTCGACGACGGCACGTTCGCCCTCGACCCGGCCGCGATCCCGGCCCGTGTGCACATCGAGCGGCCCCGGCAGCGCGAGCACGGCGACTGGTCGACGAACGTCGCGCTGCAGCTCGCCAAGAAGGCGGGCAGCAGCCCCCGCGCGTTCGCCGAGGAGCTCGCGCGCCGCCTGGGCGACGTCGCGGGCATCGCGGCCGTCGAGATCGCGGGCCCCGGCTTCCTCAACATCCGCCTCGACGCGGCCGCCGCAGGCGAGCTCGCGCGCGGCGTCGTCGAGCAGGGCGAGGCGTACGGGCGCAACGACACGTTCGCGGGCGTGCGCGTCAACCTCGAGTTCGTGTCCGCGAACCCGACGGGCCCGATCCACATCGGCGGCGTGCGCTGGGCGGCGGTCGGCGACGCGCTCGCGCGCGTGCTGCAGGCGTCGGGCGCCGACGTGGCCCGCGAGTACTACTTCAACGACCACGGCGTGCAGATCGACAAGTTCGCGCGCTCGCTCGTGGCCCGCGCGCGGGGCGAGGCCGCCCCCGAGGACGGCTACGGCGGCGACTACATCACCGAGATCTCCGACCAGGTCGTGGCCGACGCGCTCGCGGCCGGCGAGCCCGACCCGCGCACGCTCCCGGACGACGAGGCGCGCGAGGCGTTCCGCGCGCGCGGCGTCGAGCTGATGTTCGCCGAGATCAAGCAGTCGCTGCACGACTTCGGCGTGGACTTCGACGTGTACTTCCACGAGGACTCGCTGCACGAGTCGGGTGCGGTCGAGCGCGCGATCGCGCGCCTGCGGGACGCGGGGCACGTGTTCGAGGCCGACGGTGCGACGTGGCTGCGCACGACCGACTTCGGTGACGACAAGGACCGCGTCATCGTGAAGTCGGACGGCGAGGCCGCGTACATCGCGGGCGACATCGCGTACTACCTCGACAAGCGCGAGCGCGGCTTCGACCGCGTGTTCATCATGCTGGGCTCCGACCACCACGGGTACGTGGGCCGCATGATGGCCGTGTGCGCGGCGTTCGGCGACACGCCGCACGTCAACCTCGAGCTGCTCATCGGCCAGATGGTCAACCTCGTCAAGGACGGCGCACCCGTGCGCATGTCCAAGCGCGCGGGCACGGTCCTGACGATCGACGACCTCGTCGACGCGGTCGGCGTGGACGCCGCGCGCTACGCGCTGTCGCGCTCGTCGTCGGACCAGCCGATCGACCTCGACCTCGACCTGCTGGCCAAGGCCACCAACGAGAACCCCGTGTTCTACGTGCAGTACGCGCACGCGCGCACCGCCGCGGTGGCGCGCAACGCCGCCGAGGCGGGCGTGCGCCGCGAGGACGGGTTCGACGCGTCGCTGCTCGACCACGACTCCGAGGGCGTGCTGCTGGGCCTGCTCGCGGACTTCCCGCGGGTCGTCGCGCAGGCGGCCGACCTGCGCGAGCCGCACCGCGTCGCGCGGTACGCCGAGGACGTCGCCGGGGCCTACCACAAGTGGTACGACCAGAAGCGCCGCGTCGTGCCGTGGGGCGACGAGGAGCTCACCGACGCGCACCGCACGCGCCTGTGGCTCAACGACGCGACGCGCCAGGTGCTCGCGAACGCGCTCGCGCTGCTCGGGGTGAGCGCACCGGAGCGCATGTGACGCGCGACGGGGCGACCGCCGACGGGAGCACGCCGCTCGGGCTGCCGTGGTCGACGGGCGTCGTGCGCGGCGCCGACGGGGCCGTGCGGGTCGCGGGCGTCGACGTGCGCGACCTCGCGGCGACGCACGGCACGCCCGCGTACGTGTTGGACGAGGCGGACCTGCGGTCCCGCGCCCGGGCGTACCGGTCGGCGTTCGAGACCGCGTGCGCGCAGGTCGGCACGGGCGTCGACGTCTACTACGCGGGCAAGGCGCTGCTGACGCGCGCGGTCGCTCGCTGGGTGCACGCCGAGGGGCTGCGGGTCGACACCGCGAGCGGCGGCGAGCTGGCGGTCGCGCTCGCGGCCGGCGTCCCGGGCACCGACCTGGGCCTGCACGGCAACAACAAGTCCGACGACGAGCTGCGCACCGCGCTCGACGCGGGCGTGGGGCGGATCATCGTCGACTCGCTCGTCGAGGTGGACCGGCTCGCGGACCTCGTGCGCGCGCACCGCGGCGACGGCGGTGCGCCCGCCCCCGTGATGGTGCGCGTGACCACGGGTGTGCACGCGGGCGGGCACGAGTTCATCTCGACCGCTCACGAGGACCAGAAGTTCGGGCTGTCGCTCGCGGCCGTGCCCGGCGGCGGCGACAGCCCCGCGCTGACGGCGCTGCTGCGGGTCGTCGCGCGTCCCGAGCTGCGGCTGCTCGGCATCCACTCGCACATCGGCTCGCAGATCCTCGACCCGTCGGGGTTCGCGGTCGCGGCGCAGCGCGTGCTCGCGCTGCGTGCCGAGCTGCACGCCCGCACGGGGGTGCTGGTCGACGAGGTCGACCTGGGCGGCGGGTACGGCATCGCCTACCTGCCCGGCGAGGTGCCGCTCGACCCCGACCGGATCGCCAAGGAGGTCGCGCAGGCGGTGGCCGACGCGTGCCGCGACCTGGGGCAGCCGCTGCCGCGCCTGTCGATCGAGCCCGGCCGCGCGATCGTCGGGCCCGCCGGGCTCACGCTGTACACCGTGGGCACGGTCAAGCCCGTGCGTCTCGAGGACGGGCGCGTGCGCACGTACGTGTCGGTCGACGGCGGCATGAGCGACAACATCCGGCCCGCGCTGTACGGCGCGCACTACCACGCCGAGGTCGTGTCGCGGACGTCGGACGTGCCGCCCGTGCTGGCCCGCGTGGTCGGCAAGCACTGCGAGAGCGGCGACATCGTGGTCCACGAGGTGCAGCTGCCCGGCGACGTGCGCGCGGGTGACCTGCTCGCGGTCGCCGCGACGGGCGCCTACGGGCGCTCGATGTCCTCGAACTACAACCTGCTGACGCGCCCGCCCGTGGTCGCGGTCACCGCGGGGGAGTCACGCGTGCTCGTGCGCCGCGAGACGGTGGACGACCTGCTCACGCTCGACGTCGCGGCGGACTGAGCCGACCGCACCGCACCCCACCCGACGACGCCCGGGCGCCCCGTGAGGGTGCCCGGGCGTCGTCGTCCCCGCGCGCCGTGCGGTGCGGGACGTGCGTCCCACCACCCCTCGGGACAGGTTTGATAGGTGAGGCTCACCTACGTTAGGTTCCCCTCACCGACGCGCTCGCGTCGTTCCCTCTCCTCGAAGGCGGTGACCGGCGTGCGCACGCGTGCGACCCGAGCGATCCTCGCGGCGGCGACGGCGCTGCTCGTCGCGGCGAGCAGCGCGTGCTCGGCGGGCTCGTCGGCCGCGCCCGGCGTCGCGGACGGCGGCCGACTCCTCGCCGACGTCGCACCGGTCGACGACCCGCGCGCGCTCGAGGGGCCGACGACCGCGCTCGTCGCCGACGCGGCCGTCCGTCCCGTCGTCGACACGCCCGCCCCGGCCCTGCCCGTGACGGTCACCGACGCGCAGGGCACCGAGGTCACCGTCACGGACGTCAGCCGGGTCCTCGCGCTCGACGTCTACGGCACGCTCTCGCGCACCGTCTTCGAGCTCGGCCTCGGCGACCGCGTCGTCGGACGTGACGTGTCCTCGGGCTTCGCCGAGATCGCCGACCGGCCGCTCGTCACGGCGGGCGGTCACGACCTGTCGGCCGAGGCGATCCTCGACCTCGCGCCCACCGTGCTCGTGACCGACACGACGCTCGGGCCCTGGGACGTCGTGCTGCAGGTGCGCGACGCGGGCATCCCCGTCGTCGTGGTCGACGCGCACCGAGACGTCGCCGGCGTGGGCGACCTCGTGCGCCAGGTGGCCGGCGCGCTCGGCGTCGCGGACGCGGGCGAGCGCCTCGCGCAGCGGGCGCAGGACGAGATCGACGCGAAGGTCCGGCAGATCGCCGCGGTCGCGCCCTCCGACCCGGCGGACCGGCTGCGGATCATGTTCCTCTACGCGCGCGGCCAGGCGGGCGTCTACTACCTGTTCGGCGAGGGCTCCGGCGCCGACTCGCTGATCGAGGCCGTCGGCGGCGTCGACGTCGCGGGCGAGATCGGCTGGGAGGGCATGCGCCCCCTCAACGACGAGGGCCTCGTGGCCGCCGCACCCGACGTGATCCTCATGATGACCGACGGGCTGGAGTCCGTCGGCGGCGTCGACGGCCTGCTCGAGCGGCTCCCCGCGGTCGCGTCGACGCCCGCGGGCGAGCGGCGGCGGGTCGTCGACATGGCCGACGCGCAGGTGCTGTCCTTCGGCCCGGCGACCGCCGACGTGCTCGACGCGCTCGCGGTCGCGCTGTACGCACCGG
>NZ_LNTD01000107.1 GCF_001462455.1 Cellulomonas sp. B6
AGTTCCGCCTCAACCGGCGCGCGGGAGGGCGGGGATGGTGGTCATGGCTGCGTCCCTCAGTCGATGCTGAAGCTGTTGCGCCGGTTGAGGCGGAACTGGATCAGGGTGATGACGAAGACGAGGATGCCGAGCACGACCGCCATGGCCGTCGCGTACCCCATCTGCTGGTAGCGGAAGGCCTGGCGCCAGATGTACCAGACCAGGGAGGCCGAGCTGAACTCGGGCCCGCCCGTGGGCGTCATGATGTTGATCTCGGTGAAGATCTGCGCGCCCGCGATGATGTTCGTGACGACCAGGAAGAACGTCACCGGTCGGACCATCGGCATCGTGATCGCGCGCAGCTGCTGCCACCAGCTCGCACCGTCGAGCGACGCGGCCTCGTAGAGCGAGGCGGGCACCGACTGGATCGCGGCCAGGTACAGCAGCATCGAGTAGCCGAGGCCCTTCCAGATCATCATGAGGATGATCGCGGGCTTGACCGTGGCGGTGTTCTGGAGCCAGTTGGGGCCGTCGATCCCGAACCACGCGAGGACCTGGTTCACGAGCCCGAAGTCGCCGTTGTAGGCGAACTGCCAGACGATCGCGATCGCGGCGAGCGAGGAGATGACCGGCACGTAGTAGATGGTGCGGAACGCGGTGCGACCCACGATGCGCCGGTTGAGCGCGAGCGCGAGCAGCAGCGAGAGCGTCAGGCCGATCGGGATGCCGATCATGTAGAACAGCGTGTTGAACAGCGTCTGCCGGAAGTAGTCGTCGTTCAGCAGGCGTGTGTAGTTGTCGATGCCGATGAAGCGCATCGGCCCCAGGCCGTTCCAGCTCGTCAGCGACGCGTACGCGGCGAACCCGAGCGGGTACAGCGTGAACAGCAGGTACCCGAGCACGGGCGGGGCGACGAACGCGAGCGCCCACAGGGCCTCGGTGCGGTGCAGGCGGTTGCGCTCGCGCCGGGTGCGCAGCGGGGGTCGTCCGCCGGCGGCGACGGCCGTCGGTGGGGCCGTGACGGCCTCGGGACGCGACATCGGGTGGTCCTCTCTCGTGCGGGTCCGCCGCGGTCCCCGGCCCGCCCGTGGGGGCGCGGGCCGGGACCGCGGTGCGTCAGCGTCCGGCGAACGCCTGCTCGGCGTTGGCGATGGACTCGTCGAGCAGCGCCTGCATGCGCGGCTGCACGTCGGCCAGGTAGTCGGCGGCGGTCTGCTTGCCGTCGAGGACCGGCTGGATGTTCGTCCAGAGCTCGTCGTACCAGGCGGCCCCGTAGGTGAAGGCCGCCGGCATCGCACGGCCCGAGTCCTGGGCGATGTCGAGGAACTCCTGGCGGTTGGCCGGCTCGGCGTCGGCGGCCTGCGCCCAGTCCGTCGCGACGTCGATCAGGTTGGGGATCTGGATGTTCGCGTCGACGAGCGTCTGCTGCGCCTCGGGGTCGGCCGACAGGTACGTCACGAGCTCGACGGCCTCGTCGGGGTGCTTCGACGTCGCGGAGACGCCGATGCCGAGCGAGCCGACCCAGGTGGCCGTGCCGCCGTCGCCGACGGTGGGCCAGGGGATGAGGTCGTAGTCGAAGTCGAGCTCGTTGTAGACGCTCACGTCCCACGGCCCGACCGGGAAGAACCCGATCTCGCCGGCCATCCAGCGCTGGTAGGTGTCGAGCGTCGCGGCGTCGGACGCCGACGGCGTGACGGCGTCGACGTTGGTGAGGTCGGCGAACTTCTGCAGCGCGTCGGCGAACTCGGGGGTGTCGACCGTGACCTTGGTGCGGTCGGCGTCGATGAAGTCCGCGCCGTTGCTCCACACCATCGACTGCAGGTTCCACTGGACGTTGAGCCCGGTGCCCCACTGATCGACCGTGCCGTCGCCGTCGGTGTCCGTCGTGAGCGTCTTGCAGATCTCGACGAACTGCTCCCACGTGAGCGGGGTGTCCTTGTCGGGCAGCGGGATGCCCGCGGCCTCGAGCATGGTCTTGTTGTAGCCGAACGAGAACGGGCCGATGTCCTTGGGCAGGCCGTAGAGGCGGCCCTCGGGGGTGCCCTGCAGCGTGCCGTCGAACCGGTAGGAGTCGACGCCGTACTGCCAGAGGTTGTCGAGGTCGACGTCCGAGGCCTCGACCTGGTCGGTGATGTCGAGCAGCACGCCCGACGCGACGTAGGACTGCAGCGACGCCTGCTCGATGTAGAACACGTCGGGCACGTTGTTGCCCGCGACCGCGGCCTGGAGCTTGGTCGCGTACTGGTCGGCGTCGGTGACGATCATCTCGACGTCGACGCCCGTGGCCTCGGTGTACTTCTCGATCGCGGCCTCGTACGCCTTCTTCTCGTCGGGGCCGCCGCGGAACATGAACGTGATCTTCTTGCTGCCGTCGTCACCCCCGCCGCTGCCGTCGCTGCCGCACGCCGTGAGCGCGAGCGCGCCGACCAGCGCCATGCAGGTCGCACCGACGACCAGCCTGCTCTTCTTCATCTGCCTGCCTCCCGTGATGGTGGGTCGGTCAGGTCCACGTCCGTGCCGAGCGACGGACCCGGGCGCGCCGGGACCTCGGCGGCGCCCCTGCGCGTCGCCCGTCCGCTCCTGCTGGTCGTCATTGACCTCTCCGATGCTCCAACGTCTTCTACAACGTTGATCTACAACGTTGCACAAACTCGCACGCGCACCGCTCCCCGGTCAAGCCACGATCGGGTAACGCCGCCGGGACGGTCCGGGTGCGGGCGGGTCGTACGCTCGTCGCAGCCCCCGTGCGCCGTCATCCGTTTGACGCGATCGGGCGCCATGCGGCACAGTCGACTCTACAACGATGTAGAAGGAGTCGACGATGACGCTGGCCCTCACCCCGCCCATGGGGTGGAACAGCTGGGACTGCTACGGCACGACCGTCACCGAGGCCGAGGTCCTGGCCAACGCCCGCTTCATGGCCGAGCACCTGCTCCCGCACGGGTGGGACACGGTCGTCGTCGACATCGACTGGTCGGACCCCGCGGCCCGCGCGCACGGCTACACCGACGGCAGCGGCCTCGTGCTCGACGAGCACGGCTACCCCCAGCCCGACCCCGCGCGCTTCCCCTCGGCCGCCGGCGGCCGCGGCTTCACCGAGCTCGCGGCGCAGGTGCACGCGCTCGGGCTGAAGCTCGGCGTCCACGTGCTGCGCGGCATCCCGCGCACCGCGGTCGCCGCCGCGCTGCCCGTCGTGGGCCCCGACGGTGCGGTCGTCACGACCGCCGACGTCGCCGACACGTCGTCCGTCTGCACGTGGAACGGCCACATGTACGGCCTCGACCACACGCACCCCGCCGCGCAGGCCTGGCTCGACGGGCTCGTCGGGCAGCTCGCCTCGTGGGGCGTCGACTTCGTCAAGGTCGACGACATGCTCGCGCCCTTCCACGCCGACGCGATCACCGCGTGGTCGCGCGCCATCGCGCGCTCGGGGCGCGACATCGTGCTCTCGCTGTCGCCCGGCACGCGGCTGTCGACCGCGCACCTGCCCGTGCTGCGCGAGCACGCGCAGATGTGGCGCGTGTGCGACGACCTCTGGGACCGCTGGGAGGACGTGCACGCCAACTTCGCGCGCCTCGCGCGGTGGGCGCCGTTCCAGCAGCCCGGCGGCTGGGCCGACGCCGACATGCTGCCCCTGGGGCGCATCGGGATCCGCGCCGAGCGCGGCGACGACCGCGCGTCGCGGCTCACCCCCGACGAGCAGCGCACGCTCCTCACGCTGTGGGTCATGGCCCGCTCGCCGCTCATGATGGGCGGCGACCTGCCGACGTCCGACGCCGCGACGATCGCGCTGCTCACGACGCCCGCGGTCGGGCACGTGCTGCGCACCGGCGTCGACGGCCGCGAGCTGCAGCGCGAGCCCGCGGGCGACGGCGAGGTCGTCGTGTGGGGTGCGCGGTCCGGCACCGAGGCCACGCGCTACGTCGCGGTGTTCTGGACCGGGACCGGCGTGCGCACCGAGCACCTGCCGCTGTCCGCGCTGGTCGGGGACGCCGCCGCGAGCGCGCACCGCTGGACCGCCCGCGACCTGTGGGACGGCACGCCCCTGCCCGACCCGCGCGCGACCGCCGCCGAGCACGACGGCGTGCTGACGCTCGACGTGCCCGAGCACGGCGTGCGGTGGGTCGCGCTCGAGCCCGCGCGTCGTGAGGACGCCGCGTGACGGACGCCCCCGAGGAGTCCGACGCCCCTCGCGCGACCGCGCCGGCCGCGCGAGGGAGGGGACGCGCCTGGGCCGTCGCCGCGGTCCTCGCGGTGGTCGTGCTCCTCGTCGGCGGCGGGACGTTCCTGCTGACGCGCCCCGACGCGCCCGCGGCCACCGCGCTCGAGCTGACCGGCGACCTGCGCACGCACGACCCGGCGCTCGTCGTCGGCGACGAGGGCGAGCCCTGGTACGTCTTCTCGACCGGGGACGTGCGCGTCGGGCTCGGCGCGCCGCAGATCCGGCGATCGACGGACGGCGGCCGCACGTGGGAGGAGGTCGGCACCGTCTGGGAGGCCGGCACGCGCCCGCGCTGGGTGTACGAGGCCGTGCCGGGGGTCGAGAACTTCTGGGCGCCCGAGGTCGTCGAGCACGACGGCACCTGGTACCTCTACTACGCGGCGTCGACGTTCGGCTCGAACCGCTCCGTGATCGGGCTCATGACGAACACGACGCTCGACCCCGACGACCCCGCCTACGCGTGGGTCGACCGGGGCGAGGTGATCTCCTCGACGCCGGGCGAGGACAACTTCAACGCGATCGACGCGGGCGTGGTCGACGTCGACGGCACGCCGTGGATGGCGTTCGGGTCGTTCTGGGGCGGCATCCAGCTCGTCGAGCTCGCGTGGCCCGCCGGCACCCTCGCGGACCCGGACGCGGAGCCCGTCACGATCGCGAGCCGCATCGGATCGCCCAACGCGATCGAGGCGCCCTACCTCGCCGAGCACGACGGCTGGTACTACCTGTTCGTCTCGCGCGACTCGTGCTGCCAGGGCTCCGACTCGACGTACAACATGGCCGTCGGACGCTCGCGCGACGTCACCGGCCCGTACGTCGACCGCGAGGGCCGGGACCTGGCCGCGGGCGGCGGCGAGCCGCTGCTCGCGACGCGCGGCGACATGGTCGGCCCCGGCGGTCAGTCGTACTCGAAGGGCTACCTGGCGTTCCACTGGTACGACGCCGCCGAGGGCGGCGACTTCCGCCTCGGCATCCGCGAGCTCGCGTGGGACGACGAGGGCTGGCCCGTCGCGACGACGCGCGAGGAGCAGGAGCAGGAGCAGGACGCGGGTTGACGCCCGGGCGACGGGGCGGGTGGCTGCGCCGTCACAGACCGCCCACCCGGCGCCGCAGCGAGCGCCGCACCGCCCGCACGACCACGGCGGCCGCCCACACGACGCCCGCGAGGCTCGCCGCGTTGACGCCGCGGCGCGCCTGCGTGCGGCGCGTGCGGAACTCGCGCACGGGCCAGCCGACCTCGGCGGCGTGCCGGCGCAGGCGCCCGTCGGGGTTGATCGCGCACGGGTGGCCGACGGTCGACAGGATCGGCACGTCGTTGGTCGAGTCGCCGTACGCGTGGCAGCGGTCCAGGTCGTAGCCCTCGCGCTGCGCGAGCGCGCGCACCGCGCTGGCCTTGGCCTCGCCGTGCAGCAGGTCGCCCACGAGCCGGCCGGTGTAGAAGCCGTCGTCGTGCTCGGCGACCGTGCCCAGCGCGCCGGACGCGCCCAGGCGCCGCGCGATGAGCTCGCCGATCTCCACCGGTGTGGCGGTCACGAGCCACACGGCGTGCCCGGCGGCGAGGTGCGCGTCGAGCAGCGCCTGCGTGCCGGGGTAGATGCGCAGGCTCAGGACCTCGTCGTAGACGTCCTCGGCGATCGCGGTGACCTCGGCGACCGAGCGGCCGCGCATGATGTCGAGCGCGCGGGCGCGGACCTCGTCGATCTGGCGGCGGTTCTCGCCGAACGCGCGGTACCGCGCCTGCTGGAACGCGAACGTCACGAGGTCGAGGTTGCGGAAGAACCCGCGGCGGTACAGGCCCACGGCGAGGTGGAACGCGCTCGCGCCGCGGATGATCGTGTTGTCGACGTCGAAGAAGGCCGCGACGCGCGTCCCGTCCGGCACGAGGTCGGCCCGCGGCGTCTCGACGGTGGCGGCGCCGACGGCCGGCTCGTCGTTCCCCTGGCCCGCGTGCACCCCGCCACTGTAACGACCCGGGCCCGGCACGGGTCGGCGCGTCCGCGCGCGCTAGCGTGGCGCCGTGACGAGGACGGGGACGGCGCACGGGCGTGGGACGACCGGTGCACCGGCGCGGGTCGTGCTGTACGGGCGCGCGGGCTGCCACCTGTGCGACGAGGCGCGCGCGCTCGTCGAGCGCGTCTGCGCCGAGACCGGCGACGCGTGGGTCGAGGTCGACGTGGACGTGCCGGGCCCGGACGGTGCGCGGCCGGCCGACGAGCTGGGCGAGATGGTGCCCGTGGTGGACGTCGACGGCGTGCGGCGCGGGTACTGGCGCATCGACGAGACCCGGCTGCGCAGGGCCCTCGCGGCGGGCGCGGCCAGGCCCTAACGTGACCTCGTCGCCGGGTGGTCCCGGCGGGAGGGCTCGGGGGGTCGACGTGGACGCTCAGCGCACCGCCGCACGCCGCGGCACGCCACGACGCGGTGCGCCCGGCGTGCCGCCCGCGACGGTCGCGCGGCTGCCGGGGTACCTGCGTGCGCTCGAGGCGACCGCGGCGAGCGGAGCGGTCCTGACGTCGTCCGAGGAGCTCGCGCGGCGTGCGGGCGTGACGTCCGCGCAGCTGCGCAAGGACCTGTCGCACCTGGGGTCGTACGGGCGCCGCGGCGTGGGGTACGACGTGCAGCACCTGCGCGAGCAGATCACGGTCGCGCTGGGCCTGTCCGACGTGCGGCGCGTGCTGCTGGTGGGGGTCGGCAACCTGGGTCACGCGCTCGCGAACTACGCGGGCATCGCCGAGCGCGGGTTCGCCCTGGTGGGTCTCGTGGACGCGGACCCGGCCGTGGTCGGCACGACGGTCGCGGGGCTCGTCGTCGAGCCCGCGGACGACCTCGCGGGCGTCGTGGCGCGCACGGGGGCGACGATCGCGGTGCTCACGACGCCGGCGGAGGTCGCGCAGCGCGTGTGCGACGAGCTCGTGGCCGCGGGCGTCGTGGGGGTGCTGACGTTCGCACCGGGTGCGCTGCGGGTGCCGCCGCACGTCGACGTGCGGGCCGTGGACGTGGCGTCCGAGCTGCAGATCCTGGCGTTCCACGACCGTGCGCGCGGTGCGGGCGGCGGCGCGTCGTAGCGCGTCCGGTCGCGGGGCGTCCGTGGGGAGGGACGCCGCGAGGGCGCGACCGGTGCGGTCGCGCCCTCGCGGGACGGTGCTGGGGTGCGTCAGGCCTTGATGGCCGAGACGTCGAGGTCGATGCGCACCTTGTCGGCGACGAGCACGCCGCCGGCCTCGAGCGCGGCGTTCCACGTCAGGCCGAACTCCTTGCGGGAGATCGTGACGGTCGCCTCGAACCCGGCGCGGGTGTTGCCGAACGGGTCGACCGCGGTGCCGTTGAACTCGGTCTCGAGCTCGACCTCGCGCGTCACGCCGTGGATCGTCAGGTCGCCGACGACGACGTAGGCCGAGCCGGCCTCGCGGACGGCCTTCGAGACGAACGTCCACTCGCCGAACGCCTCGACGTCGAAGAAGTCGTTGCCCTTGAGGTGGCCGTCGCGGTTGGCGTCACCGGTCGTGACGGTCGACGGGTCGAGGGTCACGGAGACCGCGGAGGACTCGAGGTCCTCGCCGACGGTGAGCGTGCCGCCGGTGACCGCGACGGTGCCGCGGACCTTCGAGATGCCGGCGTGGCGCACGGTGAACGACGCCTCGGTGTGCGAGGGGTCGATGTTCCAGGTGCCGGTGGTGAGGCCGGTGGGGAGCGCGGTCATGGTGTCCTCCGAGGTGATCGACGAGAATCGTTGATACGACAAGTATGCGGTGGTTGATATTTCTACTACAGTGGGGTGCGAGCCGCAACCCCCGAGATCGAGGAGGCCGCGTGACCCACGAGGCGACCCACGAGGGCCCGGACGACGTGCGCTGGCTGTCGGCGACCCAGCAGGTGCACTGGCGCGCGTTCCGCGACGGCACCGCCCTGCTGCTCGACGTCCTCGCGCGCGAGCTCGACTGCGACAGCGGCCTGTCGCTGGGGGAGTACGAGGTGCTCGTCCGCCTCTCCGAGGCGCCCGGGCGCGCGCTGCGCATGTCCGAGCTCGCCGACGACCTCGCGCACTCGCGCAGCAGGCTCACGCACACGGTCGCGCGCATGGAACGCGCGGGCGTCGTGCGCCGCGAGCCCGCGCCCGGCGACGCGCGCGGCGTCAACTGCGTGCTCACCGACCACGGCTGGCGCACGCTCGTGGCCGCGGCCCCCGGGCACGTCGAGTCCGTGCGCACCCACCTCGTCGACGTCCTCGACGACGACCAGCTCGCCGCGCTCGGCACCGCGATGCAGGTCGTCGTCGACCACCTGCGCACCCCCGCGTGCGAGCGTGCCCGCGACCAGGCGGGCGTGAGCGACGTCACCGCCGCGAGCGCCTGAGGACCCAGATCCGGGCGCCGGGCACCCAGGAGACTTTGCGAGACTGTGCGCATGGTCACCACGACGGTCCACCTGCTGCGGCACGGTGAGGTCCACAACCCCACCGGCCTGCTCTACGGCCGGCTGCCGGGGTACCGGCTCTCGGAGCGCGGGCAGCAGATGGCCACGCTCGTCGCCCGCACGCTCGCCGGTGAGGAAGGGGCCCCGCGCCGCGACGTCGTCGTCGTGACCGCGTCCCCGCTGCAGCGCGCGCAGGAGACCGCGACGCCCATCGCCGAGGCCTTCGGCGTCGCGCTCGGCACCGACGACCGGCTCATCGAGGCCGAGAACCACTTCCAGGGCATGCGGTTCGGCGTCGGCGACGGCTCGCTGCGCCACCCCGCGCACTGGCCCCACCTGCGCAACCCGTTCCGGCCCTCGTGGGGCGAGCCCTACGTCGAGCAGGTCGACCGCATGCTCGCGGCCGTCGACGCCGCCCGCGTCGCGGCCCGTGGGCACGAGGCCGTGCTCGTCAGCCACCAGCTCCCGATCTGGGTCACGCGGCTCGCGCTCGAGAACCGCCGGCTGTGGCACGACCCCCGCAAGCGGCAGTGCTCCCTCGCGTCCCTCACGAGCCTGCGGTTCGAGGACGACACGCTCGTCGGCGTCGGCTACGGCGAGCCCGCCGCAGCCCTGCTGCCCGGCGCGTCGCAGGTCCCGGGGGCCTGACGTGGCCGTCCCCCGTCACCCCGTCTCCCGGCGCCCGGGACCCGGACGCCCGGCGCGCGCGCTCGCCGCGGGCGCGGCGCTCGTCGCGCTGCTCGCGGGCTGCTCCGCGGGCGGCGACGGCACCGACGCGCCCGCCGACGTCGTCGACCAGGGCTACCAGTCGGGCGACGGGTCCACGACCACGTGGGCGCCCGCCGACCGGGTCGGTCCCGTCGAGATCGCCGGGACGGACTACGAAGGCGGCGAGCACGACCTCGCGGCGCTGCGCGGCGACGTCGTGCTGCTCAACACCTGGTACGCGGCCTGCCCGCCGTGCCGGGCCGAGGCGCCGGACCTCGCCGCGGTCGCCACGGACTACGCCGACCAGGGCCTGCACGTCCTCGGCATCAACAGCCGCGACGCCGCGGGCACCGCGCAGGCGTTCCAGCGCGAGCTCGCCGTGCCGTACCCCTCGCTCGACGACACCAGCGGCGCGGCCGTCGCCGCGCTGCAGGGCGTCGTCCCCGTGAGCGCCGTCCCCACGACCGTGCTGCTCGACCGCGAGGGTCGCGTCGCCGCGCGCGTGCTCGGCCTGGCCGACGCGTCCCTGCTGCGCTCGCTCGTCGAGGAGCTGCTGGCCGAGGGCGCCCCCGGCGCCGCGGCCACGTCCGCGCCGACGTCGGCGCCCGACGCGACCCCGGACGCGATCCCGGACGCCGACGCGGCGGCTCGCCCGCAGGACCCCGCGCGGTGACCGGCGGCGCGCTCGCGCTCGACGTCGGTGCGACCGTCGCCGGCGGCTCCCTGCTGCTCGCGGTGCCCGTCGCGCTGCTCGCCGGGCTCGTGTCGTTCGCGTCGCCGTGCGTGCTGCCGCTGCTGCCCGGGTACGCCGGCCTGCTCGGCGGGCTCGCCGCGGGCGGTCCGCGGCGCACGCCGGGTGCCGGTCTCGGGCTGGTCGACGCGACCGACGTCGTGCGCGTCGGCGCCGGCGCACCCGGCGACGGCGCGGTCCTCGCGGCCGTGCCCGTCGCCGCGACCCCCGCCCCGCGGGCCGAGGGCCGACGCGTCCTCGTGCTCGGCGTGACCCTCTTCGTGGCCGGATTCTCGGCCGTGTTCGTCGCGTTCGGCGCGCTCGCGGGCTCGCTCGGCGCGGTGCTGTGGCAGTGGCAGGACCCGGTCAGCCGCGTGCTGGGCGCGCTGACGGTCGTCATGGGCCTGGCGTTCCTCGGTGCCGTGCCGTTCCTGCAGCGCGAGCGCCGTGCGCACGTCGCGCCGCGCACCGGCCTGTGGGGCGCGCCGCTGCTGGGAGTCGCGTTCGGCCTGGGCTGGACCCCGTGCATCGGTCCGACCCTCGCCGCGATCCTCACGCTGTCGCTGACGGGGGGCTCGGCCGGGCGGGGTGCGCTGCTCGCGGTCGCGTTCTGCGTCGGGCTCGGCCTGCCGTTCGCGCTCGTCGCCGTCGGTCTGCAGCGCTCGCGGAGCGCCGTCGCGTGGCTCGGGCGGCACCGTCTCGCGGTGCAGCGCACGGGCGGCGCCGTGCTCGTGGTCCTGGGCGTCGCGCTCGCCACGGGTGCGTGGGGCACATGGGCGGCGTGGCTGCAGGGTCTGCTGACCGGTGCCGACCCGTTCGTGCCGGTGCTGTGAGGGCGGCGGTGGGGCCGACGGTGAGGCCGGCCGTCAGGCGGGCGACGAGCGTGGCTGCGAGGGTGACGACGTGACCGACCGATCCCGTGCCCGCCAGGGTGCGCGCGACCCGTACCGCCCCGAGGGCCTCGACGACGCGTTCAGCGACGACGCCACCCGTTCCGCCGCGGCGGACGAGGCCACGCCGGGTGGGGCCGCGGCCGACGCCGCCGCTCCGGAGACGCCTGCGGCGGGCGCGTCGTCGGCCGGACCGGTCGGCACCGGCGCGCCCGCCCCGCTGCCCGCGCTCGGTGCGGTCGGCTGGCTGCGCTGGGCGTGGCGCCAGCTCACGAGCATGCGCGTCGCGCTGCTGCTGCTCGTGCTGCTCGCCGTCGCCGCCGTCCCCGGCTCGGTGTTCCCGCAGCGCCCGCAGGACCCCGCGAGGGTCGCGGAGTACCTCACGGACCACCCCGACGTGGGACCGTGGCTCGACCGTCTCGGGTTCTTCGACGTCTACGCCTCGGTCTGGTTCTCGGCCGTCTACCTGCTGCTGTTCGTGTCGCTGATCGGGTGCATCCTGCCGCGCACGCGGGTCCACCTCGCGGCGCTGCGCGGCCGGCCGCCGCGCACGCCGCGCCGGCTCGGGCGGTTCCCCGCGCAGGGTTCCGGCACGTCGGGCGACGCGCCGCGTGCCGTCGTCGAGCGTGCCGCCGCGGTGCTGCGCCGCCGCCGGCTCGGCGTCCCGGCGTTCCGCGTCGACGTGCACGACGAGGGCGCCGGGACCTGGTCGGTCTCGGCCGAGCGCGGGTACCTGCGCGAGACCGGCAACCTGCTGTTCCACCTCGCGCTGCTCGGCCTGCTCGTCTCGGTGGCGACCGGGCAGCTGCTGCACTACCGCGGGCAGGCGATCGTCGTGCAGGGCACGGGCTTCGCGAACGTGCAGGCCGGGTACGACTCGTTCGAGCGCGGCAGCGCGTTCGACCCCGCCGACCTCGACCCGTTCACGTTGCGCCTCGACGACTTCGAGTCGCGCTTCGACCCGCGCACGCTGCAGTCGCGCGACTTCACCGCGCACGTCACCGTGACCGAGCCCGGCGGCGAGCCCACGCCCGAGCAGATCAAGGTCAACCACCCGATCGTCGCGGGCGGCGCCAAGGTGTACCTCATGGGCAACGGCTACGCGCCGCGCCTGACGGTGCACGACGCGGCCGGTGAGGTCGCGTTCGCCGGGACCGTGCCGTTCCTGCCGCAGGACGAGGTGTACACGTCGCGCGGCGTCGTCAAGGTCCCCGACGTCTCGGGCGGGCAGGACCAGGTGGGGCTCGTCGGGTTCCTGCTGCCCACCGCGGTCGAGGCCGCGCCCGGGCTGTGGCGCTCGGTCGACCCGCAGCCGGCCGAGCCGCTGCTCGTGCTGTCGGTGTGGCACGGCAACCTCGGGCTCGACACGGGCGTGCCGCAGAACGTGTACCGCCTCGACGAGTCGCGCATGCAGCAGTCCGTCGACGCCGCGGGCGACGTGGTCACGCTGTACGTGCGCCCGGGCCAGACCGTCGACCTGCCCGACGGGCTGGGGACGCTGACGTTCGACGACCTGCCGCGGTTCGTCGCGCTCGACCTGCGGCACGACCCGTCGCTGGCGTGGGTGCTCACCTTCGCGCTGCTCGCGCTGGCCGGCCTCATGGCCTCCCTATTCGCGCCCCGGCGGCGGCTGTGGCTGCGCGCGGCACCCGGAGCCGATGCGGCGCAGGACGAAGGTCCCGGTGCCGCGACTACAGTGGTCACGGCCGCCGGCCTGGCCCGTGGCGACGACGTCGGGCTGCAGCCCGAGCTCGACCGCGTCCTCGCCGCCGTGCTCGGCGCGCCGCCCGAGCCGTCGTCCCCGTCGGCCGGGCCCGATCCGCAGGAGGACAGGACATGAACGTCGCCGAGCTGAGCGACCTGTTCGTCTGGTCGGCCGCGACCGCGCTGACGATCGCGCTGGTCGCGTACGCGATCGACCTGGCGCGGGCGACGGAGGCCGCGCAGGCCGTCCGCAGCGCGCGCCGGCCGGCCGTCGTGGGTGCCGGGTCCGCGTCCGGCGGGGACGTCCTCACGGCCGACCCGCCGCCTGCCGCGTCCGCGGCGTCCGCCCCGCGCCGCCGGGCCGCCGGCATCGCCGGCTCGACCCTCGTGCTCGGCACGGCGCTGCTGCTCGTCGCGATCGTGCTGCGCGGCGTGGCCGCGGGCCGCTGGCCCACGGCCAACATGTACGAGTTCACGATCGTCGGGACGTTCTGCGCGACCGCCGTGCTGGTGGTCGTGCAGCGTCGCCGCGCGATCGCGTTCCTCGGCGTGCTCGTCACGGGCATCGCGGTGCTCGCGCTCGTGCTCGCGCTCAACACGCTGCACGTGCAGGCCGACGCGGTGCAGCCCGCGCTGCAGCGCTACTGGCTCGTCATCCACGTGGGCGTCGCGATCCTCGCGACCGGCGTCTTCACGGTCGCCTTCGCGACGTCGGTGCTCCAGGTCCTGCAGGACGCGCGCACCGAGGGACGTTCGCGGCTCGAGCGTCCCTGGCGTCGGGCCGACGGCCTGCGCCAGGCGTTCCACGGCGCGCGCGTCACGGGCCCGGCGTTCGCGTGGCTCGAGCAGGTGCCCGACGCGCGGCGCCTCGAGGCGTTGTCGTTCCGGCTGCACGCGGTCGGTTTCGTGCTGTGGACGTTCACGCTCATCGGCGGCGCGATCTGGGCCGAGGAGGCGTGGGGCCGCTACTGGGGCTGGGACCCCAAGGAGGTCGGCACGTTCGTCGCGTGGGTGGTGTACGCCGCCTACCTGCACGCCCGGACCACGCGCGGCTGGGCCGGTCGGCGCGCCGCCTACATCGTGTTCGTCGGCTACGCGGTCGTCCTGGCCAACTTCACGGTCGTCAACCTGTTCATCACCGGCAAGCACTCGTACTCGGGCCTCTGAGGCCTGCCGGGCGCGTCAGGCCGGCGCGGTGTCGTCGGTGTCGTCGCCGCGCGCCTGCTGCTCGCGGCGACGCCGCTCGAGGTCGAGGCGGCGCAGGAACTCCGGGTCGTCGTCCGGGGCGACCGGCCCGCGCGCCGGGCCGCGCTGCCCCGCGCTCGGCGCGCCACGGCTCATGACGAGCCACAGCACGCCGCCCAGGACCGGGACCAGCACGATCAGCAGCCACACCGGCGTCGGCACGCCGCGCCGCCGGTGCTCGTCGCTGCCCATGACGTCGAACGCGCACCAGACCGCGAACGCGACCACGAGGACGAACGGCAGGTACCTGAGCATCGGTCCAGCGTAGACGCCGGCCCGCCGGGTCGCGGTCCGTGACGGCGTCAGGGCCGCGGTCGCGACGCCGGGTCCGCCACCGGGGCGACGTGGTCCGGCCCGCAGGTTCCTGACCTACCCTGGGCGGGTGCCGGTCGTCGTCTACTCCGTGCTGCGTCTCGCGCTGTTCGCCGGGGCCACCGGGCTGCTGTGGTGGGCGGGCATGCGCTCGTGGCTCGCCCCGCTGCTCGCGGCCTTCCTCGCGTGGGCCCTCTCGTACGTGCTGCTCAACCGCCAGCGCGACGGTGCCGCGCGCTGGCTCGCCGAGCGTGCCGAGCAGCGCCGCGCGCACGGCGGCCGCACGGCCCACCAGCTCGCCGACGACGCCGCGGAGGACGCCGAGGCCGAGCGGGCCGCACGCGGCGCCGTGCACGAGCGGCCGGACGGTCCGCCCCCGCCGACGGCCTGAGCACCGGGCGGGCGGCGCGCCGGGTCGCCCGGCGCGGGCCTTCAGAGCGCCAGGCCGAGCCCCAGCGCGACGCCGAACGCCAGCTCCAGGGCGCCGGTGCCCGCGAGCACGGGCACGAGCGCGATCCCGCGTGCCCCCAGCAGCACGACCACCGCGAGCACGACCGCCGGTCCGAGCAGCAGCAGCACCAGCAGGGACCACGGCGCGACGACCGCGCACACCGCGCCCAGCAGGACGGGCAGCACGACCATCACGGCGAACACGCGGCGCGCGCGGTGCTCGCCGAGTCGCACCGCGAGGGTGCGCTTGCCCACCACGGCGTCGGTCGGCACGTCCCGCAGGTTGTTGGCCATGAGCAGCGCGCACGCGAGCAGGCCCACGGCGACCGCACCGACGACGGCGGGCCACGTCACGTGTCCGACCTGCGTGAACGTCGTGCCGAGGACCGCGACGAGGCCGAAGAACACGAACACCCCGACCTCCCCGAGGCCGCGGTACCCGTAGGGGCGGCGGCCGCCGGTGTAGGTCCACGCCGCGACCACCGCGAGCGCACCCACGCCCAGCAGCCACCACGCGCCGGACAGCGCGACGAGCAGCAGGCCGAGCAGCGCAGCGACCCCGAACGCCGCGAAGGCGGCGGTGCGCACGTGCGTCGCGGGCGCCGCACCGGACGCGGTGAGCCGCATCGGGCCGACCCGGTCGACGTCGGTGCCCCGCACGCCGTCGGAGTAGTCGTTCGCGTAGTTCACGCCCACCTGCAGCGCGAGCGCGACACCGGCCGCGAGCAGCGCGCGTCCGGGCAGTGCGACGCCGGCCTGCGCGGCGGCGCCGGTGCCGACGAGCACGGGGGCGACGGCCGCCGGGAGCGTGCGGGGACGCGCACCGGCGAGCCAGTCGGAGGCGGAGGCCATGGTGCTCCTGTTCGGGGAGGTCGGGTCGAGCGCGTGAG
>NZ_LNTD01000108.1 GCF_001462455.1 Cellulomonas sp. B6
CTCCCCCTCTCTCGTCCCGCGAGAGCGCGATCCAGTCACCCCCGGAGGCCCTGGTGGACGAGCCCTACGGCTACCTGCTGGTGCACCACGTCGAGGACCCCGACGGGCACGGCGAGCGCATCTACCTCTCGTTGTCCGAGGGCGACGACCCGCTGCGCTGGCACCGAGCCAACCGCGGCGACGCTGTCCTCGCGTCGCCGCTGGGCACCACGGGCGTGCGCGACCCCTACCTCGTCGCGGGCGACGGCGAGTGGTTCGTCCTCGCGACCGACCTGCGCATCTACGGCGGTGACGACGCCGGGTGGGACGCGTGGACGCGCCACGGCAGCCGGTCGCTCGTCGTGTGGCGCTCGACCGACCTCGTGCACTGGTCGGAGCCGTGGCTGCTCGAGGTCGCGCCGCCCGAGGCCGGCATGGCGTGGGCGCCCGAGGCGACCTACGACCCGACGACGCGCGAGTTCGCCGTGACGTTCTCGTCCTCCTTGTACCCGACCGACGACGTGCACCACGCGTCCGCGTCGTACCCGCGGGTCCTCGTGGCCCGCACGCGCGACTTCCGCACGACGACGCCCGCGCGCGTGCTCATCGACCACGGCACGGGCGTCATCGACACCACGGTCGTGCCCGCGGCGCTCACGCCGGACGGGCGCGTGCACCGGTTCTCCAAGCAGGACGCCGACGCGCCCGGCTCGCTCAAGCTGTTCCACGAGGCCGGGTCGGCGCTCGACGCCGACGACTTCGAGGTCCTCGCGTCCCGGCTGGCCGACGACCGGTACGCGCACGTCGAGGCGCCGCTGGTGTTCCGCGCGCACCACGGCGGCGCGTGGTACCTGTGGGTCGACCAGTACTCGGTGCGCCCGCAGGGCTACCTCGCGCTGCGCACCGACGACCTCGCGTCGGGCGACTGGCACGAGGTGCCGGGGTTCTCGCTGCCGCCCGACACCAAGCACGGGGTGGTCGTGCCGCTCACGCGGGCGCAGCACGCGGCGCTCGACGCGGCGTACCCCGCCTGACGACGCACCCGGCGCGAACCGCTCAGAGCGGGACGGTGAGGCGGTCCGCGACGACCGGCAGCCACGCGGTCGCGTCGGCGCGCGCGCGGGCGGCGGGCTGCGGCTCGGCCGACAGGTCGGCGGCCTGCAGGTCCGCCATGTACCCGGCGGCCAGGAGCCGCAGCAGCTGGCGCGCGGGCAGCACGAGCCGGCGCCCGAGGCGCGGCATGAGCAGCTCGATCTCGTCGGCGACCTCGTCGGACATCTGCCGGTCGAGGTCGCGGTGCCGACGCGCGATCTCGGGGTGCCGCATCGCGAGCAGCGTGAGCTCGGCGTTGATGACGCGCCAGCGCCGGTCGTCGGAGATGCGCTCGAGCAGGATCTCGAGGAACCGCGAGATGTCCTGCAGGTCGAGCTCGGCACCCGCGGCGCACGTGGCCTGCGCGACCGCGAGCGCGTCGCGCAGCTCGCCGAGGCGGCGGCGGTGCTCGCGCGCCGCGAGCGCGAGCAGCAGCTCGTGCTTGCTCTCGAAGTTGGAGTAGAACGCGCCCCGCGTGAAGCCGGCCCGCTCGCACACCGCCTCGATCGAGGTCGCGTCGACGCCCTCGTCGGCGAAGAGGTCGAACGCGGCGTCGAGCAGGCGCTCGCGCGTGTGCTGGCGGCGGCGCGAGACCGTGGGATCGGCGGCGACGTCGACGGGGGCGTCGGTCATCGCTCACCTCCGGGGTGGGTGTCGTGGTGGGTGTGGTGGCGCGGGGCGTCGGGTGCGGAGCGATCCTACCGGTGTCGATACACCCCTGTATCGCATACAGTCCCGTATCGCATACAGTTCCGTATCGAAGTCTGACGCACCGTGCCCCGCACCGCGCCGACCCCGGACGCCGCTGTCCTCCCCCGCACACCCCGACCCTGGAGCAGCCGTGTCCTCTGCGCTCTACCGCCTCGGCCGCGCCGCCTACGCGCGGCGCCGCGCCGTCATCGGAGCCTGGCTCGCCGTGCTCGTCCTGCTCGGCGCCGGCGCCGTGCTGCTCGGCGGCAAGCTCGACAACTCCGTGACGATCCCCGGCACCGAGTCGCAGGCCGCGCTCGACCGGCTCGCCGCGACGTTCCCCGAGGCGGCGGGCACCACGGCGCAGGTCCTCGTCGTCGGCACCGACGGCGGCCAGGTCGACGACCCCGCGGTCGTCTCGGCCGTCGACGACGCCGCGCAGCGGTTCGCCGACGTCCAGGGCGTCACGTCGGCCGTCTCCCCGTTCGACACCACGACCCCCGGTGCGTCCGAGACCAGCAAGGACGGCCAGGCCGCGATCATGGTGCTGTCGCTGCGCGGCGAGGGCGTGGCGATCGGCGCCGACGTCAAGGACGAGCTGCGCGACCTGACGGCCGACCTCGCCGCCGCCCTGCCCGACGGCTACGACGCGACCATCGGCGGGCAGCTGTTCTCGCAGGAGTTCCCGGGTCTGACCGTCACCGAGGCGCTCGGCGTCGTCGTCGCGTTCGTCGTGCTCATCATCACGCTCGGCTCGTTCGCCGCCGCGGGCATGCCGCTGATCAACGCGCTGCTGGGCGTCGGCATCTCGACGCTGCTCGTGCTCGTCGCAGCGGCGTTCACGTCCGTCACGAGCACGACCCCGCTGCTCTCGCTCATGCTCGGCCTCGCGGTCGGCATCGACTACGCGCTGTTCATCGTGTCCCGGCACCGCGAGCTGCTCGCGACCGGCCTGCCACCGGACGAGGCCGCGGCACGCTCCAACGCCACCGCCGGCTCGGCCGTCATCTTCGCGGGCCTCACCGTCATGATCGCGCTCGTCGGGCTGTCGGTCGCGGGCATCCCCTTCCTCGGCGTCATGGGCGTCGCCGGTGCGATGGCCGTCGGCGTCGCGGTGCTCATCTCCATCACGCTCGTGCCCGCGATGCTCGGCGTCGCCGGCGCACGCCTGGTGCCGCGTCCGTCGCGCCGCGCGCGCCGTCGTGCCGGTGCCCGCGCCGAGCAGGCGGCCGGGACCCCCGCGTCCACCGAGACCGTGGCCGCCGCGACGACCGACGCGCACGACGACGAGTGGGACCTGCCCGCGCAGCACAACCGGTTCTTCGCGGGCTGGGTGCGGCTCGCGACCGCCAAGCCGTGGATCACCGTCGTCGTGACCGTCGGCGCCATGGCGGCGCTGGCGTTCCCCGCGCTCGACCTGCGGCTCGCGCTGCCCGACGCGGGCGTGCAGCCCACCGGCTCCTCGCAGCGCGTCACCTACGACCGCATCTCCGAGCACTTCGGCCCCGGCGCGAACGGCCCGCTGATCGTCACCGGCAGCATCGTCACGAGCGACGACCCCCTGCAGCTCATGCAGGACGTCGCCGACGAGCTGCGCACGCTCCCCGGCGTCGAGGACGTGCCGCTCGCGACGCCCAACGCGTCGATCGACACCGGCATCGTGCAGGTCGTCCCGACCACGGGGCCGACGGACCCGAAGACCGCCGACCTGGTCAACGCGATCCGCGACCTGCGGCCCGAGATCCAGGAGAAGTACGGGTTCGACCTGTCGGTCACGGGCTTCACGGCCGTCGGCATCGACGTGTCCGCCAAGCTCGGCGCGGCGCTGCTGCCGTTCGCGGTGTTCGTCGTCGGCCTGTCGCTCGTGCTGCTGACGATGGTGTTCCGCTCGGTCGCGGTCCCGCTCAAGGCCACCGTCGGGTACCTGCTGTCCGTCGCGGTCGCGTTCGGCGTCGTCACGAGCGTGTTCGAGCACGGGTTCGGCGCCGACCTGCTGCACGTCTCGCGGCTCGGCCCGGTGATCTCGTTCATGCCGATCGTCCTCATGGGCGTGCTGTTCGGCCTCGCGATGGACTACGAGGTGTTCCTCGTCTCCCGCATCCGCGAGGACTACGTCCACTCCGGCAAGGCGCGCGCGTCCATCGCGACGGGCTTCGTCAGCTCGGCCAAGGTCGTCACCGCGGCCGCGGTCATCATGGTCGCCGTCTTCTTCGCCTTCGTGCCCGAGGGCGACATCAACATCAAGCCCATCGCGCTCGGGCTCGCGGTCGGCGTCGCGGTCGACGCGTTCGTCGTCCGCATGACCCTCGTGCCCGCCGTGCTGCAGCTGCTCGGCGACAAGGCCTGGTGGATGCCCCGGGCGCTGGACCGCGCGCTGCCCTCGTTCGACGTCGAGGGCGAGTCGCTGCACCGCGAGATCACGATGCGCGGGTGGCCCGGGTCGGACGACGTGGTCGTCGCGGCGCGCGACCTGCGCCTGGCCGGGCCGCACGGCGACGACCGCGTCGAGCTCGACGTGCGCCGCGGCGACGCGCTCGTCGTGCACGCCGACGACCCGGCGCGCGTGGCCGCGCTGCTGCTCACCGTCACCGGGCGCCTCGAGCCGGCGGACGGCGACCTCAAGGTCGCGGGCTACCTGCTGCCGGTGCGCGCCGCGGCCGTCCGCCGCCGCGCGGGCTACGTCGACCTGCGCACCGAGGGCGTCGACGCGCTCGCCGCCGCGGTCGAGGAGCGACCGACCGTCCTGGCGGTCGACCGCACCGACGTCGTGACCGACGGCCGCGAGCGACGCCACGTCGCCCGGCTGCTCGCCGACGCGGCCGCCCGGGGCACGACCCTCGTGCTCGGCACGGTCGGCACGTCACCCGCCGACGACCTGCTGCCCTCCGGCACCCCCGTGACCACGCTCGCGCCCTCCGCCGGCGCCCTCGCATGAGCGCGCAGGAAGGACCTGTCATGACCCGCACCTCCCCCGCAGCCCGGCGCTGGCCGGCCGTGGTCGTCGCGATCGCGGCACCGCTCGCGCTGGTCGTCCTGCTGCTCGCCGCCGCGTGGGCGCCGGCCGACGCGCTGCCGCGCGTCAAGGCCGCCGTCGTCAACCTCGACCAGCCGGTGACGGTCCAGGGGCAGTACACGCCGCTGGGGCGTCAGCTCGCGGGGGCCCTGGCCTCCGGCGACGACGTCAGCGCGAACTTCGACTGGGTCGTCACGGACGAGGACGACGCGACCGCGGGCCTCGCCGACGGCACGTACGCCGCCGTCGTGACCATCCCGAAGAACTTCTCGTCGGCCGCGACGTCGTTCACCGCGGCGGTGGGCGGCGGGTCCGCCGAGGCCGGTGCGGGCGACGCCGCAGCCGGTACGGACGCCTCCGGCACGGACGACGCGTCGCCGGCAGCGACGGCCGGCATCGAGACCGGCACGCCCGCGGCGACGCCCCAGCAGGCGACGGTCCAGGTGACGACGCCCGACGGCGCGACCGCCGTCGACCAGGTCGTCGCCAACGCCGTCGCGACGACCGCCACGCGCGTGCTGGGCGAGCAGCTCACGACCACCTACGTCGAGAACGTGCTCGTCGGCTTCTCGACCCTCAAGGACCAGCTCGGCCAGGCCGCCGACGGTGCGACACGGCTCGCGGACGGCACACGCCAGCTCGCCGACGGCACCGGGCAGCTCGCCACGGGCGCCGACGGCCTCGCGGGCGGAGCCGCCCAGCTCGCGGACGGCGTGAACCAGCTCGGCGGCGGCGCGAACCAGCTCGTCGGCGGCACCGCGCAGCTCGCCGGCGGCGCCCGGCAGCTCGCGGGGGGCGCGCAGCAGCTCGCCGACGGCGCCGGGCAGTCGGCGGCGGGGGCGCAGCAGCTCGCGGGCGGGACGCAGCAGTCGGCCGCGGGCGCGCAGCAGCTCGCGCAGGGTGCCCGGGACCTCACGACCGGCACGGGGCGGCTCGCGGCCGGGCTCGGCACGACCGCCGACGGCGTCACGCCGCTGCCGCGGCTCGTGACCGGTGCGGAGGGGGTCGCGGGCGGCCTGCAGCAGCTCGTCGAGGGGTCCACCGCGGGCCGGGCGCAGGCCGCCGCGGCGCTCACCGAGCTCGACACCACGATCGCGCAGACGCAGGCGGGCCTCGAGGATGCCGAGTGCGGGCCGACCTCCGCCGACCCCACCTGCGTGAGCCTCGGCACGCTCCTGCCCGTCCTGCAGGAGCAGCGCACCGGTCTGCAGGAGCAGGTCGACGGCCTCGACGCGCAGATCGCCGGGCTGCAGCAGCTGCTGGGCGGCGCGCAGCAGGTCGCGGGCGGCCTCGGCCTCGCGGTGAACGGCGACGGCACGCCGCAGAACCCGGGTCTGGTCGTCGGCCTGCGCCAGCTCGCCGACGGCGCCGCGCAGCTCGACGGCGGCGCCCGTCAGCTCGCCGGTGGCGCCGACCAGCTCGCGGGCGGTCTCGGGCAGCTCTCGGGCGGTGCCAACCAGCTCGCCGGCGGTCTCGGTCAGCTCGCGACGGGGACGTCGGGCCTCGCGTCCGGCGCGTCCGGCCTCGCGTCGGGGGCCTCGCAGCTCCAGGGCGGCACGTCGCAGCTCGCGGCAGGTGTCGCGCAGCTCGGCGGCGGCGCCGACCAGCTCGCCGACGGCAGCGCGCAGCTCGCCGACGGCGTGCGGCAGACCGACGCGGGTGCCGCACAGCTCGCGGACGGGTCGGCGACCCTCGGGTCGGGCCTGACCCAGGCCGTCGACCAGCTGCCGACGACCCCCGAGGACGAGCGCGCGAACCTCGCCCAGGTCGTGACGGCCCCCGTCGCGGCGCCGTCGTCGACCGTCACGGCACCGCTGGGCCGCGTGTCGACCCTCGTCGCGGTCGCGCTGTGGATCGGCGCCCTCGTGCTGTTCCTCGCGTTCCGCCCGCTGCCGGCACGCGCGGCGGGCTCGACGCGACCGGCGCTCGCGCTCGCGCTCGGCGCGCTCGCGGTCCCCGCGGCCGCCGCGCTCGTCGCGGGTGCCGCCACGGGTGCGCTCGCGGGGGCGATCACCGGGCAGGGCGCGGGCCGCACGCTCGCGCTGGCCGGGCTCGGTGCGGTCGGCGCGGTCGCGCTCGCGGCGTTCCACCAGGCCCTCGCGGCGTGGTTCGGGACGGTGGGGCGCGGCATCGCGCTCGTGGCCGGGTTCGGGTTCCTCGTCGCGGGCCTCGCCGCGACGGTCCCGTCGTGGGTCGCGACGTCGGTGGGTTGGCTGCCGGTCGGCCCGGTCGCCGACGCGCTGGCCGGTGTGCTCGGCGAGTCGACGGCCTCCGTCGGGGGCGCGGTCGTCGCGCTCGCGCTGTGGGCCGTCGGCAGCGTGCTGGCCAGCACGGCCGCGGTGGCCCGCGCCCGCAGCGCGTCGGGCGCCCGGGTGGTCGCCGCGTACGCCTGAGTCCGGCGACGGACCGCGACGGGCCGGCACCCCGCACGGGGTGCCGGCCCGTGGCACGTCCGGGCCTCGTCGCCCGTCGCGCAGCCGCCGCACGACCGGGCCACGCCGCCCGTCGCGCAGCCGCCGCACATCCAGACCCGTCGTCCGCGCGCAGCCGGTCCAGGTCAGCGCCCGCAGCTCGTCCGACCCGCCGGGCGGCGGCACGCGGCACGGCCGACCCGCCGCACACCCGACTCGCCGGGCCGACCGACCCGCCGGGCGTCGGACCCCGTCGTCACGTGCGCGGCCGTCGCGCCTCCACGCCTCCACGCCTGCCGCGCATCCGGCCCGTGGGCCGTCCGGAGCGTCGCCCGCCTCCCCGGTGACGTGCTCGGCCCTTGAGACGAGGCCGTGACGAGACCGGGCTGATGTCGCTTCTTCCCCACACCGACGCACTCAGCCCGGTCTCGTCGACCGCTCGTCCCACCGACCAGGACAGCGGTACCCGCCGTGCCGGTTCGCGGTGCGGCGGGCGGCAGCACGATGGCGCACGGCACGACGGCGCACCGGTCGCTCACAGCACGACGCGCTCGAAGCACGACGCGCCGGCACCCCCGCAGGGGTGCCGGCGCGTCGCACGTCCGGCCGCGGCCCCTCAGCGCCGCCGGACCGCCAGCACGCGCTGCAGCACGACGAACGCCAGCAGCACGACGCCGATGAACACGCGGGTCCACCACGAGTCGAGGCCCTCGCGCGCGATGAGCACCTGGATGAGCCCGTACACGAGCACGCCCGCGCCCGTGCCGAGCACGAACCCGACGCCGCCCGACAGCAGCGTCCCGCCGATGACGACGGCCGCGATCGCGTCGAGCTCCATGCCGATGCCGGTGAGGTTGAACCCGGACTTCGTGTAGAGCGCGAACAGCACGCCCGCGATGCCGGCGCACGTGCCGGAGATGACGTACACCCACACGCGCGTGCGCGCCGGGCGCAGGCCCATGAGGTTGACGGCCGCGCCGCCGTCACCCGCGCCCAGGCCGTACACCGACCGGCCGAACCGCGTGTAGTGCAGCACGAGGAACGCGATGAGCAGGACCGACAGCGCGACGACGATGCTCGCGTTGATGCGCCACAGCTCACGACCCTCGCCGAACTTCAGGCTCCACGCGGCGAGCGCCGAGAAGCCGTCGTCGTCGATCTTCAGGGAGTTGACGCTGATGACGTTCGCGAGCCCGCGCGCCAGGAACATCACGGCGAGCGAGGCGATGAACGGTTGGATGTCGAACACCTGCACCATCACGCCGATGAGCAGTCCGCACGTCGTGCCGATGAGCACCGCCACGGGCAGCACGACCACGATCGGCAGCCCGGCCGAGAACATCTCGGCGATGGACAGGCCGACCAGCGCGACGACCGCGCCGACCGACAGGTCGATGCCGCCGGTGAGGATCACGAACGTCATGCCGACGGCCAGCACCAGCAGGTACGAGTTGTCGACCAGCAGGTTCGACAGCAGCTTCATGCTGATGAAGTCGACCCGCTCGGTCGAGTACCGCTCCTGGCCGACCCCCAGCATGATCATCAGCGTGAGGATCGTGCCCAGCACGGGCAGGAACCGGCGGTCGAACCCGCTCAGCGCGCGGCGCGCGCGGTGCACGACCGTGGCGGCGGGCCGCTCGGCGCGGACCATCTCGTCGGTGCTCATGCCGTCACCTCCTGGGCGGGCGTGGTCTCCACGGGGGCGGCCGGGGCGTCCGACCGGTCGGCGCGTCGTCGCCCGCGCAGCATCGCGCGCAGCGTCGGCGACGCCGCGACGCAGACCGCGATGAGCACGAGCGCCTTGAACAGCGGCGTGGTCTGCGACGGGAGCTGGAAGATGATGACGGCCCGCTCGAGCGTGCTGAGCAGCATCGCGCCCACCAGCAGCCCGCCGAGGTAGAACCGGCCGCCGTCGAGCTTGGTGCCGCCGAGCACGACGACCATGATCGCGTCGAGCTCCTTCATGAGGCCGATGTTGTTGGCGTCGGCCGCCATGGTCGGTGCGCCGTACACGAGGCCCGCGAGGCCCGCGAGCACGCCCGCGATGACGTAGACGGTCCACGTGGTGCGCCGCGAGCGGACGCCCGCGAGGCGGCTGGCCTCGCGGTTGATGCCGATGGACTCGAGGAACATCCCGAGCGCGGTGCGCCGCACGAGCAGCACGACGAGCCCGAACGTGACGACCGCGATGACGACGGGCGTCGGCACGCCGAGCACGAACCCGGACCCGATGGACTTGAACGGCGGGCTCGTGACCGTCGTGATCTGCCCCTGCGTGATGAGCATCGCGATGCCGCGCCCGGCGACCATGAGGATCATCGTCGCGATGAACGGCTGGATGCCGAGCCCGGCGACCATCGCGCCGTTGAACATGCCGCCCAGGCCGCCGACCGCGAGCCCCAGCAGCACCGCGGTGAGCACGGTGCCGGGCGCGGACGGGTCGGCGGCGTTGTCGAGGTACGTGAGCGACACGGCGAGCGCGATCGCCATGACCGCGCCGACGGACAGGTCGATGCCGCCGGTCGCGATGACGAGGCACATGCCGAGCGCGAGCAGCAGCGGCGTCGCGCTGTTGCGCATGAGGTCGACGAGCTGCCCGAACAGGTGCCCGTCGCGGACCGTGACGTCGAGGAAGCCGGGGCTCGCGACGCCGCACGCGAGGATCAGCAGCACGAGCGCGAGCAGGGGCCAGAACAGGCCGTGGTGGGTGACCTCGCGCCAGACGTCGGCGCCGCGCGACCCGCGGGCGGGTCCGGCGGCGCGCTGGCCGGGGGCCGTGGTCGGGCTCATGCGCGTGCTCCGCTCTCGGCGATCGTCTCGAGGATGGTGGCGGTCGTGACGTCGTCGGTGTTGACGAGCTCGTCGACCTTCTGGCGGTCCCGCATGACGACGAGCCGCTGGCTGAGCCGCAGCACCTCCTCGAGCTCGGAGGAGATGAAGACGACGGACATGCCGTCCTGCGCGAGCTCGGTGACGAGCTTCTGGATCTCGGCCTTGGCGCCGACGTCGATGCCGCGCGTCGGCTCGTCGAGGATCAGCAGGCGCGGCGCCGTGGCGAGCCACCGCGCGAGCAGCACCTTCTGCTGGTTGCCGCCCGACAGGTTGCGGATCAGCGCGTTCGGGTTGGGCGGGCTGATCTGCAGCGCGGTGATGTACCGCGCGACGACGTCGTCGAGCTGGCGGCGCGGGATGGGGCGCCACGTGCCGCGCCGGGCCTGCATGGCCAGGGCGATGTTCTCGCGGACCGTGAGGTCCCCGACGATCCCCTCCTTCTTGCGGTCCTCGGTCGAGTACGCGATGCCGCGCGACAGCGCCGCGAGCGGCGAGGTCAGTCGCGTCAGGGCGCTCTGCACGCGCACGTCGCCGGTGTCGGGCCGGTCGGCACCGGACAGCAGGCGCGCGAGCTCGGTGCGGCCCGAGCCCAGCAGCCCGGCGACGCCGAGGATCTCGCCCGCGTACAGGTCGACGTCGAACGGCTGCACCGACCCGTTCTTGCCCAGGCCGACGGCCGTGAGGAAGGGCTCCTCGCGGTCGGAGTGGATCGTGATGGTCGAGCGCGCCTTCTCCTCGATGCCCGCGAGCGCGTCGCCGGACTTGCCGATCATCGCGGCGATCAGGTCGCGCCGGGGCAGGTCCGCGATCATGTGCTCGCCGACGAGTCGGCCGTTGCGCAGCACCGTGATGCGGTCGGAGATCTCGTAGATCTGGTCGAGGAAGTGCGAGACGAACAGCACCGCGACGCCGTCGTCCTTGAGGCTGCGCACGACGCGGAACAGCTCGGCGACCTCGGCGTTGTCGAGGCTCGACGTGGGCTCGTCGAGCACGAGCACCTTGGCGTCCACGACGAGCGCGCGCGCGATCGCGCACAGCTGCTGCACCGCGATCGTGTGCGACGACAGCATCGACCGCGGGTCGACGTCGAGGTGCAGGCGGTGCAGGTACTCGGCGGCCTTGCGGCGCGTCGCGCGCCAGTCGATGAAGGGCCCGTGGCGGACCTCGTGACCGAGCATGACGTTCTCGGCCACCGTGAGGTTCGCGCAGAGGTTGACCTCCTGGTAGACCGTGGAGATCCCGGCGGCCTGCGCCTGGCTCGGCCCGTCGAGGCGGACCTCACGGCCCTCGACCTCGATGCGGCCGGAGTCGATCTGGTACACGCCGGTGAGGGCCTTGATGAGCGTCGACTTGCCGGCGCCGTTCTCGCCCATGAGGGCGTGGACCTCACCGGGGAAGAGCCGGAACCCGACGTCGTCGAGCGCCTTGACGCCCGGGAACGCGATCGAGATCCCGGTCATCTGCACGACGGGTGCGGGGGGTGCTGCGGACATCGGTGTCCTTCCTGCGCGGGCCTGCACGGGCCCGGCCCGGGCGGGTGGTGTCCCCCGCCCGGGCCGGTGCTGCGGGCGTCAGTAGGCGCGGGCGTCCACGTCGGCCTGCGTGATCGTCTGGTCGAACGCCTTGTCGATCACGATGGTCTCCTTCGGCACGTCCTCGCCGTCGGCGACCTTCTTGATGAGGTCGGCGAGCTGGTCCCCGAACACGGGGTTGCACTCGACCACGTAGTTGAACTTCTTGTCCACGAGGGCCTGCAGGCCGTCACGGACGCCGTCGACGGACACGATCTGGATGTCCTTGCCGGGGACCTTGCCCGCGGCCTCGATGGCCTCGATGGCGCCCAGGCCCATGTCGTCGTTGTGCGTGAAGATCATCGTCATGTCGGGGTAGGCCTGCAGGGCCGCCTCGACGGCCGTCTTGCCCTCGGCGCGCGTGAAGTTGCCGGACGCCTTGCCGATGATCTGGTCGCCCACGACGTCGCCGAAGCCGGCCTCGCGGTCGACCTGCGCGCCCGAGCCGAGCGTGCCCTGGAGCTCGAAGATCTTGGCGTCGGGCGCGTTCTCCTTGACCCACTCGCCGGCCGTGGTGCCCTCCTGCTTGAAGTCGGCGCCGATCCAGGTGACGTACGGGTCGTCGACGGTCGTGTCGACCGTGCGGTCGACGAGCACGACCGGGATGCCCGAGTCCTTGATCTCCTGCAGGACCTCGTCCCAGCCCGTCTCGATGACCGGCGAGAACGCGATGACGTCGACGTCCTGCGCGACGAAGTCGCGCAGCGCCTTGATCTGGTTCTCCTGCTTCTGCTGCGCGTCGACGAACGTGAGGTCGAAGCCCGCGTCCTTCGTGAGGCTGGCCTTGACGGACTCGGTGTTCGCGGTGCGCCAGCCCGACTCGGCGCCGAGCTGGGAGAACCCGACGCGGATCGAGTCGCCCGAGCCGCCGCCCGAGTCGCCGGTGGAGCCACCGCCGGCGCCGGTGTCGTTGCCGCCGCCGCAGGCGGCGAGGGCCAGGATCGTGATCGCCGAGATCGCACCGGCGACAGCGGTGCGCGTGCGCGTGTTGCCCTTCATGCAGCTCCTCCTCGAGCAGCGTGGTCGTCGTCGTCGACGGCCCGTCCGGGTGTGTGACGGGATGAGTGTGAACGTTCTCAACGGCCTGCGTCAACGAGTTCGTGTTGCGTTTCGGTCACGGGCGTCGTCGCAGGCCACGGCGCTGCGAAGCCCTCGTGGTCATGGGATGTGAGCGATCACATCTCCTGCGGGTCCGGACGACCGTCCTGACCTGCGCGATCAGTCCTCGACGTGCTGCGGGACCGGCTCGGGCCCCGTGACCGCGACCGCGTCGCGCACGGGCGGCAGCACGACCCGCGCCGGGTCGCGCGGCGGGGCCGTGCTCTCGCGCACCAGGAGCCGCGGCGACACCGCGACGGCCGACGACGTCGCGGTGCCGTCGCGCGCCGCGAGCAACAGCTCGATGCACCGGTAGCCCAGCTCGTCGAGCTCCTGCGCGACCGTCGTCAGCGGCGGCACGAAGTGCGCGGACCCGTCGCCGTCGTCGTACCCGACCACCGACACGTCGTCCGGCACGCGCACGCGCGCGTCGGCCAGCGCGTGGATCATGCCCAGCGCGAGCAGGTCGTTCGCGGCGAACACCGCCGTCGGCAGCGTCGTGCGCAGCCGCCGCACGCGGTCCACGAGCTCGCGGCCCGCGAGGTAGCCCACCTCGGCGCTCCAGTCGTCGGCCCACAGCGTGCGCGGGGCCAGCCCGGCCGCGGCCATCGTCTCGCGGAAGCCGACGGCCCGGGCCCGCGCGTCGACCCACGGCGCCGGACCCGCCAGGTGCAGCACGTCCCGGTGCCCCAGGTCCAGCAGGTGCTGCGTCGCGACCTTCGCACCCGCCTCCTGGTCGATCGCGACCGCGAGGCTGTGCTCGGGCCCCACCCGGCCCGCGACGACCACCGGCACGTCGGCGCGCGCCTCGAGCACCGCGGCGGCCGCCTGGTCGTGCGACGCGACGACGACGATCCCGTCGACGCCCTGGTCGAGCAGGTGCTCGATCGCCGCGGCGACCTCGTCCTTGTGCTGCAGGTCGACGGTCGCGAGCGACACGAACAGCCCCTTGGAGCGGGCCGCCTGCTCGATCGCGAGCAGCGTGCGCGTCGGCCCGAACAGGTGCGAGCCCGACGACACGACGCCGAACACCCCCGAGCGGCGCGTCTTGAGCGACCGCGCGGCGATGTTGCGGCGGTAGCCCAGTCGCTGCATCGCGTCGAGCACGCGCTCACGCGTCTCGGTCGCGACGTTCGGGTGGTCGTTGATGACGCGCGAGACGGTCTGGTACGACACCCCCGCCGCGGTCGCGACGTCGGTGATGGCCGGGGGGCGAGGGCGCGCGCTCACGGCGCACCACCGGGGAGCGCACGAGCACCGCGCACCGGGCCACCTCCGAGAACCAGGCCGGACACGCACGTCGGGTGTACGCGTCAGTGCACAGTAGACCGCACGAGGCCCGTCGGGCTCATGCGGTCACCGCCACGGGCGCCGTCGGCTCCGCTTCACCCGCCGCCCCGCGGGCGTGACCGTCGGCGACGTCGGCGCGACGGGCGCGTCGGCGCTGCGACCCGACCCCACCTCCGGCCCGGTCGCCGCGCAGGCCGTCGTCGGGTCACCGCGCAGGCGTCGACCGGTCGCCGCGCAGGCGTCGTCGGCTCGCCGCGCAGGCGTCGACCGGTCGACCGCGGCCCGACCCGCGTCACCGGTCGGCTGGACGGCGCGCGGGTGCGCGGCCTCCGAGCCGTCGCGCCGTCGCCCGCCGCCGGTGGCAGGGTGGGCGGATGCGGTCGGGAGGTGTCGACGTGGTCGACGGGTACGCGTTCGCCAACGGGTTCGTCAACGTGCTCGCGACGCTGCCGACCGGCACGCGGGTCGCGACCGCGGGGCGCTGCGGCGGCATGGCGTACTCGGTGCTCGACCACGCGCTGGCCGGGCGCGACGTGCCCGCGTGGGACCCGCACCTGTTCGCGCCGGGCCGCGTCCCACCGGACGGTCACGTGGTCGCCGACCACCTCGCGCGGCGCCAGCTCGACTCGTTCCGCACGCCGTCGGCGCTGCGCTTCCTCACGTGGTCGGTGCTGCCCGACGCGGACCTGGGCCCGGTCGCAGGCGTCCGCACCCGCACCCGGCGCGAGCTGCCGGGCGTGCTGCGTGCCGTCACGCAGGGGCGGCCGGTCGTGCTGGGCATGGTCGTCGCGCGGTCGCTGCTGCGCTCGGGCGACAACCACCAGGTCGTCGCCACGGGCTTCGTACGCGAGGACGACGCGCTCACGCTGACGGTCCACGACCCGAACTCGCCGGGGCGTGCCGTGACGCTCGTCGAGACCTCCGACGGCTGGCACGCGAGCAACGGACGGCTGTGGCGCGGGTTCTTCCGGCACGCGTACGCGCCGCGCACGCCGCCGCCGCTGCCCAGCGCGTCGCGCCGCCCGCGTGCGGCCGTCCGCGCGGGGGCACCGGTCGCGCTCGTGCACGTCGCGACGGGCCGGCTGCTCGTCGTCGACGACGACCGGCCCGCGCTCGCGACCACCGCCCCCGCGACCGGTTCGTCGTGGACGCCCGCGCTCGCCGACGGCGACGCCCGCCCGCCGACCGACGGCGACGCCGTGCACTTCCGCTGGGACCCGCCGGCGGGCACCGGGCACCTCCGCGCGGAACCGCAGGGCGCCACGGGGGTGTCGGCCGGTGCCGGCGCGGTCCGAGACGGCCGGCACCTGACCGTCGTCGACGGCGAGCCCGCGGTGGCCACGGGTCGGGGCGAGGGCGAGGCCACGCACCACCGCGACGAACCCTCGGCCCACGTCGCCGGGGTCGAGGCCGGGTCCCCGGGCTGGACCCTCGTCGTCGACGGCGGCGGCGCGTGGCGCGAGGGCTCCCGCATCCGGCTGGTCCACGCCGCGACCGGCGCCCTGCTCGCCGGCAGCCGCACGGGCCCGGCGACGACGTTCACGCCCGACGCGTCGACGTGGTGGACGGTCGCCGCCCCGTCCGACTGACGCCCGACCGCCCCGCGGCCCCGCGCCCGCCGGGCTCGGCCCTCACCGTCGAGCGCGGTACCTCGCCACCGAGTGCGGGTGGAACGAGTGCCGCGCTCGGCGGGGAGCTACCGCACTCGGCGCGGCGACCCGTGCGGAGGGCGTTCGGTTCCGCGCGGGCGGGATCGTGCGCGGGCGGGCCGTGCGGAGGCCGAGGGCGCGTGGTCAGGAGGTGGCGGCGACCCGCAGGACGTCGGCGAACCACGGCGTGACCTCGCCCGCGTCGACCAGCGCGCGCGCCTGCGCGAGCGTGACCCACGCGGTTTCCGCGACCTCGTCCGGGTCGGGCGCCAGCTCCCCCGCGACGCGGCCGACGACCACGTGGTCGTGCTCCCACTCGACGTGCCCGGAACCGGCGTCGGGTGCGCGGTACACGAACGTGCCGACCTCGTGCGCGTCGACCAGGTCGACACCCAGCTCGTCCCGCACGCGCGTCGTCGCGCTGGTCAGCAGGTCCGACCCGGGTGCGGGGTGACCGCAGCACGAGTTGGTCCACAGCCCGCCGAACCGCACCTTCACGAGCGCGCGACGCTGCAGCAGCAGCGCACCGTCGGGACGCGTCACCAGCACCGAGAACGCGCGGTGCAGGCGGCCCGGCGCGGCGTGCGCCTCGGCGACCGTCGTGCGTCCGCCGGCCGTGCCGTGCTCGTCGACCAGCTCGACCAGGTCCGTCTCGGCCACCGGCACCACCTTCGTCCACCCGCCGCGGCGGGTCGCCGCGCGGTGCGGCCCGGCGCCACCGTCCCCGTTCCGCGCGGGCGGTGCAAGTCGGGCCGTCCGCTCAGGCGTCGGCCGCACCCCCGGGCGGGCGCACGGCGGCGACGGTCGCGCGGACCGCGACGACCCCGAACCCGAGGAGGACCCCGCCGACGGCGACGAGCACGGCCGCCGCGGGCGCCGTGAACGCGCACACCACCGTGCCGACGCCAGCGAGCGCGACCACGACCCCCGCGACCCGGTACGCGGGACCCTGCGCGGCACGGAACGCCTCGGCGCGCACCGACCTGAAGCGGCCGCCGGGGGCGGCCAGCGGCAGCACCGCGCCGACCACGACCAGCAGCACGCCGACGGCGGCGCCGACCGTGCGCTCCCAGTCGAACGCGGCGCCCGTGTGCAGCGACAGCACCCCGAGGTGCACGACCAGCAGCACGACGGCCAGCCCGGCCGACGTCCACCCGAGCACGCGCCGCACCCGCTCGGGCGAGCGTTCCTGCAGCGCGGGCGTCAACGACCCGAGGTGGTGCTCGACCCAGGGCCCGAGCGCGAGCAGGACGGCCAGCAGCGTGGCGGTCGCGGGCAGCAGGACGGCGCTCGCGCCGCGCGGCACGACGCTCTCGCCGTGGCGACCGGCGGCCTCGCGCGTGACGACCTCGGCAGCCATGTCGGGCCAGGCCACGACGGACGCGACGACCATCGCGACGACGGCCGCCGCGGTGATCGCGGCGCCGGGGCCGTGCCAGGACCAGACGGGCGGGGCGTGCTGACCTGTCGTTCTCATGGTTCCCCCTGGGTGGTGGTCGCCTCGCCGGGACCGACGTCGGCGGGTGGCTGCTCCGCGCGCCGCTCGGTGGCCGTCGCGGCGGACGCCGCGACGACAGACGCTGCGGACGATCCGCCGGACGGCTCTGTGGACGGCCCCTCCGCTGACGCGTCCCCGCCTCCCGTCGTCCTCGACGCGGTCGGAGCGTGCCCGACGCCGCCGGTGCGCCCGGACGTCCGGCTCTGCTCGTCGTGCCCGGTCCCGGACCGCAGGCCCTGCAGGAGCAGGATCGCCTCGTCGAGCAGCGTGAGCTGCACGCGGTACTGGATCTCGGTGCCGCGGCGTCGGGACTCGACCAGTCCGGCGTCCCGCAGCACCCGCAGGTGCCCGGACAGCGTCGAGGGCACGACGCCCAGCGCGTCGCCGAGCGCCCCGGCACGCACGTAGTCGCGGGTGCGCAGGTACCGCAGGATCTCGCGGCGCGTGCGGTGAGCGAGCGCGTCGAACACCCCTCCCGCGCGTCCTTCGGTATTTCGCGTCACACCGAAATACTACGCGCCGCGGCGTCGCGCCGTCAGCCCCGGCGGGCCGACCCCACCGACGGACAGGCTCCCGCCCCCACGGACGGCGTCGCGCCCCTGTCCGTCGCGTCGCGACGCTGTCCGTCGAGGCGGCAGCCGCCCGTCGATCAGGGCAGCGTGAGCTCCTGGCGGTCGACCTCGGCGAGCGCCGCGACCGACTCGCCGGCGCCGTCACGCAGGAACCCGCACGCGTCGGTCGGCCACGCGGCGCGCACCGCCCGGCCGTCCGCGTCGACGAGGTACAGCACGGGGACGGCCTGGAACATCGCCGCGCACGCCTGGTCGGGGCGCGGCACCTGGTCCGGGCGGCGCAGCTGCGCGAGCAGCGGCCCCAGGTCGCCCTCGAGGCGCACCACGTCGACGCGCGTCCCCGGCGACGTCGTGCCGGGCGCCTCCGTCTCCGACGGACCCGGCACGGCGGGCCCGCCCACGGCGCCCCCGGGCGGCACGGGGGCGTCGCCCACCTCCCCCGGCGCCGGTGCGCCGAGCTCGGGGACCGGCACCCGCGACGGCCCTGACCCGGGCGCCAGGGCCGCCAGTCGGCACTCCACCGCGGCGACCGGCACGAACCCGTCCGGCACGGCCCCCGCGCGCGGCGCCGCCGGCAGACCCTCTCCCCCGCCGACGCCGTACGCGGACACCGTCTCGCGGACCGCGCAGTCGGCGGCGTCGACGACCGCGGCGACGTCGCGGGGTGCCGCGCCTTCACCGGCCCCGCCGCCGGAGTGCCCGTCCCCGGCGCACCCTCCCAGCAGGAGCACCGCTCCGACCGTCGCCCCGACCACCCTCCACGCTGCCCGTCGTGCCCTCATGCCCCGACTCTGTCGCGGCACCACCCGCGCTTGCACGCACGACGCACGACGACGGCCCCGGTCCCCTCGTGCGAGGGGACCGGGGCCGTCGGTGGTGCGGGGCGGGTCAGGCCGGCGCGAGACCCGTGCCGGCGTCGCCGCTGCGCGCACCCGAGGACGGGGCCGGCGGGACGTCGGTGCCGGAGCCCGGCGTGCCGGACGACGCGCCGACGGCGACCGGCTCCTTGTCCTGCACGCCGCGCGGCACGCCGCGGAACGTGAACTCGCCGAGCAGACCCTCGCCCTCGGCGTCGACGATCACCAGCTCGCCGCCCTTGAGCTCGCCGAACAGGATCTTCTCGGACAGCGTGTCCTCGATCTCCCGCTGGATCGCGCGGCGCAGCGGCCGGGCACCGAGCACCGGGTCGTAGCCCTTCTCGGACAGCAGGGTCTTCGCGGCGGGCGTGAGCTCGATGCCCATGTCCTTGTCGCGCAGCCGCTTGTCGAGCTTGGCGATCATCAGGTCGACGATCGCGAAGATCTCCGGCTGCGAGAGCTGCGGGAAGACCACCACGTCGTCGACGCGGTTGAGGAACTCGGGACGGAAGTGCGTCTTGAGCTCGTCGTTGACCTTGGCCTTCATGCGCTCGTACGACGTCGACAGGTCGCCGCCGGCCTGGAAGCCGGTCATGACGCCCTTGGCGATGTCCCGCGTGCCGAGGTTCGTGGTCATGATGATGACGGTGTTCTTGAAGTCGACGACGCGGCCCTGCGAGTCGGTCAGGCGACCGTCCTCGAGGATCTGCAGCAGCGAGTTGAAGATGTCCGCGTGGGCCTTCTCGACCTCGTCGAACAGCACGACGGAGAACGGCCGGCGGCGCACCTTCTCGGTGAGCTGACCGCCCTCGTCGTACCCGACGTACCCGGGGGGCGAGCCGAAGAGCCGCGAGACGGTGTGCTTCTCGGAGAACTCCGACATGTCGAGCTGGATCAGCGCGTCCTCGTCCCCGAAGAGGAACTCGGCGAGCGCCTTGGCCAGCTCGGTCTTCCCGACGCCCGTGGGGCCCGCGAAGATGAACGACCCACCGGGGCGCTTGGGGTCCTTGAGGCCCGCGCGCGTGCGGCGGATGGCCTGCGACAGCGCCTTGATGGCGGCGTCCTGGCCGACGACCCGCTTGTGCAGGTTCTCCTCCATGTGGAGCAGCCGGCTGGACTCCTCCTCGGTGAGCTTGAACACCGGGATGCCCGTGGCGTTGGCCAGCACCTCGGCGATGAGCTCCTCGTCGACCTCGGCGACGGCGTCCAGGTCGCCGTTCTTCCAAGCCTTCTCCTTCTCGGCGCGCTTGAGCCCGAGCTGCTTCTCCTCGTCGCGCAGGCGCGCGGCCTTCTCGAAGTCCTGCTCGTCGATCGCGGACTCCTTGTCGCGACGGGTCTCGGCGATCTGCTCGTCGAGCTCGCGCAGCTCCGGCGGGGCCGTCATGCGGCGGATCCGCAGGCGCGCGCCCGCCTCGTCGACCAGGTCGATCGCCTTGTCCGGCAGGAACCGGTCGTTGACGTAGCGGTCGGCGAGCGTGGCCGCGGCGACGAGCGCGGAGTCCGTGATGGACACGCGGTGGTGCGCCTCGTAGCGGTCGCGCAGGCCCTTGAGGATCTCGATCGCGTGCTGCAGGTTCGGCTCGGAGACCTGGATCGGCTGGAAGCGCCGCTCCAGGGCCGGGTCCTTCTCGACGTACTTGCGGTACTCGTCGAGCGTGGTCGCGCCGATGGTCTGCAGCTCGCCGCGCGCGAGCATGGGCTTGAGGATCGACGCGGCGTCGATCGCGCCCTCGGCGGCGCCCGCACCGACGAGCGTGTGGATCTCGTCGATGAACAGGATGATGTCGCCGCGCGTGCGGATCTCCTTGAGGACCTTCTTCAGGCGCTCCTCGAAGTCGCCGCGGTAGCGCGAGCCGGCGACCAGCGCGCCGAGGTCGAGCGTGTAGAGCTGCTTGTCCTTGAGCGTCTCGGGGACGTCGCCGCGGACGATGTCCTGCGCGAGGCCCTCGACGACGGCGGTCTTGCCGACGCCGGGCTCACCGATCAGCACCGGGTTGTTCTTGGTGCGGCGGGACAGCACCTGCATGACCCGCTCGATCTCCTTCTCGCGCCCGATCACCGGGTCGAGCTTGCCGTCGCGGGCCGCCTGCGTGAGGTTGCGGCCGAACTGGTCGAGCACGGCCGAGCCGGACGGCTGGCCCTCCGCCGGGCCGCCCGAGGCGACCGGCTCCTTGCCCTGGTAGCCCGAGACGAGCTGGATGACCTGCTGGCGCACGCGGTTGAGGTCGGCGCCGAGCTTGTTGAGGACCTGGGCGGCGACGCCCTCGCCCTCGCGGATGAGCCCGAGCAGGATGTGCTCGGTGCCGATGTAGTTGTGGCCGAGCTGCAGCGCCTCGCGCAGCGACAGCTCCAGCACCTTCTTGGCGCGCGGCGTGAACGGGATGTGCCCGCTGGGCGCCTGCTGGCCCTCGCCGATGATCTCCTGCACCTGGGCGCGGACCGCCTCCAGGGAGATGCCGAGCGACTCCAGGGCCTTGGCCGCGACACCCTCACCCTCGTGGATCAGGCCCAGGAGGATGTGCTCGGTGCCGATGTAGTTGTGGTTGAGCATCCGCGCCTCTTCCTGGGCGAGGACGACCACGCGACGGGCTCGGTCCGTGAATCTCTCGAACATGTGCACTCCTCACGAGCGGCGTGCCCCGGCTGCGCCGTGCGTCGGTGGTGCGCACGGAGCCGACAGAGCGGCGTGTTTCGATGCTAACGGCGGGGTACCGCCCGGACGTCCCGTGTTCGCCGCAGGCGGAGAGGCCCGCCGGGGACGCTCCGAGCACGTTCGACGGCACGGCCGCGAGGCGGTCCGGGGAACCGTGCCCGCACGCCGGACGTTCCCGTTCTCGCCGGACCCCCGTCCGGTACGTTGACCTGGACCGTCACGTCAGGCGGCGCCGCGCAGCCCGCGCTCCCGGAGGACCAGCATGAGCGAGCCCAGCCCCCTGCAGCCGCCCGCCCCCGCGGCCGCGTTCGCGCTCGAGGCGCCGGCACCCGTCGCGCCCGTCGCGGCGACCGACGCGCCCGCGATGGCGCCGCGCGTCGACCCGGCCGCGCTGCCGGGCCTGGACGCCAAGGTCGCGGCGTACCTCGCGGGCCTGGACGCCGTGCAGGCGGGCTCGCCGGAGTTCGCGGCCAAGGGCGACGACGTGCGCCTCATGGGCGACACCGACATCCGGCAGGCCGCCGACTCCTCGAACCGGCTGCTGCAGGTGCCGGTGCGCGAGCTGCGCGAGGGCGGCGTGTCCGGCACGTCGCAGGTCGGCAGGTCGCTCATGGACCTGCGCCGCACTGTCGAGGACCTGGACCCGTCGGAGAAGACGGTGGGCAAGAAGCTGCTCGGGTTCCTGCCGTTCGGCGACTCGCTGACCGACTACTTCCGTCGCTACGAGAGCTCGCAGAAGCAGATCGACGCGATCGTCAAGGCGCTGTACCGGGGGCAGGACGAGCTGCGCAAGGACAACGCGGCGCTCAACCTCGAGAAGCAGCACCTGTGGGACACCATGGGCCGGCTCAACCAGTACATCTACGTCGCGAGCGCGCTCGACGCGCAGCTCTCCGCGAAGATCGCGCAGGCCGAGGCGACCGACCCCGAGCGCGCGCGGGCCCTGCGCGAGGACGTGCTGTTCTACGTGCGGCAGAAGCACCAGGACCTGCTCACGCAGCTCGCGGTGTCGATCCAGGGCTACCTGGCGATCGACATCATCATCAAGAACAACGTCGAGCTCATCAAGGGCGTCGACCGCGCGACGACCACGACCGTCGCGGCGCTGCGCACCGCGGTGCTGGTCGCGCAGGCCCTCAACAACCAGAAGCTCGTGCTCGACCAGATCTCGGCGCTCAACACCACGACGTCGAACATGATCGCGTCGACGTCGAAGATGCTGCGCGAGCAGTCGGTGACGATCCAGCAGCAGGCCGCGAGCGCGACGATCGGGCTGCCTCAGCTGCAGCAGTCGTTCGCCGACGTGTTCGCCGCGATGGACTCGATCGACACGTTCAAGGTGCAGGCGCTGGACTCGATGGCGCAGACCGTCGGCGTGCTGGAGACCGAGACCGCGAAGGCGAAGCAGTACCTGGACCGCGTGTCGCGGTCGGACGGCACGGACGCGTCGAGCGGCTCGCTCGACCTGGGCCTGCGCTGACGCGGCCGACGCGCACGGGGGCGAGCCCGGCGACGGTCACGGCAGCGGTCACGGCGGCGGGCGGACGGATGAGCACGACGAGCGGGACGGGGGTCGGCCGATGAGCGCGCTGGGCGACCTCGTCGCGCGCCTGCTCGGGCGCGCGCGCCCGGCCGTCGTCGTCGAGGAGGACCCCGTGCCCACGGCCGAGCAGATCGCGACGGCCGTCCGGGACGTCGAGGCGCGCATCGAGGGCCGCGTGCCCGCCGCGGTGACCGCGCGCGTGCACCGCATCACCGGGACGGTCGAGGACATGGTGCCGCGGCTCGACCGGTTCGGCGTCGGCGACCGGCAGGCGTACACGGTCGTCGCGACCGCGACGAGCTACCTGCCCGAGGCCGTCGACGGCTACCTGCGCCTGCCGCGCGACTTCGCCGACCGACGCGTGGTGTCGCGCGGGCGGACGTCGCTCATGGTGCTGTGCGACCAGCTCGACCTGCTCGCGGTCACGCTCGAGAAGATCTCCGACGCGGTGTACCGCGCCGACGCGCAGGCGCTGGTCGCGCACGGCGAGTTCCTCGCCGAGAAGTTCGGGCAGTCGTCGCTCGACGTCCCCGGGGCGGGGGCGTCGTGACCGCGCCGGTGACCGGCACGGTGGCCGAGGCCCTGGACACGCTGGTCGCGGCCGGCTCCGCCGCCGGCCTCGACGCGGCTGCGGTGCGCGACGAGGGCGAGCGCCTGGCCGCGGCGGTCGCCGAGTCCGCGCCCGGCGCCGCACCCGCGTGGCTCGCCGCAACGGGCCGTGACGGCGACGACCTCACGGCGTTCTTCACGGCGGCCGGGTCGGCGCGCCGGTGGCGGCACGCGCCGACCGACCTGCTCACGTCGCTGACCACGGCGCGGTCGCCGCACGCCGGGGCGTACGCCGACGCGCTCGCGCACGTCACGTCGGCCGCGTGCGACCTCGGCACGCCCGCGCTCGGCGTCGTCGCGGCGGCCTCGGTGACCGCCGCGGTGCAGCGCGCGGCCGCGGGCGTCGCGGTGGCCGACCCGGTGGTCACGAGGCCCGGCGCAGGTGCTGGATCGACCTCTCACGCCCCAGGGGGTGGGGCGGCCGCGCCCGGCGAGGGTGCTGGATCGACCTCTCACGCCCTGGGGGGTGGGGCGACCGCGCCCGGCGAGGGTGCTGGATCGACCTCTCATGCCCACGTCGGTGGGGCGGACGGGGCGGGCGCGTCCGGCGACGCGGGCGGCGCGCCGCCCGAGAAGACGTTCGACGAGCTGCTCGCCGAGCTCGACGCGCTCGTCGGCCTGGACCGCGTCAAGCGCGAGATCCGCCAGCAGGCGCAGCTGCTGCGCGTCGAGCGGCTGCGCGCCGACGCGGGACTGACACGCCCCTCGCTGACGCGGCACCTCGTGTTCGTCGGCAACCCGGGCACCGGCAAGACGACCGTCGCGCGCCTGGTCGCCGGGCTGTACCGCGCGCTCGGGCTGCTCGCGCAGGGGCACCTCGTCGAGGTCGACCGCTCCGAGCTCGTCGCCGGGTACCTCGGCCAGACCGCCGCGAAGACCACCGAGGTCGTGCAGCGCGCGATCGGCGGCGTCCTGTTCATCGACGAGGCGTACGCGCTGGCCGACGACCAGTACGGCACCGAGGCCGTCAACACGCTCGTCAAGGACATGGAGGACCACCGCGACGAGCTCGTCGTCATCGTCGCCGGCTACCCGCTGCCGATGGCGCGGTTCCTCGCGACGAACCCGGGCCTGGAGTCGCGGTTCGCGACGACCATCACGTTCGACGACTACACCGACGGCCAGCTGCGCGAGATCTTCGCGCTCGCCGCGCGCCGCGCCGACTTCGAGCCGTCGCCCGCGTGCCTCGACCTGCTCGAGGAGATCGTCGCCGCGCAGCCGCGCCACGAGGGCTTCGGCAACGGCCGGTACGCACGCAACCTGCTCGACCGCGCGGTGCTGCGGCACGCGTGGCGGCTGCGGGACGTCGCCGAGCCGACCGTCGAGCAGCTCCGCACGCTCCTGCCCGAGGACCTCGCGACGGACGTCGAGGACGTCGCGCCCGACCTGCCCGTCCCGGACGCCGACGACGCCGCGCCGCTCGACGCACCTCCCGTCGACGCGGGCGCCCCGCCGGCGCCCGGCACCGTCGCCCCGCGCGCCGACGATGACGGCCCGCCGACGCCCTGCACCGCAGACCCGGACCTGCCCGCCCCCCGCACCGACTCCGAGCCCACCGAGGAGC
>NZ_LNTD01000109.1 GCF_001462455.1 Cellulomonas sp. B6
GGCTGCGCGTCGTGGGCCGGGGGAGTGCTCATGCGTCGGGTGCCGCCTTCGTCGCGAGAGACCTACGTCTGCGTAGGTTACGCGAGCGTAGGTAGGGGTGGCGACGTGACGTAGGTCCTCGTGCGCGCCGGGAGCAGGCATCCGGCGAGTACCGTGGGCGCCGTCACACGACCGCCACGAGGAGGCTACGCGTGCGCCTGCCGCACCCGCTCTACGGCCTGTACGAACGACGCCTCGCGGCGTCGCTGCACCCGGACCGGGTGCCGCGGCACATCGGCGTGATCCTCGACGGCAACCGGCGCTGGGCGCGCGGCAGCGGCCTGTCGTCGGCGACCGGCCACCGGCGCGGCGCCGACAAGATCAGCGACGTCCTGCAGTGGAGCGAGGACGTCGGCGTCGAGGTCGTGACGCTCTGGATGCTGTCGACCGACAACCTCGCGCGCGACCCCGAGGAGCTCGAGCCGCTGCTGCACGTCATCGAGGACGTCGTGGGTGAGCTCGCGACCGAGCGGCGCTGGCGCGTGCAGGCCGTGGGTGCGCTCGACATGCTGCCCGACCGGACGGCGTCGGCGCTCAAGGCCGCGCAGGACTCCACGGCCGACGTCCAGGGCCTGCACGTCAACGTCGCCGTCGGCTACGGCGGGCGCCGCGAGATCGCCGACGCCGTGCGCTCGTTCCTGCGGATGCACGCCGAGGCCGGTGCGAGCCTCGACGAGCTCGCCGAGGCGTTCGACGTCGAGCACATCGCCGAGCACCTGTACACCAAGGGTCAGCCCGACCCGGACCTCGTGATCCGCACGTCGGGCGAGCAGCGGCTCGGCGGCTTCCTCATGTGGCAGTCGGCGCACTCGGAGTTCTACTTCTGCGACGCCTACTGGCCCGACTTCCGGCGTGTCGACTTCCTGCGCGCCGTGCGCGCCTACAGCCAGCGCCAGCGGCGTCTCGGGCGCTGACCTGCGGATCTCGGCGCCGCTGCCCGCGGCGTGCCGGGCCGGCAGGTGAACGCTGCGTGACATCTCGTCCGACGCGCCCCGATGTGCACGCCGCACGGTGTGACCGGGGTTACGTTCACGACCGAGGACGACGCCCGTCGTCCCCGGGAGGCCAGCCCATGGAGCATCCGCTCCGAGACGGGGGGCCGGACCCGGCCCCCGGCCGGCCGACCCGTCCCGCAGCCGTCCGACGACCCGCGGGTGCCCCGGCGCCCCGAGCCGGCGGGCGGCACCCGCACCGGCGCTGACGCGCCCGAGGGGAGCCTGCCGTGGACCGCACCTCGCAGCACGACCTGGGCACCGCACCCGCGACGACCGCACCGCGGTCGCCCGCGGCCACCGGCTCCCCGTCCGACACCTCCTCGCCCGGACGTCTCACCTACGTCCTCGACACCTCCGTCCTGCTGTCCGACCCGCGCGCGCTGCTGCGGTTCGCCGAGCACGACGTCGTCCTGCCGGTCGTCGTCGTGACCGAGCTCGAGGCCAAGCGTCACCACGCCGAGCTCGGCTACTTCGCGCGCGGCGCGCTGCGGCTGCTCGACGACCTGCGCGTCGAGCACGGCCGTCTCGACGCGCCCGTGCCGGTCACCGACGTGGGCGGCACGCTGCGCGTCGAGCTCAACCACGTCGACCCGCAGGTGCTGCCCGCCGGGTTCCGGCTCGGCGACAACGACACCCGGATCCTCGCGGTCGCGGCCAACCTCGCGGCCGAGGGGCACCGCGTGGTCGTCGTCTCCAAGGACCTGCCGATGCGCGTCAAGGCGTCCGCCGTGGGCCTGGCCGCCGAGGAGTACCGGGCCGAGCTCGCGGTCGACTCGGGCTGGACGGGCATGGACGCGCTCGACCTCACCGAGCAGCAGATGGCCGACCTGTGGGAGCACGAGTCGCTCGCCCTCGCGGACGTCGCGCCGCCGGCGGCGGGCACGACGCTCACGGGCACCCCGACCGACCTGCGCTGCCACACGGGTCTGGTGCTGCACAGCCCGCGCGGATCGGCGCTCGGGCGCGTCACGGCCGACAAGCACGTGCAGCTGGTCCGTGGCGACCAGGACGTGTTCGGGCTGCACGGGCGCTCGGCCGAGCAGCGCGTCGCGATCGACCTGCTGCTCGACGAGGAGATCGGCATCGTGTCCCTCGGCGGGCGCGCCGGCACGGGCAAGTCCGCGCTCGCGCTGTGCGCGGGGCTCGAGGCCGTGCTCGAGCGGCGCCAGCACCGCAAGGTCATGGTCTTCCGTCCGCTGTACGCCGTGGGTGGTCAGGACCTGGGCTACCTGCCCGGTGACTCGGCCGAGAAGATGAGCCCGTGGGCGCAGGCCGTGTTCGACACGCTCGGGGCGGTGGTCGGCAAGGAGGTCGTCGAGGAGATCATCGACCGCGACCTGCTCGAGGTGCTGCCGCTCACGCACATCCGCGGGCGGTCGCTGCACGACGCGTTCGTGATCGTCGACGAGGCGCAGTCGCTCGAGCGCAACGTGCTGCTGACGGTGCTGTCGCGCATCGGGCAGTCCTCACGCGTCGTCCTCACGCACGATGTCGCGCAGCGCGACAACCTGCGCGTGGGGCGGCACGACGGCGTCGCGGCGGTCATCGAGGCGCTCAAGGGGCACCCGTTGTTCGCGCACGTGACGCTCACGCGGTCGGAGCGCTCGCCGGTCGCGGCGCTCGTCACCGAGCTGTTCGAGGGCATCGACGCCTGACGTCGTCCGGCCCGCCCGCGAGGGGCGTCGACCCGTCGGGGTCGGCGCCCCTCGTGCGTGCGCGACGTCACCCGGTGATCGGCTCGACGCGCTGTTGTTCCAGGCGTAATGTTCCGGCCGGAACAAGGACCGAGGTCCCACGTCCCACCCGTGCAGCCCCACCGGAGGACACCCATGTCGCGCACGCCGACCGCCGTCACGGTGGTCGTCCTCGCGCTGCTCGCCGAGCAGCCCCGGCACCCGTACGACGTCTTCCAGACGCTCGTCGAGCGCGGCGACGACCGCCTCGTGCGCGTCAACCCCGGCGCCGTCTACCACGCGGTCGACCGGCTCGAGCGCGACGGCCTCGTCGAGGCCGTCGGCACCGAGCGCGCGGGCAACCGCCCCGAGCGCACCACGTACCGCGCGACGCCCGCCGGCCACGCCGCGCTCGCCCCGGCGATCACCGCCCACCTGGCCGACGAGCGCCCCGCGCTCCCGGACTTCCCCGTCGGCCTGGCGCACGCGTGGCGCCTACCCGTCGACGACGTCGCCGCCGCCCTCCGGGCGCGGCGCGACCGCGAGGCCGCCCGCCTCGCGGACCTGCGCGCCCGCATCGACGCCGTCCGCGCCGAGGGCCTGCCGCGCCGCTTCGTGCTCGACGGCGAACGCGAGCTCGTCCTGCTCACGGCGGAGATCGCCTGGCTGGACGACGTCCTGCGCGAGCTCGCCGACGACACCCTCGAGTGGGGCGGGCCTCCGCCCCCCGACTTCCTCGCCGCGCGCGCACGTCGCCTCGCGGCCACCGACACCCGGAGCACCCCGTGACCCAGCCCCTCGTCGACCTGCGCGGCCGCAGCCCCTGGAGCGTGCTGCCGCCCCTGTGCCTCGGCTTCTTCATGATCATGGTCGACACGACCATCGTGAACATCGCCGTCCCCACCCTGCAGGACGCGTTCGACGCGAGCCTGGTCACCGTCGGGTGGGTCAACAGCGCCTACCTGCTGACGTTCGCCGTGCTGCTGCTCGTCACCGGGCGGCTCGGCGACCGGTACGGCCCCCGGCCCGTGTTCGTCACCGGCCTGGTGATCTTCACGCTCGCGTCGCTCGCGTGCGGGCTGTCCGGCTCGGTCGGGTGGCTCATCGCCGCGCGTGCCGTGCAGGGCGTCGGCGGCGCGCTCATGACGCCGCAGACCATGGCCATGATCACGCGCGTGTTCCCGCCGCAGCAGCGCGGCGCCGCGATGGGCGTGTGGGGGTCGGTCGCGGGCGTCGCCACCATCACCGGCCCGGTGCTCGGCGGTCTGCTCGTCGAGACCGTCGGCTGGGAGTGGATCTTCTACGTCAACGTCCCCGTCGGTGCGGTCGCGCTGTGGCTGTCGTTCCGGCAGCTGCCCGTGCTGCCCACGCACGCGCGCTCGCTCGACGGCGTCGGCGTCGTGCTGTCGGTCGTCGGGTTGACGCTGCTCGTCTTCGGCCTGCAGGAGGGCGAGGCGTACGACTGGGGCACGATCGTCGGGCCCGTCACGGTGTGGGGCGTCGTGGCCGCCGGCGTGCTCGTGTCGGGCGCGTTCCTGCTGTGGCAGCGTCACCGCGGCGACGACGCGCTGCTGCCGCTGCGGCTGTTCGTGCACCGCAACTTCTCGCTCGCGAACGTCGCCGGCGCCGCCGTGACGTTCGCGATGACGGGCATCTTCTTCCCGTTCACGCTGTACCTGCAGCAGGTGCTGGGCCTCTCGCCGCTGCACGCCGCGCTCGTCGGGCTGCCGGGCTCGCTGCTGTCGGGCGTCATCGCGCCGTTCGCGGGCCGGCTGTCGGACCGCGTGCCCGGCAAGTGGGTCGCGTTCAGCGGGTTCGCGACCCTCGCGGTCGCGATCGGGGTGCTCGCGACGCAGGTGCAGCCGGGTGTCGCCGTGTGGCGCCTCGTGCTGCCGATGGTGCTGTTCGGCGTCGGCACGGGTCTGGTGTTCTCGCCGCTCGCGAGCCTCGCGACCTCGGGCCTCGACCAGCGCACCGCGGGCGCCGGGGCGGGTGCGTTCAACACGACGCGCCAGGTCGGCGGCGTCATCGGCTCGGCCGTCGTCGTCGCGACCCTGACGTCCCGGCTCGCCGCGACCATGCCGGCCGCCGCGCAGGACGCCGCCGCGAGCCTGCCGGAGCAGGTGCGCGGCCCGTTCGTCGAGGGGTTCCGGCAGGCCGCGTCGGCCGGGCTCGGTGCCGGCGGCGGGTTCGACGTCCCCGCGGGCGTGCCCGCGGACGTCGCGGAGCAGGTGCGCGCCGCCGCACGGGCCGCGGTCGACGCCGGGTTCGCGACGGCCGCCGCGCAGACCCTGGCCGTCACGGTCGGCGTGCTCGTGCTCGGGGCGCTGTGCGCGCTCGCGATGCGCGCGCACCGGCCCGGTGCGGCCACGGCGCCGGCGTCGGCCGCGCAGGTCGCGGCGTCCTGACGGCGTCGGTCGGCGGGGCGCCCGCGGGTGCCCCGCCGACCGTCAGCCCTCGAGCAGGCGGCCGTCCGCGAGCCGGATCGTGCGGTCCGCCAGGGCCACCATGACGGGGTCGTGCGTCGAGACGATCGCGGTCATGCCCTCGGCCTCGACGACCGCCCGCAGCAGCGCCATCACCTGCCGCCCGGTCTCGGAGTCGAGCTGGCCCGTCGGCTCGTCGGCCACCAGCAGGCGGGGCGACGTCGCGAGCGCGCGCGCGATCGCGACGCGCTGCTGCTGACCGCCCGACATCTGCCCCGGGCGCTGCCGGGCGTGGTCGCCGAGGCCGACCAGGTCGAGGAGCAGCGCGACGCGCGCCTCGCGCTCGGCGACGGGCGTGCGGCGCATCCGCAGCGGCACGCCCACGTTCTCGGCCGCCGTGAGCACGGGCACGAGCCCGAACGTCTGGAAGACGAACGACACGACGTCGCGGCGCAGCCGGACCAGCCCGCGCTCGTCGAGCGCCGACACCTCGTGGCCCGCCACCACGACGCGGCCCTCGTCGGGGCGGTCCAGCCCGCCGATCGCGTTGAGCAGGGTCGTCTTGCCGGACCCCGAGCGGCCGACGAGCGCCACGAGCTCGCCCGGCTGCACCTCCAGGGACACGTCGCGCAGCGCGTGCACGGCCGTGCGGCCGCTGCCGTAGGTGCGGCCCACGTGCTCGACCAGCACCATCGGCCCGCCGGTCGTCGCGTCGCGCGGCGTCGTCGCGGTCGTGGTCATCGGGCGTCCTCCCCGTCGGTGCGCGCGTGCTCGGGGTGCACCGCGATGTGCGACTGCTCGAGCGTGAGGCGCACCCGGCCCACGAGGTCGAGCGCCTCGCGGTACTCGCGCGGCAGCTGCACGCGGCCCGCGCGGTCGAGCACCGCGAGCTCCTCGGCGACGGTGTGCTCGGTGCCGTCGTCGCGCGTCGTGGTGCGCCGCAGCACCTCCGAGCTCGTGCGGCCGTCGCGGATCGCGACCGTGCGCTGCACGTGCTCGCTCACGCCCGGGTCGTGCGTCACGACCACCACCGTCGTGCCCAGGTCGCGGTTCACGTCGCGCAGCGCCGCGAGCACGTCGGCCGACGTGGCCGTGTCGAGCTCACCCGTGGGCTCGTCCGCCAGGAGCACCTGGGGCGAGTTCGCGAGCGCGGTCGCGATCGCGACGCGCTGCTGCTCACCGCCCGACATCTGCCCCGGCCGGCGGTCGGCGCAGTAGCCGACCCCGAGCACGTCGAGCAGCCCCGCGGCGTCGGCGCGCCGTGCCCGCCGCGGCCGCCCGGCCAGCGCCATCGGCAGCGCGACGTTCTCGGCCGCCGTGAGGTACGGCACGAGGTTGCGGGCCGTCTGCTGCCACACGAACCCGACGGTCGTGCGGCGGTAGGCGACGCGCTGGCGCGCGGTCATCGCCATGAGGTCCCACTCGCCGACGCGCACGTTCCCGGCGGTCGGCACGTCCAGGCCCGAGAGCACCGCCAGCAGCGTCGACTTGCCCGACCCCGACGCGCCGACCACCGCGACCAGCTCGCCGGTGCGCACCAGCAGGTCCAGGCCCTGCAGGGCCTGCACCTCGACCCCCTCCGACTGGTAGATCCGCACGAGCGACTCGCACACGATCAGCGCCCCCGTGCCGAACGCCTCGGGGCGCGCGCGGGCGCGCTCCTCGAGCGTGGCCAGGCTCGTCGCCGTCCCCGCTGCCTCGGTCACGTCCGTGTCCTCTCGTCGGTTCACCGCTCGCCCACCCGCAGCACCTCGCCCAGGCGCTCGCGGCGCCGCAGGCCCTCCTCGATCCCCACCGCGACCAGCGTGGCGGCGGTCAGGACCGCTACCGCCACCAGCACGGGCCACGCCACCACGGCCACTGTCGCACCCGCGGCCGACCCCGTCAGCCAGGCGAGCCCGAGCGCGTCCCCGACCAGGTGCGGCACGACGAGCCCGATGACCGACCCGCCGACCAGACCGCCGAGCACGAGCGGCGCGAGCTCGCCGAGCGTCGCCCAGCGGGCCGTGCGTGCGTCGAGGCCCAGCGTGCGCAGCGTCGACAGCGTGCGGCCGCGCTCCTTCGACGTCGCGACCACCACGAGCACGAGCGCGAGGACCGCCAGCACGGCCAGGGCCCCGACGGACGCGAGCTGCAGGACGGTCAGCGCCCGCGTCAGGGTGTCGGCCGACCACGTGCGCCACCACCCCTGCGCCGTCGTGGCCGTCAGACCGGAGTACACCGGCTCGGCGAGGTCGAGGTCGGCGATCGCGTCCTGCGTGCCCGGCCCGGATACCCACGCGCGGTCCACGGCGGGCACGTCGGTCAGCGCCGCCACGACCGAGCGGTCGACGACGACGAGCCCGTCGTCGCCGGACGGCTCGCGCAGCACGTCGCGTGCGTCGACCGGGGGGACACCGCCGTCGGGGACCAGCGCGGTCGTCCCGCGCACGTCGAGCTCGACGCTGCCGACGAGCACCGACAGCCGGACGCCCTCGGGGTCGAGGCGTGCGAGGAGGCCCGGGTCGACGAGCGCGGGCACGCGGCCGTCCGTGGCCTCGCCGAGCCCGGCGAGCCCCGCGTCGACCGGCAGGCCGCGCGCGGTCCGGGCCGCCGCGAGCTCGGCCGCGTCGACGAGCAGCACGGTCGCCTCGATCCGCGTGCCGTCGCCGTACGCGCGCTTGCCGATCTGCGACCCCGTGGCGACGGCGGTGACGCCCGGCGCGGCGCGCAGCGCGTCGAGCGCGGCCTGGCCCTCCGCGCGGTCGAGGCGCCCGTCGAGCCGCCCGTCGGCCCCGACGAACGCCTCCGCGGCCGCGCGCTGCCCGTCGTCGACCGACTGCACGAGCACGCCCGACAGCACCAGGAGGGCGACCGTGACGGTCACCGTGAGCAGCGGCACGAACGCCGTCGCGCCGCCGTGCGCCCGCGCGACGGCGAGCGGTGCGGCGAGCCCGCGCGAGCGCGACGCCACGCGACCCGCCGCGCGCACCGCCGCGGGCGCGATCCGCACGACGACGAGCGCGGCGCACGCCGCGAGCAGCACGGGGGCGGCCGCCAGCAGCGGGTCGACGTCACCGCGGCCGGACGGCACGAGGCCCCGCCCCCGCACCGACACCAGCGCGGCGGCGGCGACCGCGAGCGTCGTCAGCTCGGCGACCAGCCGGCGCGCCTGCCCGACGGCGCGCAGGCGTGCGCGCTCGCGGCGGTCCGCCGGGACGCGACGTCCGTTCCACGCCTGGGCCGCGACGCGGCCCGCGAGCACGACGGGCGCCGTGACCGCCACGGCCGCGATGCCGGCGGCCACCGCGACGGTGCCGGACCCGCCCGGCACCCACCAGGTGACCGCGGCGAACGCCAGCACGGACGCCACGAGCGTGATCGGCACGGACTCGAGCGCCGCCCGCAGGGCCACCGACGCCACGGACGCGCCGCGCGCCCGCTCGGCGGCGAGCGTCGGCCGGCGCCGCGTCGCGAGCAGCCCGCCCGCGAGCACCAGGCACGACGCCGCGGTGGTGGCGATGCCCACGACCACGAGCGAGGCCTGGGCGCGCACGGCCGTCAGGCGCGCGTCGAACGCGTCGAGCACGGCGGGCAGGTCGGTGGCGACCGGCTGCCCGCGCACCCCGAGGGCGACGAGCGCGTCGCTCAGCCCGTGCGCCCGCGCGACGGTCAGGCCGTCGGTGCGCAGGAACGACGTCCCGACAGCGGTCAGCGAGCGGCCGGCACCCACGAGCTGGGCGTCCTCCCGGAGCTCGAACGGCACGTAGATCGCGACCCGGAGGTCCCCGAGCGCGCCCGGCGGCGTCGGGACGGGGGCCACGACGTCGGGGGCGAGGGCCCAGTACCGGGCGGTCGGGTCCTCGACCTCGTACACGCCCGTGATGCGCGCGATCCGGCCGGTGCCCTCGGTGTCGAGCCCCAGCGTGACGGGTCCGCCCGTGACGTCGACGCCGAGCGCGCGCGCCGCGGGCGCCGACAGGCCGGCCTCGACGACGCGGGGCCGGTCCGACGCGCCCTCCTGCCACTGCTCGTCCTCGGGGACCGCCGCGGGCTCGCGCCCCTCGACCCAGCGGACCGTCGGGCGGGACTCCTCGATGCCGTCGAGCATGACGAGGCTCGCGATGACGTCGCCGGCGGGCGACGGGACGACGAACGGCCGCGTCGAGGCGACCGTCGTCGGCGGGGCGAGCGTCGGGTGGTCGGACCAGACCCGCTCGACGTGGTCGCGGACGAAGTCGATCGCCTCCGCGGTCTGCTGGCCGACGAGCGGGGTCACCACCGCGGTGGCGTCGGTCCCGGCGCTCTCGACGGTCCGCTGCAGCGCGGCGTCGGCCGTCCGGCCGACCAGTCGCGGCAGCGCGAGCGCGACCAGCAGCGCGCCGAGCAGCAGCAGCGCGGTGCCCAGCAGCAGCCCGGCGTCGAGCCGTGCGCGTCGGCGGACGACGAGCGGCCCGTCGGCGACGACGGCGCGCACGCGCGTCCGGGTGCGGGCGATCAGGGCGGTCATCGGTCGTCCCCCAGTCGCAGGAGCGCGCCGGACGCGCGGCGCACGCCCGTCGCGACGAGCAGCGCGACCGCGACCCCCGCGGCCGTGACGAGCGCCCCGACGACCGTGCCCTGCACCGGCCACGGCCAGACCAGCAGCGGCCCGGGGACCGGGGCGCGGCCGTCCGGCGACACCGTGAGCAGCGGGCCGAGGAGCGCCGCGAGGCCGTAGCCGATGAGCAGCCCGGCACCCGCACCGAGCACGACGAGCACGATGTTCTCCGCCAGGACGCCGCGCACGGCCGCGCCGCGGGAGAGCCCGAGGGCCTGCAGACGTGCCAGCTCGAGTCGTCGCGACCGCACCGTCGCGGTGGCGGCGGCCCCCATGCCGACGAGGACGAGCAGCCCGGCGGTGCCCACGACCAGCGTCAGCGCGGCCGGCACGGCGACGCGCAGCGGACCCTCGAGCGCGCGGACCCGCTCGGCCCCGCGCGTGACGACCGTGCCGTCGACCTCCTGCCGGAGCGCCGCCGCGGCGGCCTCCACGTCGGAGCCGGTCCCCGTGCCCCACCACGCGTCGAGCAGCGGGTCGTGCATGCCGGCCTCGGCCGTGGCGCGCTGGAGCGCCTCGCGGTCGACCATGACCGCCGCACCGCGCGGCGCGCCGGGCAGGTAGGGCACGACGGCGTCGGCGCGCAGCAGGACGGGCGTCACGCCGCCCCGCAGCGACAGCACGTCGCCCGGCTGCACGTCGACCTGCCGCGCGGCGTCGCGCGTGAACACGGCGGGCACGACCCCCTGCGTCGGCCAGGCCGTCGCCGTCAGGCGGACGGGGCCCTGGGTGGCGTCGAGGAGCTCGAGCCGGGCGTCCAGGTGCAGCGCGTCGTCGCCCCGCGCGGCACCGGACGGCGCGCTCGCCTCCTGCCCGGTCCGGGCCGTCAGCGGGGGGCCGGCCACCGCGGCCACCGAGCCGGCGCGCCCGGCGGGGGCCAGCGGCACGGCGGTCTGGGTGCCCGTGTCGTCGTCGTGGGCGAGCGCGTCGCTCACCGAGAGCCCGAGGGTGCCCGTCGTGCCGGTGTCCCGGGACCCCTCGGCCATCTCGGGCGGCAGCGTCTCGAGGGTCACGACGGCCTCCACCGCGACGAGCCGCCGGGGCTCGAGGCCGGGCGGCAGCGCGACCTCGAGCCGCGTGGGTGCGTCCAGCCAGACGTTGCTCTCACCCAGCTCGTTCCTGGCCCACGCCCACGTGCGCACGCCCTGGGCGTCCTCGACGGCGACCACGACGGTCGCCGTGCCGAGCGCCGACGGGACCGTGCCGGCGACGGCGTCCAGGCTCAGCCGGTCGGTCCCCTCCGGCAGCGGCACGCCGACGAGCGTGCCCGCGTCGAGCGGCTCACCGTCGCCGCGTCCGGGCAGCGTGGCGAGCAGCTCCGACCACGGCGTGCCGGTCCGCCCCCGCAGGTCCTGCGGTGCCGCGGTGTCGACCCCCAGCAGCTGCACGGTCGTCAGGGCACCGGTGAAGCCGTCGGCGTGGCCGAGGCGCGCCGACCGGTCGACGACGGGACGCAGGTCGACGCCCGGCGCCGTCGCGAGCACGTCGGCGACGGTCCGTGACGAGGCCTCGGGCTCGCCGCCGAGCTGCGTCACGCGCAGGTCGGCGCCGGTCGCGAGGTCGACCTGCTCGAGCTGCGACGTGCGCCACGTCGCCTGGAACGACTGCCCGAAGCTCGCGGTCGCGACCGCGAGCACGATCACGAGGCACGTGCCGGCCGCCGCCTCGGGCCGGCGCGCGACCTGCCAGGCGGCCATGGGGCCGACGAACGAGCGCGTGCGCCGTGCCAGGGCGTCACCCAGACGTCCGAGCGGACCGACCAGGCGCAGCGCGATCACGGCGGCGCCGAGCGTGATGACGGCGGGCCCGGCGACGAGCACGGGGTCGACCCGTGCACCGCCGGAGCCGTCGGCGAGCGGTGCGCCGTAGGTGAGCAGCTGCACGAGCGCCAGGCCCGCGAGCACGACGAGCGCGACGTCGGCGCCCGCGCGGGCCAGGCTCGCGTGCGCTGCGCGCGACGTGGACCCCGCGGTGTGCCACGCGGGCACCACGAGCGCGACCGCGAGCGCGAGCGCGACGGCGCCCGTGGCGAGGAGCACGGGCCCGGGCGGGGCGTCGGGAACCACGTAGCCGGCGCGTGCGAGCGGGCCGGACGCGGCGAGGCGCCCGAGCGCGAGCAGCGCGGCCCACGGCGCGACGAGCCACGTGAGGGCCGCGACGACCGCCGCCTCGAGCACCGCGAGCGAGCGCAGCTGCCGTGCGGACCCGCCGCGCGCGGCCAGGAGCTCACCCTCGCTCGCCCGGCGCTCGGCGAGCAGGCGCGCCGAGAGCAGCATGACGGTCGTGGCGAGCACGGTCAGCAGGAGCCCCACGACCAGCACGCCGATGCGCGTCACCGCGAGCTCGCGCCACGCGGCGTCGATGGTCGTGGCGACCGGTGCGCGGACCGTGCCGGACGCGCCCGTCGCCAGGTTCTGCGCGAGGTCGACCTGGGCGTCGTCGAGGGCGGTCCGCAGGTGCGCGACCGCACCGCGCGGCGCACCGCTGAGCAGGGGCGTCATCACGACGTCGGCGGTCTCGACCTGCTTCTCGCCCGTGAGCGCGTCGGGAGCGACCAGGAACGGGCCCCAGGCGTCGGTCGTCGACCCGCCCGACGACCCCGGGACGGGGTACGCGGGGTCGTGGCCCGTGCCGCCGAGCGGGTCGCGGCTCCACGCACGGGGCGGGCCGACGAGCTCGTGCGTGCCCACGACGACCCAGGCGACGGGATCCTTGGTGCGCCGCGCGGTGACGACCGAGCCGACGTCCCACCCGTGCGCGACGGCGGCCACCTCGGGCACGTTGACCTCGACGCGGCCCTGCTCGTCGGTGGCCCGATCGGGCCACGTGCCGCGCACGAGCCGCGTGGTGTCGTCCGTCCGCGGGTACGACGCGAGGTAGGTGATCTCGGGCAGTCCCGTGCGCGCGGGGTCCACGAGCCGATGCGTCATGCCCACGAGCCACTCGGTGCGGGTGACGGGCAGGGCACCGACGACCCCGTCGAGCACGTGGTCCGCCGTCGCGACGAGGGGAGCCGCGTCGGCTCCGCCGACCCGCAGCTGCACCTCGAGCTGCACGTCGGCGGTCGGCGCGCGGTCGAGCGCCTCGTCCACGGCGCCGTTCGCGGTGAGGTCGAGCAGCAGCGCGAGGGTCGCGAGCAGCGACGTCGCGACGACCGCGACGAGCGTCACCGTGGTGACCACCGAGGCCTGGTCGCGCAGACGTCCGAGCAGCACGCGGGACCGCCAGGCCACGTGGTTCCCCTTCCGTGGGCGGCACCGTCGCGCACCCGTCGGGGGCGATGCTAGGTGACCCGGGGCGCGGGTGTGGTCACGCTTCCATCACGGTGTGCGGAGCGAGACGCGATCAACCCGCACGGGTGGCGGGGTGCGGGCGTCCGGGTGACGTCCCCGGACGCCCGCACCCCCCCGGCTCAGGCCTGCGGCGGGCGCGTCATCGCGAGCACGTCGAGCGCGGTGTCGAGCTGCTCGAGCGTGAGCTCGCCGCGCTCGACGAACCCGAGGTCGAGCGTCGCCTGCCGGATCGTCACGCCGGCCTTCACGGCGTGCTTGGCGATCTTCGCGGCGTTCTCGTAGCCGATGGTGCGGTTGAGCGGCGTGACGATCGACGGCGACGACTCGGCCAGGGCGCGGGCGCGCTCGACGTTGGGCGTGGTCCCGGCGATCGTCCGGTCGGCGAGCACGCGCGACGCGTTGGCCAGCAGACGCACCGACTCGAGCACGGCCGACGCGATGACGGGGATCTGCACGTTGAGCTCGAACGAGCCCGACGCGCCCGCCCACGCGACGGTCGCGTCGTTGCCGACGACGCGCGAGCACACCATGAGCACGGCCTCGGGCACGACCGGGTTGACCTTGCCGGGCATGATCGACGACCCGGGCTGCAGGTCGGGCAGCGCGATCTCGCCCAGCCCGGTGTTGGGGCCCGAGCCCATCCAGCGCAGGTCGTTGCAGATCTTCGTGAGGCTCACGGCGATCGTGCGCAGCGCGCCCGAGAGCTCGACGAGCCCGTCGCGCGAGGACTGCGCCTCGAAGTGGTCGCGTGCCTCGGTGAGCGGCAGGCCCGTGTCCTCGACGAGCAGCGCGATGACGCGCTGCGGGAACCCGGCCGGTGTGTTGATGCCCGTGCCGACGGCGGTGCCGCCCAGCGGCACCTCGGCCGCGCGGGGGAGCGCGGCCTGCAGGCGCTCGACGCCGTACCGCACGGCCGCGGCGTACCCGCCGAACTCCTGCCCGAGCGTCACGGGCGTCGCGTCCATGAGGTGCGTGCGCCCCGACTTCACGACCTGCGCCCACGCGGTCGCCTTCTCCTCGAGCGCGCCCGCGAGGTGCTCGAGCGCCGGCACGAGGTCGCGCACGACGCCCGCGGTCGCGGCCACGTGCACCGACGTCGGGAACACGTCGTTCGACGACTGCGACGCGTTCACGTGGTCGTTGGGGTGCACGTCGCGCCCCAGCAGGCGCGTCGCGAGCGTCGCGAGCACCTCGTTGGTGTTCATGTTCGAGCTCGTGCCCGAGCCCGTCTGGTAGACGTCGACCGGGAAGTGCGCGTCGTGCACGCCCGTCGCGACCTCGTCGGCCGCCGCGACGATCGCGTCGGCGACGTCCTGCGGCAGCACGCCCAGCTCGGCGTTGGCGCGGGCCGCGGCCTTCTTGACGCGCGCGAGCGCCTCGACGTGCCCGCGCTCGAGCGTGCTGCCCGAGATCGGGAAGTTCTCGACCGCGCGCTGCGTCTGCGCGCGGTACAGCGCGTGCGCGGGGACGCGCACCTCGCCCATGGTGTCGTGCTCGACGCGGTAGGCCTGCTCGCCCGCGGCCGCGCCGTCGGGACCGGTGGTGGAAGTCATGGCCCCCATCCTTCCACCGCCTCCGGTGGCGGGAACGTGCAGGTCGTAGTCGGATGTGGGCACACCCCTTCCCGACGACGTGAGAGGCCAGGCGCCCGTGCGACACCTGAGGCGACGACCCGCGGCTCTCCTCGCCGTGGCGCTCGCGGCCCCCCTCGCCGCCTGCTCCGCCGCCGAGGCCGGACCTCCCGAGCTGCTCTGGTACATCAACCCCGACTCGGGCGGCCAGGAGCGCATCGCGCAGCAGTGCACGCAGGAGTCCGACGGCGCGTACCGGCTGAACACCGTGCTGCTCCCGCGCGACGCGCCGAGCCAGCGCGAACAGCTCGTGCGGCGGCTCGCGGCGAACGACGCGTCGATCGACCTCATGAGCATCGACCCGCCCTACATCCCCGAGTTCGCCAACGCCGACTTCCTCGCGCCCGTCCCGGACGACGTCGCGCAGGCCGTGACGCAGGACGTCGCCGAGGGCGCGGTGGCGGGTGCGTCGTACGACGACGAGCTCGTGACGATCCCGTTCTGGGCCAACACGCAGCTGCTCTGGTACCGCACGTCGGTCGCCGAGGCCGCGGGGCTCGACATGACGCAGCCCGTCACGTGGGAGCAGATCGTGCAGGCCGCGGCCGAGCAGGACGTCACGGTGGCCGTGCAGGGCGTGCGTGCCGAGTCGCTCACGGTGTGGATCAACGCGCTCGTCGAGTCCGCGGGCGGCCACGTGCTGGAGAACCCCGAGGCGACCGACCCGCAGGAGGTGCGACCGTCGCTCGACTCGGACGCCGGGCGTACGGCGGCCGAGATCATCGGCGGCCTGGCCGACGCGGGCGTAGGCGGACCACAGCTGTCCAACGCGACCGAGGACATCAACGCGTCGATGTTCGAGGGGGACACCGCGGGCTTCATGGTCAACTGGCCGTTCGTCTGGCAGCGCGCGCAGTCCGCGGTCGAGGACGGCACGCTCGAGCAGTCGGTGCTCGACGACTTCGGCTGGGCGATGTACCCGCAGGCCGTCGAGGGCGAGCAGGCGCGACCGCCGTACGGCGGGATCAACCTCGGGGTCGGCGCGTTCAGCGAGCACGTCGACCTCGCGTTCGAGGCCGCGCGGTGCATCGTCGCCCCCGAGAAGCAGGCCGAGTACTTCCTGTCCGACGGCAACCCGCCGTCGTCCCTGACGGCGTTCGACGACCCCGAGGTCCAGGAGACGTTCCCGATGGCGGACGTCATCCGCGAGTCGCTCCAGAACGCGGCCCCGCGGCCCCAGACGCCGTTCTACAACGAGGTGTCGTCGAGCCTGCAGCGCACGTGGCACCCGCCGCGCGCGGTGTCGCCCGGCACGAGCCCGCAGCGCGCCGACGAGCTCATCACGGCCGTCCTGCAGGGGGAGGCGCTGCTGTGAGCACCACGACCACCGGCGCGGGCGCCGTGCGCGCCGCGCAGCGACCGCCGCGCAAGCCGCAGCGGTCCGACCGGGCCCGGCAGGAGGCGCGCCTCGGGCTGCTGCTGTCCGCGCCCGCGATCCTCGTGCTCGTCGCCGTCGTCGGGTACCCGATCCTGCAGGCCGTCTGGGACTCGCTGTTCAGCTACAAGCTCACCAACCCCGACGCGCGGCACTTCGTGGGCCTGGGCAACTTCACGCTGATCCTGGGCGACCCGATCTGGTGGCAGGCGCTCGGCGTGACCGTGCTGCTCACGGTCGTGACCGTCGCGGTCGAGCTCGTGCTGGGGTTCGGCCTCGCGCTCGTCATGAACAACGCGCTGCAGCGGCTGCGGCCCGCGCTGCGCACCGCGATCCTCATCCCGTACGCGATCATCACGGTCGTCTCGGCGTTCGCGTTCCGGTTCATGTTCGACCTCACCAGCGGGTTCATGAACAGCTGGCTGCCGTTCGTGCCGGCCGACACCGACTGGTTCGCGTCGTTCGGCAGCGCCGTGACGGTCATCGCGCTGTCGGAGATCTGGAAGACCACGCCGTTCATCTCGCTGCTGCTGCTGTCGGGCCTCGCGCAGGTGCCGGGCGAGCTGCAGGAGGCCGCGAAGGTCGACGGCGCGACCGCGTGGCAGCGGATGCGGCGCGTGACGATCCCGAACATGAAGGCCGCGATCATGGTCGCGCTGCTGTTCCGCACGCTCGACGCGTTCCGCATCTTCGACAACATCTTCATCATGACGAACGGTGCCGCGGGCACCGAGTCGGTCGCGTTCCTCGCGTACCGGCAGACCATCCAGCGCCTCGAGATCGGCATCGGCTCGGCGGTGTCCGTGCTGCTGACGATCGCGGTCGCGCTCATCGCCCTGATGTTCGTCAAGGGCTTCAAGGTCAACCTGGCGGCGTCGACGAGGGCGGGACGATGAGCGCGCGCGGCAAGCTGTGGTGGTGGCTCGGCGGCCTGGCCATCGTCCTGTACTGCCTGTTCCCGGTCGCCTGGATCGTGTCGCTGTCGCTCAAGGCGCCGTCCGACCTGGACAACGGCTCGTTCCTGCCGTCGGCGGTGACGTGGCAGAACTACCAGCTGATCCTCACCGGTTCGGCCTCGGAGCTGTTCCTGCCGGCGCTGCGCAACTCCGTGGGGATCTGCCTCATCGCCACCGCGATCGCGGTCGTGCTCGCGTCGCTGTGCGCGTACGCGGTCGCGCGGCTCGACTTCCCGGGCAAGGCGTTCGTGCTGGGTCTGTCGCTCGCGGTGTCGATGTTCCCGGTCATCTCGATCGTCACGCCGCTGTTCAACATCTGGCGCTCGATCGGCCTGTACGACACGTGGGCCGGCCTGGTCATCCCGTACCTGTCGATCACGCTGCCGCTGTCGATCTGGACCCTCACGGCGTTCTTCCGCGAGATCCCGTGGGAGATGGAGCAGGCCGCGCAGGTCGACGGCGCGACCACCGCGCAGGCGTTCCGCAAGGTCATCGTGCCGCTCGCCGGCCCGGGGGTCGCGACCACCGCGATCATCGCGTTCTTCCTGGCGTGGAACGACTTCGTGTACGGCATCTCGCTCACGTCGACCGAGGCGGCGCGGCCCGTGCCCGCGGCGCTCGCGTTCTTCACGGGCGCCTCGCAGTTCGAGGAGCCCACCGGCGCCATCTCGGCCGCCGCCGTTATCGTCACCATCCCCGTCGTGATCCTGGTGCTGCTGTTCCAGCGCCAGATCGTCGCCGGGCTCACCCAGGGCGCCGTCAAGGGCTGACCCGGACCGCAGGGAGGTTCGCCATGGCCGCGATCACGCTGAGCCACGTCGTGAAGAAGTATGGCGACGGCTACCCGGCCGTGAACGACGTCAGCCTCGACATCGAGGACGGCGAGTTCGTCATCCTCGTCGGGCCGTCGGGGTGCGGGAAGTCGACGCTGCTGCGCATGGTCGTCGGGCTCGAGGACATCACCGACGGCGAGATCGCGATCGACGGCGACGTCGTCAACGAGAAGGCGCCGCGCGACCGGAAGCTCGCGATGGTGTTCCAGAACTACGCGCTCTACCCGCACCTCAGCGTCTTCGAGAACATCGCGTTCCCGCTGCGCCTCGAGAAGGGCAGGTTCTCGGACGAGGAGATCCGCGAGCGCGTCGAGCGGGCCGCGGACACCCTGGAGCTGCGCGAGCATCTCGACCGCAAGCCCGCCAACCTGTCCGGCGGCCAGCGGCAGCGCGTCGCGATGGGCCGCGCGATCGTGCGCGACGCACGCGCGTTCCTGTTCGACGAGCCGCTGTCGAACCTCGACGCCAAGCTGCGCGGGCAGATGCGCACCGAGATCTCCCGCATGCAGCGCCGCCTCGGCACGACGACGCTCTACGTGACCCACGACCAGACCGAGGCCATGACGCTGGGCGACCGCGTCGCGGTCCTCAAGAAGGGCGTGCTGCAGCAGGCCGCGAGCCCCCGCGCGCTGTACGAGCAGCCCGTCAACCTGTTCGTCGCCGGGTTCATCGGCTCACCGCCCATGAACTTCCTGCCCGGCGAGGTCGACGGCGACACGCTGCGCCTGCCGCTGGCCGACGTGCCGCTGTCACCCGAGCTGCGCGAGCGCATCGGCGACCGGGGCCTCGTGATCGTCGGCCTACGGCCCGAGCACCTCGAGGACGTCGACACGTTCGACGAGGGCGGCCGCGAGGGCGGCGTGACGTTCGAGGCCGACGTCGACGTCGTCGAGTGGCTCGGTGCCGACCTGTACGCCTACGTGCCGTTCGAGACGCACGAGGAGGTCGCGCAGACGCTCGAGGAGCTCGACCGCGACCTCGACGGCGAGGGCATGCGCACGCAGCTCGTCGCGGCCCTCGGCGCCGAGTCCCGCGTCCGCGACGGCGACGTCGCCGAGCTGTGGTTCGACCCCGCGCGGCTCATGGTCTTCGACCCCGAGACCGGCGAGAACCTCACGTACGACGAGGAGGCCGCGCGCCGCGCCGACGAGGAGAGCGTCGAGGAGCGGCGCCGCGCGACCGAGCGCGCGCAGCGCCGTGCCGCGCGCGCCGAGGAGCGGGCGGCGGGGACGGGCGACCACGCGTCGGCGGGTGGCGGGCGGCACACCGCGGCGTGACGGCCGGGCCGCCCGGCGGCCGGAGCCCGGCGGACCGGACGGGGAAAGGGCTCGGCTCCCGGGGTCGCGGGCGGCAGCATGGCGGGATGGACACCACCACCACCCCGCCGTGCGACGCCGCGCGGTTCCTGGTGCGCGGGCGCTGGGTGACGACGCCCCGCCGCACGCGCGACCGTGACGAGCTGCTCGACCACGTCGCTGCGCTGCTCGTCGCACCGGGCGAGGAGCTCGACGAGCCCGCGCTGACCGAGCGGATCGCGTCGATCGCGGACGATCCGGTGCGCGTGCGCCGCGACCTCGTCGAGGCCGGGCTCGTGGGGCGCCGGCAGGACGGGTCGCGCTACTGGCGCGAGCGCGTGACGCCGCACGACGCCGAGCCGGGCGCACGGGCGACGGCCTGACCGGGCGAGCACCCCGGCCCGCGGGCGCCGAACCGCACCCGGGCGGCGCGGCACGACCGGCCCCGCGCGGAGCCGGTCATGCCGTCCGGGGTCAGGCCGCGGTGCCGGGTACGACGCCCGGTCCGGCGCCGATGTCGCCGATGACCTGCGCGAGCTGGGCGCGCCCGTCGGCGAGCGTGTACTCGACCGCGACGATCGCGGTCCGGCCCGCCGCGACGGACTCGGCGAGCGACACCGAGTAGCCGTGCAGCTGGCGTGAGGTGTGCAGCACGTGCTCGTGGCCGAGGGTCGCGGCGTCGAACGTGTCGAGCGGCCGGCCCGAGGCCGTGAGCCCGACGATCGAGGGGATCACGCGGTCGACGACGGCCTGCACGAACCCGGGCGGCACGTTGCCGTGCGTGATCGCGTCCGTCGCGGCCGCGACGGCGCCGCACGAGTCGTGCGCGAGCACGACGACGAGCGGTGCGCCCAGCAGCTCGACGCCGTACTCGATGGACCCGATGACGGTCGTGTCGAGCACGTGACCGGCCGTGCGGACCACGAACAGGTCGCCGAGGCCCTGGTCGAAGATGATCTCGGCCGCGACGCGGCTGTCGGAGCAGCCGAAGACGACCGCGAACGGGTGCTGCTCGACGCTCACCTCGGTGCGGCGGTCGATGCCCTGCGACGGGTGCGCCATGCGGTCCTCGACGAACCGCAGGTTGCCGTCGGCCAGCGCGGCCCAGGCCTGCGCGGGAGTGGTCGGCGTCGTGCTCATGCGGGGGCTCCCTCGGTGTCGAGCTCGGCGGTCGTCGGCGGGTTGGCGCCCGCGCGCGAGACCGTGATGGCGGCGATGCGCGCGCAGCGGGCGAGCACCTGCTCGACCGTGCCCGCGTCGACGTCGTGCAGCGCGGCGCGGCGGTCGGCGCCGAGCAGCCCGGCGGACCACAGGCCGTCGACCAGGCCGCCCATGAACGAGTCACCCGCACCGACGGTGTCGGCGACGGTGACGCGCGGCGCCGGGACCGTGAGGCGCGCGCCGGCGGCGGTGCTCGCGAACGCGCCCTCGCCGCCGTGCGTGACGACCACGAGCGCGGGCCCCGAGCGGCTCCACTCCTCGGCGACCTCGGCCGGCGCGACGCCGGGGAGCAGCCACGCGAGGTCCTCGTCGCTGACCTTGACGACGTCGGACGCGCGCACGAGCCGCTCGACGACGGGCCGCACGTCGGCCGGGTCGCCCATCAGCGCGGGGCGCAGGTTCGGGTCGTACGTGACGGTCGACGTCGCGCGACGGTTCTCCAGCAGGTCGGCCACCTTCGGGCCGCCGGGCGTGAGCACGGCCGCGATCGACCCGGTGTGGACGACGAGCGCGTCGCCCTCGCCCTCGTCCCACGTCGCGGGCAGGTCCCACTCGAGGTCGAAGTCGTACGTCGCGACGCCCTCGGCGTCGAGGTGCGCGGTCGCGACGGGGGTCCGGGCGGGTGCGCGGTCGCCGGTCAGGACGTGCACGCCCGAGGCCGCGAGGTGGCGGCGCACGAGGTCGCCGTGCGCGTCGTCGCCGAGCCACGTCAGCAGCTCCGCACGGCGGCCCAGGCGCGCCAGGCCGATCGCCACGTTGGCCGGGCTGCCGCCCGGGAACTCCTCGCGCGTGCCGTCGGGCCGGCGGACCGCGTCCACCAGCGCCTCGCCGATCACGAGCGCGCGACCCTGCGTGCCGTCGGTCACCGGTCCTCCTCTTCGGTCGTGCCGGCGGCCGGTGCCGTCCGGGCGTCGTCGTCCTGCGTCCCCTGCGTCTGCTGCGCCCCCGGTGCGCCGGTGCGGCCGCCCCGGGCGGCGGTCAGCCGCTCGCGCGCTCCGTCGAGCCACTCCTGGCAGCGCGCCGCGAGCGCCTCGCCGCGCTCCCACAGCGCGAGCGACTCCTCGAGCGTGCCCGCACCGGACTCGAGCCGCCCCACGATCGCCGCGAGCTCGTCGCGGGCCTGCTCGTAGCCGAGCGTCGCGGGGTCGGGGAGGCCCACCGCCCCGTCCGCCGGACCGTCGGTGGGGGTCGTCTCACGTCGTGCCACGCGCACAGTCAACCAGCCGTCGCCGACGGCGCACGCGCGGGGCCGCCCAGCGGACGCGCCTCGGCACCGACGTGGTCGTCCGCGCGTCACCGCGCCCCCGCCGTGACCGCGTGCAGCCGTCACCGCGCCCGCCGGCGCAGCGCCCGGTCAGGTGCGGGTCACGCGTCGACGACGTCCGCCGCGAGCTCGCCCGCCGCGACGCGCACGCGCAACCTGTCGCCGGCCGCGACCTCGGCGGGGTCGCGCACCACGGCGCCGTCGGCCCGCTGCACGACCGCGTACCCGCGCTCGAGCGTCGCGGCGGGGGACAGCGCACGCACCTGGCCCGCGAGCCGGGCCGTCGCGGTCGCGGCGTGCGCGAGCGCGGCGTCGAGCACCGCACGACCGCGCGCGGTCTGGTCGCGCAGCGTGCGCTCGTGCGGGTCGACGAGCGTCTCGGGCCGCGCCATGACCGGCCGCGTGCGCCAGTGGTCGAGCGCCGCCTGCTCGCGCGCCAGGCGGTGCGTGAGCGCGGCCCGCGTGCGGGTGCGCGCCTGCGCGAGGCGCGCCCGCTCCTCGGTCACGTCGGGCACGACGCGCTTGGCGGCGTCGGTGGGCGTCGACGCGCGCAGGTCCGCCACGAGGTCGAGCAGCGGCGCGTCCATGTGGTGGCCGATCGCGCTGACCAGCGGCGTGCGGCACGCGGCCGCAGCCCGCACGAGCGTCTCGTTGCTGAACGGCAGCAGGTCCTCGAACGAGCCGCCGCCGCGCGCGACGACGACGACCTCGACCCGCGGGTCGGCGTCGAGCTCGGCGATCGCCGTGGTCACGGACGGCACCGCCTCGGCGCCCTGCACGGTCACGCGCCGGATCTCGAACTGCACGCCGGGCCAGCGGGCGCGCGCGTTCGACACGACGTCGTGCTCGGCGTCGCCCTGCTGCGCGCACACCAGCCCGACCACGGCGGGCAGGAACGGCAGGGCACGCTTGCGCGACTCGTCGAACAGTCCTTCCGCCGCGAGCACCCCCTTGAGGTGCTCGATGCGCGCGAGCAGCTCGCCGAGCCCGACCAGCCGCACGCGGTCGGCCGAGAAGCCCAGCGCGCCCTTCTTCACCTGGTACTGCGGCCGCGCGTGCACCACGACGTGCGCGCCGTCGGCGAACCGGTCGCCCAGGCTCATCGCCGCGACCGCGGGCAGCGTGACCGACAGCGACATGTCGAGGTCGGTGTCGCGCAGCGTGAGGAACAGCAGCGAGTTCCACCGCCGCACGTTGAGCACCTGGCCCTCGACCCACACCGGCGGCATGCGCGCGACGTAGTCCGCGACCTTCGGTGCGAGGTGCCGCACGGGCCACGGGCGCTCGGGCGTCGTGTCCGCGGCCTTGAGCGGCAGGGGCAG
>NZ_LNTD01000110.1 GCF_001462455.1 Cellulomonas sp. B6
GTGACGCGTGCGGCGCGGGTACGCCCCGTCGGGTCAGCCGGCCGCGTCGCGGGCACCGAGCGCGGCGTCGCCCGTGCGGCGCAGCACGTTGCGGGCCACCACCTGCTGCCACGTCGACGCGCGCTCCGCGCGACCCCGACCGACGAACGACACCGCCCAGTGCAGCAGCGTCGTGAGCCGGTTCTTGAACCCGACCAGGTAGACCAGGTGCACGCCGAGCCACAGCGCCCACGCGAGCACGCCCGCGGTGCGCACCGGGCCCACCTGCGCGACCGCGAAGAACCGCGACACCGTCGCCATGCTGCCCTTGTCGCGGTACACGAACCGCTGCCCGGTCGGCTCGCCGCGCACGCGAGCGGCGATCTGCCCGGCCGCGTGCTGCCCGCTCTGGATCGCGACTTGCGCGACGCCCGGCAGGTCCTCCAGGCTCATGAGGTCCCCGACGACGAAGACCTCGGGGTGGCCCGGCAGCGTGCAGTCCGGCGTGACGCGCACGCGCCCGGCGCGGTCCGTCTCGGCACCTGCCCGCTCGGCGAGCACGCGCCCGAGCGGAGCGCCCGCGACGCCCGCCGCCCACACCTTGCACACCGACGGGATCTCGCGGCGGCGCCCGTCGGCGTCCTCGACGGTCACCGACCGCGCATCGAGCTCGACGACCTTCCACCCCGTCCACAGCTCGACGCCCAGGCGGTCGAGCTCGCGCGCCGCGGCCGACGCGAGCCGCTGCGGGTACCCGGGCAGCACGTGCTCCACGGGGTCGACGAGGAGCACGCGTGCGCGGGCCGGGTCGGCGCGGCGGAACTGCCCCGGCAGCACGCGGTGCGCGAGCTCGGCGACCTGCCCGGCCATCTCGACGCCCGTCGGGCCCGCACCGACCACGACGAACGTCAGGAGCCGGTCGAGCGCGTCGCGGTCGTCCGTGAGCTCGGCGAGCTCGAACGCCCCGAGGACGCGCGCGCGGACCTCCATCGCGTCGTCGAGGCTCTTGAGGCCGGGTGCGTGCTCGGCGAACTCGTCGCGCCCGAAGTACGACTGCCCGGCGCCCGCCGCCACGACCAACGAGTCGTAGCGCGTGCGGACCTCGCCCAGCGGTGAGCGGTGCACGACCTCGCGCGCGTCGAGGTCGACGTCCTCGACCACGCCCAGCAGGACGCGTGCGTTGCGCTGGCGCCGCAGCACGTCGCGCGTCGCGGGTGCGATCTCGCCCGACGACAGGATCCCCGTCGCCACCTGGTAGAGCAGGGGCTGGAAGAGGTGGTGGTTGACGCCGCTGACCACCGTGACGCGCACGCCGGGCACGTCCGCGAGCGCGCGCGTCGCGAACAGGCCGCCGAACCCGGAGCCGACCACGACCACGTCGTGCGGGCGCTGCGTCGCTGTCATGGCGGCCTCCTGGTCGCGGTCGGGGGTCGTCCCTCGACGCTACGGGCGCGGTCCGTCGCGCGCGCGTCGATGGGCGGCGCCGACGCGTGCGGGCGCGGCGCGCCCGGTGGACCCGGCGCCCGCAGCGCGGTCGGCCGTGGCGCGTTCGGGTTGCTGATCGGGCGCGCGCGGGCGAGCGTGGGAGGGACGCCGACGAGAGGACCCGCATGACGGCCAGCACCCCCGACCCGGACCCCGACACCACGCCCGGCCTCGAGCCCGGCGGGTCGGTCGCCCCCGGGGACACGCCCCCGGGGGAGTCGTCGACCTCGGGTGCGTCGGACCGGCAGCCGCCGACCGGGTCGACCGGCGCGAACTGGGTGGCGTACGCCGTGATCGGCGTCGCGGCGGTGCTCGTGGGTCTGTTCTTCGTCGGGTACGTGGTGGGCCTCGCGGACTGACGCGACACGGTAGCGGGTCACGACGTGCGGGCTTGGCACGTGCGTCGACGGCGGTGGCCGGTGCGACGCCGGACAGGGTGCCCCGGGCGGTCCGGCGTCGGAGCGGGTCCTCCGGCGCGGGGAGTGTGTGGCGTTGCGGCTGTCAGGTGGCCGCAACGCCACACGGCATCGACGGTCGTCGGTGACAGCCGGGCTCGGTCACGCGCTCGGCAGGGCGCCAGGACGGCGAGCCGCCGGGCACGGCTGCGCGCGAGGGACCACCGTCCCGGGTACGCGACGTGGGCCCACCGTTAGCGTGACCCGATGACCGCACCGCCGACGTCCGTGACGGCGACCGTGCCGCGGACCCCGCGACGCCGCCGGCCGTCGCAGGGCTGGGTGCCGCGGCAGCACGGGGCGTGGGCGATGCTCGTGGTCCCGCCGGTGGTCGGCGCCACGATGGCCGGCTGGACCTGGCGGCACGCGCTGCTGATGGCGGCGTGGCTCGTCGGGTACCTCGCGTACCACGCCGCGGGGATCTGGCTCCGGTCGGGGCGCCGCGCACGGTACGTGCGCCCGGTCCTCGTCTACGGGGGTGCCGGTGTCGTGCTGCTGGCCGCGCTCGTGGCGTCGGCTCCGCGGCTGCTGCTGTGGTCGCCGGCGTTCGCGGTGCTGCTCGGCGTGAGCCTCGTGGCGTCGCTGCGGCGGGCCGACCGGTCGTGGTGGAACGACACCGTCACGATTCTCGCGGCGGCCCTGCTGACGCCCGTCGCCGCCGGGCTCAGCACGTCGGTGGTCGCACCCGGCCGGCTGTGGACCGCCACGGCGGTGCTCGCCGCGTACTTCCTGGGCACCGTCCCGTACGTGAAGTGCCTCATCCGCGACCGCGACGACCCGCGCGTGCGCCGCGTGTCCGTCGTGTACCACGTCGTGGTCGCGGTACTCGGGGCGCTCGTCGACCCCGTGCTCGGCGCGGTCGGCGCGCTGCTCGCGCTGCGTGCCGTCGTCGTGCCGTGGCGGTGGCCGCGGCTGCGTCCCGGCCCGATCGGCGCGGGCGAGGTCCTCGCGACCATGGTCGTCACGGTGGCGGTGCTGCTGCGGGTGTGACGTCGCCGGCCCGGGGAGGGACACGGAAGCCGAGCAGCATCGTGACGATCCCGACGAGCGCGGTGATCGACCCGGTCCGGACGGTCATCGGCCCCGGGCCCGGCCGCGTCCACGCGTCGACCAGCAGCGGGAGGAGGCCGCGGGTCGTGCCGCCACCGGACTCCGCGGCCGTCAGGGCGTCGACCGTGCCGCCACCGATCAGCAGGGCGAGTCCTGCGAGGGTGACGACGACGCCGATGGCCACGACGCGGTCCCCGCCGACGGACCGCGCCGCGACCCCGGCGAGCAGCGCGATGCCGCCGAGAAGCATCGCCGGGACGCCCAGGGCCAGAGCCACGACCGGCCACACCAGGTGGACGCCGGTCGCGACGAGCAGCGCGTCGCCCCACGGCGACTCGAAGCCGACCGTCGCCGCGACGACCCCCAGCAGACAGGCGTGGGCCAGGCCGAGCGCCAACGACCACCACACGGACGTGACGGTCGTGTCGTAGCAGCGGGCCCACCGCGGGCCCGACGTCAGGCGCCACGTGCCGACGAGCATCACGACGACGGCCACCGCCGTGACCACGGCCGAGACCAGCGAGCCGCTGTCGCCCGACGGCCCCAGGGTGCGAGCCGTGAGGGACATGACGAGCGCGGTGACGGGCGCCCACCAGGGCAGCGAGCGCCACGGGACGCCGGCGGCGCGTGAGGTGACCAGGGGGTCGACGTCTGGGGTCCTCTGATCTCCTCCGCGTGCCACGGCCGACACCGTAGTGACGCGGCGGTGCCCCGGGTGCGCGGTCGGTGGGCCACCCGGGCACGAGACGTGCGCTGCACGACGTGCGAGCCCCGGTGCGTCAGGTGCCGAGGATCTCCGCGAGGTCGAACCGCACGGGCTCGTCGAGCTGCGCGTACGTGCACGAGCGCGGGTCGCGGTCGGGACGCCACCGACGGAACTGCGCGGTGTGCCGGAACCGGTCGCCCTCCATGTGGTCGTAGGCGACCTCGACGACCAGCTCGGGGCGCAGCGGCACGAACGACAGGTCCTTGGTCGCGTTCCAGCGGCTCACGGCGCCCGGCAGGCGCTGCCCGGCGTGCGCCTGCTGGTCGGCCCAGCCGCCCCACGGGTGCTCGGCGAGGTCGACGTCGCGGTACGGCGCGAGGTCGTCGAGCAGCGTGGCGCGGCGGGCCATGGGGAACGACGCACTGACGCCGACGTGCTGCAGGTGCCCGTCGTCGGCCCACAGGCCCAGCAGCAACGACCCGACCACGTCGCCGGACTTGTGCCAGCGGAAGCCCGCGACCACGCAGTCCGCCGTGCGCTCGTGCTTGATCTTGAACATCGCGCGCTTGTCGGGCTGGTACGTGCCGTCGAGCGGCTTGGCGACGACGCCGTCGAGACCCGCGCCCTCGAACTGCTCGAACCAGCGCCGCGCCTCGGCGAGGTCACCGGTCGCGGGCGTCACGTGCACGGGCGGGTGGGCGTCGGCCAACGCCTCGACGAGCAGCGCGCGGCGCTCGGCGAACGGCCGGCTCGTGAGGTCGTCGTCACCGAGCGCGAGCAGGTCGAACGCGACGAACGACACCGGCGTCTGCTCGGACAGCAGCTTCACGCGGCTCGCCGCGGGGTGGATGCGCTGCTGCAGCGCGTCGAAGTCGAGCCGGTCGCCCGTCACCAGCACGATCTCGCCGTCGACCACGCAGCGCTCGGGGAGGTTCGCGCGCAGCGCCTCGACGAGCTCGGGGAAGTACCGCGTCATCGGCTTCTCGTTGCGGCTGCCGAGCTCGACGTCGTCGCCGTCGCGGAACACGATCGTGCGGAACCCGTCCCACTTCGGCTCGACGTGCCCCACGTCCGGGATCTCCTTGACGGACTTCGCGAGCATCGGCGCGACGGGCGGCATCACCGGCAGGTCCATCCGCCCATCGTGCGGCACGGCACCGACACGCGCACAGGAGACCGGCAGGTGCGTCCCAGCCTCCGCCCGGGTCGGAGCGGTGTCCTGGTGGCAGCAGGCGCCGCCGGGCGCCCCGAGGAGGACACCGTGGAGCAGCAGAGCACCCCGTCGCACGGCCAGGGCCGCCCCGTCGACCCCGTCGACCCTGTCAGTGGCGCGGCACCCGCCGCGTCGGCACCGGGCCCGACCGCCCCCGCCGGCCCGCCGCCGACCGCTCCCGCCGACCCGCCGCCGACCGTCGCACCCGCGGCGGCTGCGCCGGTGCCGCCCCCGGCGGCACCCGTCGCGCGCCCGCGCCGCACGGTCGGTGCGGGTGTCACCGCGCTGCTCGCTGGTGCGGCGCTCCTGGTCGGCCTCGTGACGGGCGGCGGCGGGGTCGCGCTGGTCGGGTTCCTCGCCGGCGGGCCCGGGCACCACGGGCCGGGCGGGTACCCCGGCGGCACCGAGCGTGAGCTCGGCGGGCAAGGCCCGGGGGAGCGCGGCGGCCCCGGGCGCGGCGACCTGCCCCGCGGGTTCGACGACGGCTCGTCGGGACCGCGCGGGATGGAGGGGGGCGCCTGACCGCTCCGCCTCACAGCACGGCCGGACCGCCCGCTCACCGCGTCGGGAATCACGGCGACGCGACCCGGGTTGTGACGTACGCTGGACCTCGTCGGACGCCCCCACCAGGGCGGACGGCGACTGCTTGACAACTGAACACACCCATGGGGGTGATCGGTTTCGACGGTGATCGTCGAGCCAGGTGAAGCGGGTCGAGGATGCACGGTTATCTCGTAAACGCTCCGTGCGACTCATAGGTGCCGATTCCAAGCGCACCGACTTCGCCCTCGCCGCCTGAGCGAGCCTCGAAGTCCGTCGGCCTAGACATGCTCTCGGTCTAGTTCCCGGCGTCATCTAGAGAGCCACTGCTGTCCGTCCTCGTCGGTGGGGCGGGCGGGACTCTTAGCCGACTGAGCCCGTCCACGTCTTGTCCGCGTGATCGTGGGGGCTGAGAAAATCTCCTGCGGACTGCACCCGGAGAAGCCCTGGTCCCACGTCATCGGACGCGGGTTCGATTCCCGCCACCTCCACCATGACGCTCTCGCTCACGTCCACACGCGAGCGATCAGCGGTTCGGACAGCAAGCAGACGAAGAGCCCGCCGGCGACGGCGGGCTCTTCGTGCGTCCGGGGCGCTGCGGCGACGGCGCGGGACCGGGACGTGATCGCGACCGCTCGCGTGGACGGGGGGTGACCGCCGTGCGGGACTGCGAGAGCACCAGCGCGTGCGGGGTACCCGAGCCCCGCTGGCACGATGGTCCGGTGGCACACGACGACGCGACGCTGATCATCCGGGACGTGCGGCCGTGGGGCGGTGACCCGTCCGACGTGGGCGTCGCGGGGGACCGCATCGTCTGGGTCCGGCCCACGCAGGACGGGGCGACGGCGGGCGTCGAGGTCGTCGACGGGCGTGGGCTGCTCGCGCTGCCCGGTCTGGTGAACACGCACGCGCACGCCGACAAGAGCTGGTGGGGTCTGCCGTGGCAGTCCTACGGCGGCGAGGGCGGCACGCAGGGGCGGATCGCGCACGAGCGCGCCCGTCGCGACGAGCTCGGCATCCCGAGCGCGCCCGTCGCCGAGCGCGTGCTGCGCGAGTACCTGCGCACCGGCACCACGCGGGTGCGGACGCACGTCGACGTCGACCTCGGGGTGGGGCTGCGCGGCATCGACGCGGTGCGCGAGGCGGCCGCCGCGCTGGACGGCGCGATCGAGCTGACCGTCGTGGCGTTCCCGCAGGACGGCGTGCTGCGCCGGCCGGGCGTGCTGGAGCTGCTGGAGCGGGCCGCCGCCGCGGGTGCGGAGCACGTGGGCGGCCTCGACCCGGCGCTGATCGACCGGGACCCGGTGGGGCAGCTCGACGGGCTGTTCCGGATCGCCGCGGAGCACGGGTGCGGGCTGGACATCCACCTGCACGAGCCCGGCGACCTGGGCGCGTTCGAGATCGAGCTGATCCTCGACCGCGTGGAGCGGGACGGGATCGCGCCCGGCAAGGTCAACGTCGCGCACGGGTTCGCGGTCGTCGACGTCGACCCCGTGCGGCGTCGCGACCTGCTCGACCGGATGGGCGCGCTCGGCGTCACGATGACGACGGTCGCGCCCGTGCGGATGCGGCAGCTCCCGCTGGCGGAGATGGACGCGGCCGGGGTGCGCTTCGGGTTCGGCACCGACGGCATCCGGGACCTGTGGAGCCCCTACGGCGACGGCGACCTGCTCGGCATCGCGTGGCAGTACGCCCGCGCGGGCGGCGTGGTGCGGGACGAGGACCTGCGCCGGGTCGTCGAGATCGCCACCCGCGACGGCGCGCCGTTCGTGACCGACGAGGTGCACGACCTGGTGCCCGGCGCGCGCGCGGACGTCGTGCTGCTCGACGCCGAGAACCCGATGGACGCGCTGGTTCGGCGCGTGCCGCGCGCCGCCGTGGTCGCCGGTGGCCGGGTCGTCGACCTGGACGCGCTCGCCGCGCGGCCGTGGGAGTGACGACCAGCCGGTCCGCGGTCAGGAGACCCGCCGTCGTCGACGTCCGGGCTGCGGGCGGCGAGGCTCACCCCCCGCGCTGCTCCCGTGGCGCCCCGGCGCGGGCGTGCTTCGTCGCGTACAGCGCGTCGTCGGCGCGTCGCAGCAGCCCCGGCACGGCGTCGTCGGCGCGCGCGACGGCGACGCCCGCGCTCCACGGCGCGGGAGAGACCGCGCGTGCGCGCTCCACCCAGGCGGTGGCCTGCGCCTCGTCGTAGCCGGGGAGTGCGAGGAGGAACTCGTCGCCGCCCGTGCGGCCGATGACGGCCGCGGACCCGTCGACCGTCGAGCGCCAGGTCGCCACGAGGGACGCGAGCACCTCGTCGCCCGCGTGGTGCCCCTGCGTGTCGTTGATGGCCTTGAAGTCGTCGACGTCCGCCGACACCACCGCCAGCGGCGCGCCGGTGCGCTGGGCGTCGCGCAGCAGCGCGCCGACGCGCTCGAACAGGGTGCGGCGCGTGAGCGCGCCCGTCAGGTCGTCGGTCGTCGCGTGGTGACGCAGCCAGTGCGTGACGTACCCGAGCAGCGACGTCGACGCGATCGTCACCACCGTGACCGCCACCCAGGACATGGGGTGGAACGTCGCGGGTGCGTCGGCCATCGCGACGGTGGTCACGACGAGCGCGAACCCGACCAGCGGCACGGCCTGGCGCGGGGGAAAGCTGAACGCCGCGAGCTGGGCCGCGGTGATGAGCCCGAGCGACACCGAGATCATGCCCTCGGCCGTCCGGCAGGACGCGACGAGCACGCCGAGGCCGACCATGCCCGCCGCGAGCATCGCGGGCTGCGTCCAGGGCCGGTCGGGCAGCAGCAGCGTCAGCGCCGACAGCACGCCGAGCAGTGCCCCGACCGCGAGCCAGGGCACGACGGACGCGTGCGGGTTGACCGACCAGCCGAGCGCGACCAGCACGATGACCGCCATGACGCCGAACGTCACGGCCAGCAGCCCGCGACCCCCGTGCAGCCGCGGCATCGACTCGTCGACCAGACCCATGCTCGGATTATCGACACCCGACGCCCCCGCTGTGACCGGGCCGGACGGGTGAGACCGCTCACGGCGCGGGTGGACGTGCACGGTCGGCACCGTGCCGGCGCGGGACGCGCAGAGGCCCGCACCGTCGGGTGCGGGCCTCTCGGGCGTCCGGGATCGTCGGCGGACGTCCGGACGCGGCGGCGGTCGTGCGGCGCCGGTCAGGCGGCGGGCCCGACGCGGACGAGCATCTTGCCGGTGTTCGCGCCACGCATCATGTCGAGGAACGCGTCGACGGTGTGCTCGATGCCGTCGACGACCGTCTCGTCGTACGCGATCTCTCCGGCGCCGAACCAGCCGGTCATGGCCTGCGTGAACTCGGGCGCGAGGTGCAGGTACCCGGCGAGCGTGAAGCCCTTGAGGGTGAGGGCGCGCGTGATGATGTTCGCGAGGTTGTCCGGCCCCGGCGCGCGGGTGGTCGTGTTGTAGCCGGAGATCGCACCGCACAGCGCGGCGCGGCCGCCGTCGTTGAACGCGTCGAGCGCGGCCTCGAGGTGGTCGCCGCCCACGTTGTCGAAGAACACGTCGATGCCGTCGGGCGCGGCGGCGGCGAGCTGGCCGCGCACGTCGCCGTCCTTGTAGTTGAACGCGGCGTCGTAGCCGAAGCGCGACGTGAGCGCCTCGACCTTCTCGGCGCTGCCGGCCGAGCCGATGACGCGGCCCGCGCCGAGCAGCTTCGCGATCTGGCCGACGCTCGACCCGACGGCCCCGGCCGCGCCGGAGACGAACACGGTGTCGCCCTCGCGCAGGCCGGCGATCGCGGTGAGCCCGACGTACGCGGTGAGGCCCGTCATGCCCAGGACGTGCAGGTGCACCGACAGCGGCACGCCGGGGATCTCGGCGACCGCGCGGAACGTGGCGGCGGGGGCCTGCACGGCGTCGCTCCAGCCGTGCTGGTGCAGCACGACGGTGCCGACGGGCAGGGACGCGTCGGCCGACTCGACGACGCGACCGATCGCACCGCCGGTGATGGTCTCGCCGAGCGCGTACGGCGCGACGTAGGAGCGGGTGTCGTTCATGCGGCCGCGCATGTACGGGTCGACCGAGACGAACTCGTTGCGGACGCGGACCTCGCCGTCCTGCAGCGCGTCGTGCGTGACCTGCACGGTGCGGAAGTCGTCGTGGGTCGGCCACCCGGACGGGCGGGCGACGAGCTGGACCTGGGTGCTGGTGAACATGCGTGTGCTCCGATGACGGGCCGGGGGTGCCGAGCGGGCGTGCGTGTCGGGGTGTGACGCCCGTGCGCGGGGGCGCGTCGGGTCGGGCGGTGCGCACGCCGGTGCCACCTTTATGGACTGATCGGTCCACTATATAGTGGACCGATCGGTCCGCAAGTCGCCGGGGTGTGTCCCGCCCCACGACCTCAGGCGCGCGTGAAGCCGTACAAGTCCCGCTGGGCCTCGTTGACGAACACGGCCCGCGTCGGGTCCGCGGGGGAGTCCGGGTGCGGCAGGCGCAGCGACCGGCCGTAGGCCTCGTCGACGAGCGCTGCCTCGACGCCCGCGGCGGTGACGCGCGTCAGCAGCGCGTCGAGGTCCGGGTGCTCGAACGCGAGCTCGGCGCGCACGACCGCGTCACGGTGCGCGGCGGTCAGGCCGCCTCCCGGCGCCTCCAGGTCGACCCAGCCGCCCGAGGTCGACGCGATCCGGCGGCGCAGGCCCAGGGCCGTGAGCACGCCGACGGCGGCGGGGACGTCGGGCGTGTACCAGAGCGGTTCGACGACGGGTGCGTCCGTTCGCGCGGCGCCGGCGTCCCCGATCGGCGTCGCCGCCGCGTCGGTCAGCGTGAGCGCCGTGCCGTCGGCGGCCGTCACGCGCCACGTCGTCGCGTCGACCGCCGTCAGCCGTGCGCCCGCGGCGGGCAGCGCCGCCGCGAGGTCGGTGACGTCGGACGCGGCGACGGCGAACCCCAGGCGCGTCCCGCACTCCTCGGACGCCGACGGTGGCCGCAGCGCCACCCGTCCGGAGCCGAGCAGCACCTCCGCCCGTCCGTCGGCGAGCAGCGCCGTCGCGCCGAGTGCGCGCAGCAGCGTGCACCACGCGTCGACGTGGTGCGTCACCTCGACCGGGCGGGCGATCACGACGCGTCCCCGTCTCGGGCGGGGGTGGCGTCGGGTCGGTCGAGGTAGCGCTCGAGCGCGCGGCGCACGAGGTCGGACAGCGACGCGTCCTCGTCGATCGCGCGGTGCTTGACGGCGCGCACGAGGTCGGGTGGCAGGTACACGTTGAACTGGACCTTCGCTGCTGCCGGCATGCGATCACGCTAGCAACCGACCGACCGTGGAGGCGCTATGTTGCTAGCATTCTTCCATGGCCCAGCCGACCCGCGCGCCCGGGCCCGAGCCGCGGCGCCACGGCGTCGCCGTCGGGATGCTCGCGGCGTCGCTGCTCGCGATCGAGCTGCTCGCGGGCATGCAGGGCTACGTGACGCAGACGGTGCTCCCGCTGCTCGCGGCGGAGCTCGACGGCACGCACCTCTACGGCCCGCTCGACGCCGCCGCGCAGGCGCCCATGTTCCTCGTGCTGCCCGCCGGCGCCTGGCTGCTCGCCCGGTTCCGCCTCGACCGGCTGCTGCTGACGTTCACGGGCGTCACGATCCTCGGTGCCGTGACCTGCGCGCTCGCACCGTCGATGGGCGTCGTCGTCGCCGGGACCGTGGTGCGGTCGCTCGCCTCGGGCGCCCTCGCGACGGTGAGCATGGGCGCGATCGTCCGTGGTCTCCCGGCGCGGCACCGGCAGCTCGTGCTCGCGGGCATGTCCGGCACCTGGGTGGTCTCGTCCCTGCTCGGGCCGCTGTACGCCGTCGCCGTGTCGCAGTCCCTCGGCTGGCGCTGGGCGATGGTGCTCCACCTCCCGCTGCTCGTGGCCGCGCGCGCCGTCGCCGCGCGCGCCGTCGCCGCGGGCTCCGTGCCGGGCGACCACGACGGCACGAGCGGCGAACGGGTCCCGTGGGGGTGGGCCGCGGTGCTCGCCGCCGGGTCCGCGGCGCTCGCGGCGCCCCTCGGCGCCTGGTCCGCGCTCGCGGTCCTCGTCGGAGCCGCGCTGATGCTCCGCGCCGTCGCCGCGCTGCTGCCCGCCGGCACGCTGCACGCCCGCGGCGGGCGACGAGCCGGCCTGTCGGCCCTCCTCGCGGTCGCCGCCGCCTACTTCGGCTCGACGCTCGTGCTGTCCGTCGTGGCGCACGACGCGCTCGGCCTCGCGCCGCACCAGTACGGCGTCGTCATCGCCGTGCCCGGCCTCACGTGGGCGGTCTGCGGGCTGTGGACCGGCACGCGCCCCGCCCTCGACGACCGCCGGTTCGCCGTCCGCAGCAGGAGCGCGGGGCTCAGCCTGCTCGGGGGCGTCCTCGTGGTCCTCACGACGACCGTCGTGGCCTCGGGCGCGACCGCGGCGACGGCCGGGCTCGTGCTCGGCGCCGCGCTGCTCGGCGGCGGCATGGGCTCGCTCTACCCCGACCTCCTCGGTCGCTGCCTGACCCGTCCCGACCCCGACGACGGCCTCACGGACGCGCACGCGGCGACCGCCGTCGTGCTCGCCGAGTCCGTCGGGCTCGCGCTCGCGAGCACCACCGCGTTCACGTGGCTCGGCTCCGGGCTCGGTCTCGTCGAGGACCCCCGGGCGCGCGCCACCGCGCTGTACGTCGCGCTCGTCGTCGTCGGGCTGCTGGCCGTGCGCCGGCTGGCCGCCGCCGCTCGCGCCTGAACCGTCGCGGGCCAGGCCGGGCCCACCGGCTTTCACCCGGTCCCCGCGCACCTCGGCGGGGCGTCCCGTCCCGATACGCGGCGTTCGTCCCCGAGCGGTCCCCATGAAGGGTGGGACGGGGCACGACGAACCCCCACGGACCACGTAGCGTGGCCACGACGCTGCTGGTGGGGGCTAGGAGGTCGGCAGTGGCCGAGCAACGCACGAAGGTTCTCGTGGTCGAGGACGACGCCGACACGGCGGGTTTCTTCCGCGCCGTGCTGGAGCGGCGCGGCGGCATGGACGTCACCGTGTGCGGGGACGCGGTGTCGGCGCTCGCCGAGGTCGCCCGCAGCACGCCGGACGTGATCCTCACCGACATCCAGATGCCCGGCATGAGCGGGCTCGAGCTGCTGGGAGAGCTGCGCGGCCAGGCGCCCGGCGTGCCCGTCGCCGTCATGACGGCGTTCGCGTCGGTCGACTACGCGGTCGAGGCGCTGCGTCGCGACGCCGACGAGTTCCTCGTCAAGCCCGTGACCGCCGCGCTGCTGCTCGAGAAGGTCACCGGGCTCGCCGCCGAGGCTCGCCGCCGTCGGGACGCCGCAGGCGCCCGGGACGTCGTGCTGGCCGTCGGCGCGCACCCGGACGACGTCGAGATCGGGGTCGGTGCCACGCTCGCGTCGCACCGCGCCGCGGGCGACACCGTCGTGATCCTCACGCTCTCGGGCGGTGCCGTCGGCGGTGACGCGGACGCCCGCCGCCACGAGGCGCTCGCCGCCGCCGGGGTCATCGGCGCCCGGCTGTACCTGCACGACTTCGAGGACACCCGCATGGACCCGGCGCAGGGCCTCATCACCGTCATCGAGGACACCGTGCGCGAGGTGCGCCCGACCGTGGTCTACACGCACTCCTCGCACGACCGGCACCAGGACCACCGGGCGGTGCACGAGGCCACGATGGTCGCGACGCGGCGCGTGCCCGCGCTCGCGTGCTTCCAGAGCCCGTCGTCGACGATCGACTACCGGCCCAGCCGGTTCGTGCCCGTCGACGGGTTCGTCGAGACCAAGCTCGAGATGCTCGCGGCGTTCGCGTCGCAGGCCCACCGCGACTACATGGCGCCCGACGTCGTCCGCGCCACGGCGCGCTACTGGTCACGCTTCGGCACCGGGACGTACGCCGAGCCGCTCGAGACCGTGCGTGCCGCCGCGATGCTGTCCGGGCTCGCGGCCACCACGTCCACGGCGGGGATCGCCGCCGCAGCGACGCTGCCCGAGGTGGCGGCAGGGGAGGGGACAGCATGACGCGCGTGCTCGTGACCGGGGCCGGTGGGCCCGCCGGCGTCGCCGTGATCCGCTCGCTGCTGCGCCGTGGCGACGTCGAGGTCCTCGCCGCCGACATGGACCGGTGGGCCAGCGGGCTCTACCTCGTCCCCGCCGACGCGCGCCGCCTCGTGCCCGCGGGGCGGGCCGACGAGTTCGTCGACACCGTGCGGCGCACGTGCGCCGACGACCGGGTGGACGTGCTGATCCCCACCGTCGACGTCGAGCTGCCGCGGCTGGCCGCCGTGCGCGACGAGCTCGCCGCCGCCGGGACGTCGCTGGCCGCGCCGTCGCTGCGCACGCTCGACACGTGCCTCGACAAGCTCGCGCTCGCGCACGCCTGCACCGGTGCCCTGCGCGTGCCCCGCACCGAGCTCCTCGGCACGCCGCAGGCGCTGTCCGGGTGGCAGTTCCCCGTGATCGTCAAGCCGCGCCGCGGCGCGGGATCCCGTGGTGTGCGGACCGTCGCCTCCGAGCGCGAGCTCGACGCCGTGCACGACGAGGACGACCTGCTGGTCCAGGAGCTCCTGCCCGGCCAGGAGTACTCCGTCGACGTGTTCGCCGACTCGACGGGTCACGTCGTCGCCGCCGTGCCGCGCGCGCGGCTGCGCGTCGACTCGGGTGTCGCGGTGGCGGGCGTGACGCTGCACGACGACGAGCTCGTCGCGACCGCGACCGCCGTGGCCCGCGCCGTCGGCCTGACCTCGGTCGCGAACGTGCAGCTCAAGCGCGACGCCGACGGCGTGCCCGCGCTGCTCGAGGTCAACCCGCGGTTCCCCGGGGCGATGCCGCTGACGATCGCGGCCGGCGTCGACATGCCGTCGCTGCTGCTCGACGACGTGCTCGGGCGCCCCGTCCCGCGCCACGTCGAGCACGCCGAGCTCGCCAACGTGCGCTACCTCGAGGACGTCTTCCTCCCCGTGGACGAGGTGCTGCCCGCCCCATGAGCGCGCCCCGCCTCGACGGCGACCACCACGTGCACTCGACGTTCTCGGACGACGCCCGCAGCACCCCGGCCGAGAACCTCGAGGCCGCGCGCCGCGTCGGCCTGCGCGAGATCCGCATGGTCGACCACGTCCGCGCGTCGTCGACGCACGTGCCCGCCATGCTCGCCGCGATCGCGGCGCTGCCGCCGGTCGACGGGCTGCGCGTGCTCACGGGCGTCGAGGCGAAGGTCCTCGACGTCGCCGGGACGGTCGACGCGCCGCCGGACGTGCTCGCCGCGCTCGGGACGCCGGGCGGCGCCGACCGCGTGCTGCTCGCCGACCACCAGGTCCCCGGCACGGACGGGCCGTGGAGCCCGTCGACGACCCTGCGGCTGCTCGACGAGGGCCGCGTCACGCGCGCCGACGTCGTCGAGCTCGTCGTCACCGGCACGCTGCGCGCCGTCGAGCGCACGGGGCGCGCGCAGCTCGCGCACCCGTTCTCGATCCTGCCGAAGGTCGGGATCGCCGAGGACGACGTGCCGGACGACCTGCTGGACGCGCTCGCGGACGTGCTCGTCGCGACCGGCACGCCCGTCGAGGTCAACGAGAAGTGGCGCTGCCCGGGGACCCGCGTCGTCGAGCGGTGGCGCGCCGCGGGCGTCGTGCTCGTCGCGTCGACCGACGCGCACCACGCGGACGACGTCGGCGTGTACCGCTGGCTGCGCGGCGCGCAGGGGACCGCGTGAGCTGGCCCGCGATCGGGCACGACGCGCTCGTCACGCTGCTGGTCGTGCTCGTCGTCGTCGGGATCGTCCCTGCGCTGGGCGGCATCTACCAGTACCTGCTCGTGCCCGTGCACGGCCTGCGCAACCACCTGCGGCACGCGGCCCCGCACCTGCCGCGCGTCGCCGTGGTGGTTCCCGCCTGGAACGAGGGCGCCGTGCTCGCGGCGTCGCTCGAGCGGCTCATGCGCCTGGAGTACCCGGCGGACCGGCTGCGCGTGTACGTGGTCGACGACGCGAGCACCGACGACACGCCCGACGTCGTGCGTGCCAAGGCCGCCGAGCACCCGGGGCGCATCCACCTGCTGCGGCGCGAGCAGGGCGGCCAGGGCAAGGCGCACACGCTCAACCACGGCATCGAGCACCTGCTGCGCGACGACTGGATGCAGGCGCTGCTCATCATGGACGCCGACGTCATCTACCGGCCCGACTCGCTGCGCCGCATGACCCGCCACCTCGCGGACCCGCAGGTGGGCGCCGTGACGGCGTACATCCGCGAGGGCAGCGGGCGGCCCGGTGCCGTCGCCCGGTTCATCGGGTACGAGTACGTCACCGCGCAGGCGTGCGCGCGCCGCGCGCAGAACGTCATGGGCGCCGTCGCGTGCCTCGCGGGCGGTGCGCAGCTGCACACGCGCGCCAACCTCGAGGCGATCGGCGGCCGCATCGACACCTCGACGCTCGCGGAGGACACGTTCTCGACGTTCCTCACGCAGCTCGACGGGCGCACGGTCGTGTTCGACGGCCAGGCCGTCGTGCTCGCCGAGGAGCCGGACTCGGTGCGCGCGCTGTGGAAGCAGCGCGTGCGGTGGGCGCGCGGCAACGTGCAGATCACGGCGCGGTTCCGCCGCACGTGGTTCCGGCCCGCGCGCGGGCACCGGCTGGGGCGGCTCGACTTCGGGCTCGTCTGGTTCTCGGTGTTCGCGCTGCCGTTCACGCTCGTCGCGGCGTCCACGGGGTTCATCGGCCTGTACTTCGTGTCGCCGGGCACCGCGCAGACGTTGTTCGGGCAGCTGTGGTGGTTCGGGCTCGGCACGTACCTGTTCATCACGATCACGACGCTGCTGGTCGACCTCGACACCGCGCGCCGCTCGTGGTTCGAGGGGCTGATGTTCCCGGGCGTGGGGGCGCTCGTGCTGATCGTCGCCTCCGCGACACCCGGGTTCTGGCTCGACACCGTGCCCGCGTGGCTGGGGATCACGCTGACGCCCGCGGGCGTCGAGGCGTGGACGTTGCTGCTGTACTCCTGGCCGGTGCTGTCGATGGTGCTCGCGCGGCTGATCCGCGACGTCGAGGGCACGCGGCTGCTGGGCTGGACGTCGCGGCCCCTGCTGTACCTCGTGGGTTACGGACCGCTGCTGTGCGCCATCACACTGGACGCGTACGTGCGGGAGTGGCGCGGAGCGGCGCAGACGTGGGACAAGACCGAGAAGACGGGCAGGGTCACGGCATGAACGCACACCGGCACGCCGACGGTCCGCAGGGGTGGGCCCGGCTCACCGACGACGACCTCGTCCACGAGATCGCGGCCAACCGTCGCGCCGAGCGCTGGTTCACGGTCGCCGGTGCGTGCGCCGCGCTGCTGACCGTCCTGGTCGTCCTGGTCGTCGCGGCCCTGCGATGAGCCCGCACCGCCGCGACGACGCGGACGCCGCCGCCCTGGCCGAGGTCGCTCCCGACGGGGACGACGTGAAGGGCGCAGGTGTGGGACCGGAGGAGCTGCGCTACCTCGGCGCCGTCGGCCGGTACCTCGGCTCGGGCGCCTCGGTGGTCGAGCGGCAGCTGCCGTTCGCGATCCTCATGACCCTCGCGCTGCTCGCGCTGCTCTCCCCGGGCATCGACGCGACCTCCGGTCCGGCCGTCGGGCTCGCCGCAGGCACGACGATCGCGTGCCTGGTGCTGGCGGCGTTCGTCCCGTGGGACCGCCTGCCGTCGTGGGCGCCCGAGGCGCTCGCGCTCCTGCAGTTCGTGGCCGTGGCGTCGCTGCGTCAGGGGTCCGGGGGCCTGACCTCGCCGTTCGCGGGCATGGTCCTGCTGCCGGCCCTCGCCCTCGCGGCGCGCGGCGGCATGGTCGGGGTCATGCTCGGCACGCTGGGTGCCGCCACGACGGTGCTGGTCGGGCTCGCGCTCAGCCCCACGACCCACCCGTCGCAGCCGGTCGTGGTGCGCAGCCTCTTCGTCGCCGCGATCGCCCTGATCATCGGTCTGGTCGTGCAGGAGGCGACGTCGCGGCTGCGGCAGCGCAACAAGGTCCTCGCGCGTCTGCAGGCCGAGCAGGCGGACACCCTGCGCCGCACGCAGGAGGCCGCGAGCGTGCTCGCGCGGTCCATCGAGCTGCGCCGCGCCGCGCACGAGCAGCTCGTGTCGGTGATCGACTCGGCGACCGAGCAGGCGATCATCGCGACCGACGCCGACGGTCGCGTCGAGGTGTTCAACGCCGGTGCGGAGCGGCTGCTCGGGTACGCGCAGGGCGAGGTGGTCGGCCGTCGGTTCCTCACGGAGTTCCACGTGCTCGACGAGCTGCTCGAGCGCGACCCGCAGGACGGCGCGCCCCCGGCGGCCTCCGACCACCCCACGCTGCTGCGGTCGGTGCTGGCGCCGCGCGCGGCGTCCGGCAAGGACGTGCGCGACTGGACGTACGTGCGCCGCGACGGCACGCACGTCACGGTGCACCCCGCGGTGACGCGCCGCACCGATCACGACGGCACGGTCGTGGGCTACGTGGTGGTCGCGACGGACGTGACGGCCGACCGTGAGGCGGCCCGCCTCAAGGACCAGTTCGTCGGCCTCGTGAGCCACGAGCTGCGGACCCCGCTGACGGCGGTGCTCGGGTACGTCGAGCTGCTGCTCGACGACGCGGACGAGCTGACGGCCGACCAGCGCGAGTACCTCCAGATCATCGACCGCAACGCGCGCCGCCAGCTGCGCCTGGTCAGCGACCTGCTGCTGACGGCGCAGATGGACGCCGGCACGTTCGCGATCTCGCCGCAGCCCGTGGACCTCGCGGCGGTCGCGCAAGCGGCGCTCGCGACGGCGGCGCCCGCCGCCGCGGCTGCCGGGATCACGCTCGAGGGCGACCTCGACCCGGCCCCCCTGGACGGCGACCCGCTGCGGCTCGGGCAGGCGGTCGACAACCTCGTCGCGAACGCGGTGAAGTTCACCGACCGCGGCGGCACGGTGCGTCTGGTGGTGCGCCCGCAGCCCGACGGCGGCGGCCGCCTCGCGGTGAGCGACACCGGCGTGGGCATCCCACCCGACGAGCTCGCGCACCTGACGGAGCGGTTCTACCGCGCGAGCACCGCGACACGTCGTGCCGTGCCCGGGGTCGGGCTGGGGCTCTCGATCACGCGTGCGGTCGTCGAGGCGCACGGCGGGCACGTGGGCGTCACCAGCGCGGTCGGGGAGGGCACGACGTTCACGGTGGCGCTGCCGGCCCGGCCGCCGGCCTGACCCGCTGCGCGGTGCGCACGGCGGACGCCCGCACCCGGGTGCCGCGCGGGCGGGGCAGAATGCTCCGGTGGCCGACGACGTCCTGACGACACCCCCGCCCGCCGACCGGCAGCCCGCAGGGGCGTCGTTCACGAACCCCGTGGTCTGGCAGGACTTCGCCGACGGCGACGTCATCCGCGTCGGCGACGTCTACTACTACTCGGCGTCGACCATGCACTACTCGCCCGGGGCGCCGATCCTGCGGTCGTACGACCTCGTGCACTGGGAACACGCGGGCCACTCGGTGCCGCGTCTCGACTTCGACGACGAGCGCTACGGCCTGGTCGGCGGGCACCGGTACGTCAAGGGCATCTGGGCGTCGACGCTCGGCTACCGCCCGAGCGACGCGACGTTCTACTGGTACGGGTGCGTCGAGCAGGACCGTACGTACCTGTTCACGGCGCCCGCGGTCGAGGGGCCGTGGACGCGCCGCGCGCGCCTCGAGACGCCGTACTACGACGCGGGGCTGCTCGTCGACGACGACGACACGCTGTACGTCGCGTACGGGAACATCACGATCAGCGTCGCGCAGCTCAGCGCCGACGGGACGCGCGAGGTCCGCTCGCAGGTGGTCCTCGAGACGCCCGCGAGCATCGGCGTGCTCGAGGGGGCGCGGTTCTACAAGGTCGACGGGACGTACTACGTCTGGCTCACGCGCCCGGCGAACGGGCAGTACGTGCTGCGCTCGGCGTCGCCGTGGGGGCCCTACGAGCTGCGCGAGGTGCTGCTCGACCTGCCGGGGCCGCTCGAGGGCGGCGGCGTGCCGCACCAGGGCGGGCTCGTGCGCACGCCCGCGGGGGACTGGTGGTACATGGCGTTCACCGACGCCTACCCGGGCGGCCGCATGCCGACGCTCGCGCCCGTGACGTGGGAGGACGGCTGGCCGGTGCTCGGCACGGTCGACGGCCGGTGGGGCACGACGTACCCGCGTCCCGCGCTCGGGCCCGGTCCCGAGGTCGCACCGCTCACGGGGGCGGACACGTTCCCCGGTCCGCGGCTCGCGCCGCGCTGGGAGTGGAACCACGACCCCGACGTCGAGCGGTTCACGGTGGACGACGGTCTGCACCTCACGACCGCGACGGTCACCGACGACCTGTACGCGGCGCGCAACACGCTCACGCACCGGCTGCAGGGCCCGACCTCGACCGTCACGGTCGAGCTGGACCTAGCGGGCACGCTGCCCGGCGACCGCACGGGGCTCGCGATGCTGCGCCAGACGTCCGCCTGGGTGGGCGTGCGGCACGAGGCGGACGGCTCACGCCGGGTCGTCATGACCGACGGCCTGACGATGGACGCGTCGTGGGACACCGTGAGCACCGGCACCGAGCGCGCGTCGGCGCCGCTGACGGGCACGCGCGTGTGGTTGCGCGTCGAGGCCGACGTGCGGCCCGGCGGTGCGGGGGCGGCCTTCGCGTGGAGCGCCGACGGCCGGACGTTCGCGCCGCTAGGCCCGGCGTTCGCGCTGGACGCCGACTGGCGGTTCTTCATGGGGTACCGCGTCGGGATCGTCCACCACGCGACCGTCGCGCTCGGCGGGACCGCGACGGTGCGGCGGTTCGAGCTCGCGACGCCGTGAGCCGCGTCCGTGCCGTGAGCCCGCACGCGAGGTGAAACGCTTCGACACCGCGTGAGGTCTTGTCGGCGGCGGCGCGCCGTGGGCAGCATGACGCCATCCCGCCGTGCACGACACCGACGTCGTGCGACGTGGTGTGAACGATCACACGACGTCGTCGGCGGTGCGCCCGCCCGAGGAGCACGCCATGTCCCTCCCTCGCCCCGCCCGCCCCCGACGCGCGCTCGGCGCGCTGCTCGCGCTCGTCACGGCGGTGTCCGCCGGCGTGCTCGCGACCGTCGCGGCGACCCCCGCGTCGGCCGCGACCCCGGACACCGGCGCGACGTACGTGCTGGTCAACCGCGGCAGCGGCAAGGCCCTCGACGTGTACGGGTTCGCGACGAACGACGGCGCGCGGCTCACGCAGTGGACCCGCTCGGGCGGCACCAACCAGCAGTGGCGGTTCGTCGACGCGGGCGGTGGCTGGTACCGCGTCGTGTCGCAGCACTCGGGCAAGGTCCTCGACGTGACCGGTGCCTCCACGGCCGACGGCGCCCGCGTCGTGCAGTGGTCCGACAACGGGGGAGCGCACCAGCAGTGGCGCCTGCAGGACGTCGCGGGCGGGTACGTCACGCTCGTCAACCGGAGCTCGGGCAAGGCGCTCGAGGTGCAGAACGCCTCGACCGCCGACGACGCCGAGATCGTGCAGTACACGAGCTGGGGCGGTGCCAACCAGCAGTGGCAGCTCGTGCGCGCCGACGGCGGGACCACCCCCACGCCGACCCCGACGCCCACCCCGACGACGCCGCCGGCCGGCGGGTCGTTCACCAACCCCGCGGTGTGGCAGGACTTCGCGGACGGCGACATCATCCGCGTCGGCGACGCGTACTACTACTCGGCGTCGACCATGCACTACTCGCCGGGTGCCCCGATCCTGCGCTCCTACGACCTCGTGAGCTGGGAGTTCGCGGGCCACTCGGTGCCGCGCCTCGACTTCGACGACCAGCGCTACGACCTCGTCGGCGGGCACCGCTACGTCAAGGGCATCTGGGCCTCGACCCTCGGCTACCGGGCCAGCAACCAGACGTACTACTGGTACGGCTGCACCGAGTTCAACCGCACGTACGTCTACACCGCGTCCGTGGTGGACGGCACGTGGACCAAGAAGGCCCGCATGAACCAGTGCTACTACGACGCCGGGCTGCTGGTCGACACCGACGACACCATGTACGTCGCGTACGGCAACGGCACCATCAGCGTCGCGCAGCTCAACGCCGACGGCACGCAGCAGGTGCGCGCGCAGCAGGTGTACCAGACGCCCTCGAACGTCGGGACCCTCGAGGGTGCGCGGTTCTACAAGAAGGACGGCTACTACTACATCTGGCTCACGCGGCCCGCCAACGGCCAGTACGTGCTGCGCTCGACCTCGCCGTGGGGTCCCTACGAGCAGCGGCAGGTGCTGCTCGACCTGCCCGGACCGATCGCCGGCGGGGGCGTCCCGCACCAGGGCGGGATCGTGCAGACCCAGAACGGCGACTGGTGGTACATGGCGTTCACCGACGCCTACCCCGGCGGACGCATGCCGACCCTCGCGCCGATCACCTGGAGCAACGGCTGGCCGTCGGTCCAGACCGTCAACGGCCGCTGGGGTGCGACGTACCCCCGCCCGAACATCACCACGACCCGCACCGTCAAGCCCCTCACCGGCACCGACACGTTCGCCGGCACGCGGCTCGGGCCGCAGTGGGAGTGGAACCACAACCCCGACACGTCGCGGTTCACGGTGTCCGACGGGCTCACGCTGCGCACGGCGAGCGTCACACGCGACCTGTACGCCGCGCGCAACACGCTGACGCACCGGGTCCAGGGCCCGTCGTCGACCGCGACCGTCGAGCTCGACGTCGCGGGCATGGCGAACGGCGACCGCACGGGCCTGGCGATGCTGCGGCAGTCCTCGGCGTGGATCGGCGTGGTCCGGGGCTCCGACGGGGCGCGCCGGGTCGTCATGACCGACGGCCTGACGATGGACTCGTCCTGGAACACCACGGGCACGGGCACCGAGCGGGCCTCGGCCGCGCTGCCGGGCACACGGGTGTGGTTGCGGGTCACCGCCGACATCCGGCCCGGCTCGGGCCGGCAGGCGACGTTCTCGTGGAGCACCGACGGTCGCACGTTCACGCCGCTGGGCCCCGCATTCACGCTCAACGCCGACTGGCAGTTCTTCATGGGCTACCGGTTCGGCGTCTTCAACCACGCGACGCAGGCACTCGGCGGCGCCGTCACCGTACGGCGGTTCGACCTCACGACGCCCTGACCCCTCGACCCGGCCGGTGCCGGCGGCGTGCGCCGCCGGTCCGGTCCGGCGCGCCCGCACGCGGCGCGTCACCCCCGGCGCGCCCGCGCGTCGACCCACCCACCCAGAGGAGATCCGGTGAGCACGACACCACGCACCACGGGCCGGCGCAGGGCGGCGGCACTGCTGACCGCCGGCGTCGCCGCGGCCCTCACGCTGACGCTGTCGGCGCCCGCGGTCGCGGCCGGCAGCACGCTGCACGCCGCGGCCTCCGAGAAGGGCCGCTACTTCGGGACCGCGGTCGCGGCCGGTCGCATGAACGACTCCACCTACATGGGGATCGTCGACCGTGAGTTCGGCATGATCACGGCCGAGAACGAGATGAAGATGGACGCCACGGAGCCGAACCGGGGGCAGTTCAGCTACACCAACGGCGACCGCATCGTGAACTACGCGCTCGGCAAGGGCAAGAAGGTGCGCGGGCACACGCTCGCGTGGCACGCGCAGCAGCCCGGCTGGATGCAGAGCATGGAGGGCAGCGGCCTGCGCCAGGCGATGCTCAACCACGTGACGCAGGTCGCGACGCACTACAAGGGCAAGATCTACGCCTGGGACGTCGTGAACGAGGCGTTCGCCGACGACGGTCGCGGCTCGCGGCGCGACTCGAACCTGCAGCGCACCGGCAACGACTGGATCGAGGCCGCGTTCCGCGCCGCCCGCGCCGCCGACCCCGGCGCCAAGCTCTGCTACAACGACTACGGCACCGACTCGATCAACCCGAAGTCGACGGGCGTCTACACCATGGTCCGCGACTTCAAGGCGCGTGGCGTCCCGATCGACTGCGTCGGCTTCCAGTCGCACTTCGGCACGACGATCCCCAGCGACTACCGCGCCAACCTGCAGCGGTTCGCCGACCTGGGCGTGGACGTGCAGATCACGGAGCTCGACATCGAGCAGGGCTCCAACCAGGCTAACGCCTACCGCCAGGTCGTCGAGGCGTGCCTCGCCGTGAGCCGCTGCACCGGCATCACCGTGTGGGGCGTGCGGGACACCGACTCGTGGCGCACGGGCAAGAACCCGCTGCTGTTCGACGGCAACGGCAACAAGAAGGCCGCGTACACCTCGACGCTCAACGCGCTCAACGCGGGAAGCAGCAACGGCGGCGGGAACAACGGCGGCTCGACGTCGATCGACACCAGCGCCTGGTACGTGCTCGTCAACCGCAACAGCGGCAAGGCGCTCGACGTGTACAACCTGTCGACCGCGGACGGCGCCGACATCGTGCAGTGGTCGCGCAACGACGGCAACCAGCAGCAGTGGCAGTTCGTCGCGTCCGGCAACGGCGGGTACCGGCTGAAGTCGCGGCTGTCGAACAAGGTGCTCGACGTGTACAACTTCTCGACCGCGAACGGCGGCGAGATCGTGCAGTGGCCCGACGTCAACGGCACCAACCAGCAGTGGAACGTGACGATCGCGAACGGCTACGCGACGCTGCAGAACCGGAACTCGGGCAAGGTGCTCGAGGTGCAGGGCGCGTCGACCGCCGACGGCGCGAACGTCGTGCAGTACGACGGCTGGAACGGCGCCAACCAGCAGTGGCAGCTGGTGCGCGTGGGCTGACGTCGAGAGACGGCCGCCCCCGCACCGGGTCGACGGTGCGGGGGCGGCCCCGCGTCCGGGGGCACGCGCCGTCGGGCCCCGGCGCCCGCGCGGACCCGCGTCAGCGGCTCGTCGCGGCGTCCCACGCGAACGACGCGAGCCAGTGCGTCGCCACGAAGTCGTCGTTCGCGAGCGAGGTCAGGCCCGCGGCGAGCAGCCGGTCGCCCGCGTCGCGCAGCGCGGGGTCGTCGAGCGCGCGGGCGAGGCGGAACAGCGCCCCGGCGCGCGAGAGGTTGAGGCCGTCGAGATGCACGGCGTGCCCGTCGGTCGGGTCGACCACGCGCGCGGGCGCGGTGAGGTCGTCCGGCCGGGGCAGGAACGCGCCGAACCACGGGGCGAGCTCGGCGGGCGGCAGCACGCGGGCCATGAGGTCGGCCTCGGCGAGGCCGGGGGACAGGAAGTCGTGCCCGCTGCGCTCCCACGCCGCGGGCCAGTCGCGGTCGGCGCCGTACAGGCGGCGCGCGTGCGTGCGCAGCGCGTCGGCGGCGGCGTCGTGCCCGAGGTCGTCGGCCGCCGTGAGCAGCAGCGCGAGCCCGAACGCGGTGTTCGAGTGCACGCCGTGCCGCACCGGGTGCTCGGTGCGCGCGACCCACGGCACCACGAGGTCGAGCACCGTGCGGGCCAGCGGGGCGGTCGCCTCGGCCCACGCGGCCGCGGCGGGGTCGCCGGCCGCGGCGGACGCCGCGCACGACGCCGCGAGCCGCGCGGCCCACGCCCAGCCGTACGGCCGTTCGAACGCGGGGTGCGCGCGCAGGTACGCGACCTCGCCCGCGACCCGCTCCGGGGTGAGGTTCGCCGACAGCAGCGCACGCAGCGCGTCGTCCTCGTGGCCCGCCGCGAGCACCTCGACGCCCAGCCAGTGCATGTGGACGCACGAGTGCCAGTCGAACGACGTGTGGAACGCGGGGTACAGCTCGGCGGGCGTGCGCACGTCGTCGGGCGACCCCGCGATGTGCACGAGGTGGTACGGCCACGGGGTCGTGAGGTTCGCGCGGACGACGGCGGCGTAGCGGTCGGGCGGGGGCGGGGCGAGGTGCGTCACGCCCCCACCCTCTCGCGGCGTCAGCGCCGCCGGTGCGCGCGCCACGCGCGCCACGCGCCGGTCGACCACAGCGCCCACACCACGAGCAGGCCCTGGAACGGCAGCCGTGCGAGCCGCTTGGCGTCGGTGTCGAGCCCGAAGCCGTCCTTGCCCTCGAGGTACTGCGCGACGTTGCCCGGGAAGATCGCGACGAAGAACGCCGCCGCGGCCGCGCCGACCCACGGCCGGTAGCGGCGCGGCGCCACGACCAGGGCCGTGCCGAGCGCGATCTCGACGACCCCCGACCCGACGACCACGGCGTCGGTGCCCACCGGCACCCACGCGGGGACCTGCGCCTGGAACTCCTCGCGCGCGAACGTCAGGTGGCTCGTGCCCGCGAACGCGAGGAAGCCGCCGAGCACCACGCGCCCGATCGTGCGGGCGACGCGGCCCGCCGTGCGGTCGCCGTCGTGGGTCGCCATGCGCGTCCTGCCTCGGGGTCGGCTCGGTCCGACCGGACGACCGGGCCGGTCCCAGGCTACGGCGGCGGTCGCGGCGCGGCAGGTCGTGCGCGCGCCGACGCCCGCGGTGCGCCCGGGTGGGGGCGGCGCCGCGGGCGTCGGGACCGCGTCAGAGGGTCGGCAGCCAGACGCGCATCGTCGACGGCCCGCGCTCGGCCCACGCGTGGTACGGCACGAGCGGCACGAGCCGCGGCGCGTCGGGCCCGGGCGCGGGGGCGTCCCCGAAGGGCCACGTCACGTCGGGCAGCGGGCGCGTCGCGACGGGGACGAGCACCGCGCCGTCGCGCTCGACGGGTGCGGCGTCGGTCGTGACGACGGCCGCGGCCACGTCCTGCCCGAGGTCGGTGGACTCGAGCGCGAGGACCAGCGGCCCGCGCTCGACCGCGACCTGCCCGCGCACCGCGTCGACGCGCGGGTCCGCGAACGTCCAGCGGGCGCGCACCGGCAGGTCGAGCACGACCTCCTGCCCGGCGGCCGGCCCGGGGACCGCGACGTACCCGGGCGCCGCCGGCTGCGACGTGCCGTCGGCGAGCGTGACGCTCGCGCCCTGCGCCCACGCGGGGACGCGCAGCGTGAGCGTCCAGCCGCCCGCGGGCGCCTCGACCGCGCGGACCGTCACGCGACCGTCGTGCGGGTAGGCGGTCGTCACCTCGAGGGCCACCGTGCGGCCCGCCGTCAGCTCGGTGCGCACCGTCGCCGGCGCGTACTGGTGCAGCTGCACGCCGTCGTCGTCGACCGTCGCGACGTACGTGCCGAGCGTCGCGACCGTGCGCGTGACGTTGGTCGGGCAGCACGACACCGCGAAGAACGGCGCGCGCAGGCTCGACGCCGCGCGCGGGCTCACCTCGTCCGGCGCGACCTCACGGCCGGGCACGCGCTGGTGCAGCGTGTTCGTGTAGTAGAACGCCCGGCCGTCCTGCGCGGGCGACGTCGCGACGACGTTGTAGAGCGTGCGCTCGACCGCGTCGGCGTGCCGCGCGTCGCCGTCCTGCAGCAGCAGGCGGTGGTTCGTCATGACCGACGCGATGCCCGCGCACGTCTCCGAGTACGACCGGTCCGGCGGCAGCTCGAAGTCGGCGCCGAACGACTCGCCCTCGTGGTGCGCACCCATGCCGCCGGTCAGGTAGGTGCGCCGCGCGAGCGTCGTGAGCACCTGCCCGGTGACGGCCGCGAGCAGCTCGTCGTCGCCGTCCTCGACCGCGAGGTCCGCGGCGCCCGACGCGAGGTACAGGGCCCGCACGGCGTGCCCGTCGAGCACGGTGGCTTCGCGCACCGGCACGTCGTCCTGGAAGTACTGCGGGCCGAAGTCGATCTCGCCGAGCACGCCGTGCCCGCGCCGCTCGACGAACAGCCGTGCCTGGTCGAGGTACCGACGCTCACCGGTCACGCGGTACAGCTCGACCAGCGCGACCTCGATCTCGGGGTGGCCGCACACTCCCTGCTGCGGGCCGTCGGGGCCGAACTCGCGGCACACCAGGTCGGCCGCGCGGATCGCGACGCGCACGATCTCGTCGTCGCCGAACGTGCGGGCCCGGGCCACGCCCGCCTGCACGAGGTGCCCGATGCAGTACAGCTCGTGGCCCCACTCGAGGTCCGACCAGCGCGGACGCTGCCCCGGCCGGCCGAACATGGTCGAGACGTAGCCGTCGGGCTCCTGCGCCGCGGCCACGCGCGCCGCGATCGCCCGCAGCCGCCGGTCGAGGTCGGCGTCGCCCGTGCGTCCGACCTCCCAGGCCATCGCCTCGAGCAGCTTGTACGTCTCGGAGTCGGAGAACTCGCGCCCCTGACGGTCGAGCGGCAGCCGTCCCTCGACGGCCGCGTCGAAGTTGCCCGTCCAGCCCAGCCGCTCGAGCCAGCCCTCGACGTGCGTGATCATCGTGCGCGCGTTGAGCGCCTGCAGGTCGCCCCAGAAGCCGCCGGTGATGACGACCTCGTCGAGGCCGAGCGGGCGCCAGCGGGCGCGGGACGGGACGGCCGGGCGGCCGTGCTGGTGGGTGCCGACGCGCAGGTCGACGGTCTCGGACGAGGGCATGACGAGCTCCGGGGGTGGTTCGGT
>NZ_LNTD01000111.1 GCF_001462455.1 Cellulomonas sp. B6
GGCGCGCGGGGCTCGTCGTGCGCACGGGCAGCACCACGACCTCGTCGGTGCCGGGACGCTCCACGACCTCGACGGGGTGCCGGTAGACGTCGCTGAGCAGGGCGGCCGTGAGCACGTCGCGCGGCGGCCCGTCGGCGCGCACGCGACCGGCGTCGAGCACGACCACGCGGTCGGCGTACGCGGCGGCGAGCGTGAGGTCGTGCAGCACCACGACGACCGCCGCGCCGTCGCGGGCCGCGGTGCGGGCCCGCGCGAGCACGGACTCCTGGTGCCGGACGTCGAGCGCCGCGGTCGGCTCGTCGAGCAACAGCACGTCCCCCTGCTGGGCGAGGACGCGCGCGAACGCGACGCGGGCCTTCTCGCCGCCCGACAGGGTCGGGAACGTGCGCGCGGCGAGCTCGGTGACGTCGGCGTCAGCCATGGCGCGCGCGACCACGGCGTCGTCCTGGTCCTCGTGCGACGTGCCCCGCCACGGGTGGCGGCCCATCGTCACGACGTCGAGCGCCCGGAACGCGAACGACACGCGCGCCTCCTGGAGCATGACGGCGCGGCGCCGCGCGAGGTCGGTGAGGCGCTGCTCGCGCAGGTCGACGCCGTCGAGCAGGACGTGCCCCGCGTCGGGTCGGGGGTCGCCCGAGAGCACCGCGAGCAGCGTGGACTTGCCGGCGCCGTTGGGGCCGACGAGCGCGACCACCTCGCCGCCGCGCACGTCGAGGTCGACGCCGTCGAGCACGACGGACCGCCCGTAGCTCACGCACAGGCCGCGCGCGGTCAGCCGGGCGCTCACGCCCAGCCCCCGGCGGCGCGGCGCGTGCGGCGGATGAGCCAGAAGAAGAACGGCCCGCCGACGAGCGCGGTCAGCATGCCGATGGGCAGGTCGGCGTACGACACGGCCGTCCGCGCGACGAGGTCCGCGCCCAGCAGCAGCGTCGCACCGCCCAGCGCGGACGCGGGCACGAGCACGCGGTGCCCGGGCCCGGCGACCATGCGCACGAGGTGCGGCACGACGAGCCCGACGAACGCGATGACCCCGCAAAAGGCGACCGCGGCCGCGGTGAGCACGGCGACGACCACGACGACGACGAGCCGCAGCCGCTCGACGTCCACGCCGAGGTGCCGCGCGGGCCGCTCCCCCAGCGCGAGCAGGTCGAGCCGCCGCGCGAGCACGACCGCCGCGACCAGGCCCGCCGCGACGAGCGGCGCGACGACCGCGACGGACACCCACCGCGTGCCGTTGAGGCTGCCGAGCTGCCAGAAGACGATCTGCTCGCGCGCCTGCGTGTCGCCCAGGAACGTGAGGAACGCGACGGCGGCGCCGCCGACCGCGTTGACCGCGACGCCCGTGAGGACGAGCGTGACCACCTCGGTGCGCCCGGACTCGCGCGCGGTCGCGTAGACGACGAGCGTCGCGACGAGGCCGCCGGCGAACGCGAGCAGCGCGACGGTCCAGGACCCGGCGAAGGTCCAGCCCGTCACGATGACGAGGCACGCGCCGACGGCGGCGCCGGACGAGACGCCGACGACGCCGGGCTCGGCGAGCGGGTTGCCGAACACGCCCTGCATGACCGCCCCGCCGGTGGCCAGCGCGGCCCCCACGAGGACGGCCATGACCACGCGCGGGAACCGGATGGTCCACAGCGCCGCCTCGCCGTGCGCGTGCGCGGGCAGCGGGCCGACGTCGAGACCGAGCCGGTGCAGGACCGAGCCGAGCACCTCGGCCGGCGGCACGTGGAGCTGCCCGCTGCCGGCGGCGACCACGGCGAGCACGACCAGGGTCACGCCGAGCCCGGCGAACAGCGCGACGCGCCGCGTGGTGCGGGGCCGGGCGGGTGCGGCGGCCGGTGCGGACG
>NZ_LNTD01000112.1 GCF_001462455.1 Cellulomonas sp. B6
GCAGCGGCAGGCACCGACGCGACCGGCACCGACGCGACCGGCGCCGATGACCCCGCCCCACCGGGGACGGCGGGCAACCCGCGCTCGAGCCGGTCGACGCGCGCGCCGAGGCCGGTCGTCGAGTCGTCGGCGCTCGGCAGCAGCAGACGGGCCATGAGCAGCTCGAGGTGCAGGCGCGGCGACGTGGCGCCGACCATCTCGGTGAGCGCGGCGTTGGCGAGGTCGGCCGATCGCGACAGCTCGGACGGGCCCAGGTGCGTGGCCTGCCGACGCATGCGGTCGAGCTGGTCGGCGGGCACGTCGCGCAGCACGGCGGCGGCCGCCTCGCCGGACGCCGCGATGACGATGAGGTCGCGCAGCCGCTCGAGCAGGTCCTCGACGAACCGGCGCGGCTCGTGGCCCGTCGCGATGACGCGCTCGACGACCCGGAACGCCGACGCGCCGTCGCGTGCCGCGAGCGCGTCGACGAGGTCGTCGAGCAGCGACGTGTGCGTGTAGCCGAGCAGCGCGACCGCGCCCTCGTAGTCCAGGCCGTCCGGCCCGGACCCCGCGATCAGCTGGTCCAGCACCGACAGCGTGTCGCGGACCGACCCGCCGCCCGCCCGCACGACGAGCGACAGCACGCCCGCGCCGACGGGCACGCCCTCGGTGGTGCAGAGCTGCTCGAGGTACGGCACGAGCACGTCGGGCGGCACGAGGCGGAACGGGTAGTGGTGCGTGCGCGAGCGGATGGTGCCGATGACCTTGTCGGGCTCGGTCGTCGCGAAGATGAACTTCACGTGCGGCGGCGGCTCCTCGACGATCTTCAGCAGCGCGTTGAAGCCCTGCGGCGAGACCATGTGCGCCTCGTCAAGGATGAAGACCTTGTACCGGTCGCGCGCGGGGGCGAACGTCGCGCGCTCGCGCAGCTCGCGGGCGTCGTCGACGCCGCCGTGGCTGGCCGCGTCGATCTCGACGACGTCGAGCGAGCCGGGGCCGCCGCGCGCGAGCTCGACGCACGACGGGCACACGCCGCACGGGGTGTCGGTGGGCCCTTCGGCACAGTTCAGGCAGCGCGCGAGGATGCGTGCGCTCGTCGTCTTCCCGCAGCCGCGGGGGCCGGAGAACAGGTAGGCGTGGTTGGCCTGCCCGGAGCGCAGCGCCTGCCGCAGGGGGGCGGTCACGTGGTCCTGCCCGATGACCTCGGCGAAGGACTCGGGCCGGTACCGGCGGTACAGGGCTGTCGTCACCCCCCGAGCCTACGGGGCCCCGCCCACACCGTGGCC
>NZ_LNTD01000113.1 GCF_001462455.1 Cellulomonas sp. B6
TCACGGCCCGTGCGGGCGCGTCGGCCACGGGCGGCGGGTACCCGGTGCCCGGGGCCGAGGGCGGCGGACCGACGGGCGGCGCGGGCGGTGCGACCGGCTCGGGCCACCCGGACACGACTCCCCCGGTCTCGGCCAGCAGGTTCCGCGCCTTGTGCGCGTGCTCGGCCTGGCACAGCACCGAGTAGGACGTCGCGACGATCTGGCTCGCGGACGCGAAGTCGCGCCGGCCGCGCGTGAACGAGTAGCCGATCACGGAGAGCATGAGGCCGAACGCCCCGCCCAGCAGGATCGCGGGCAGCATGATGCCCGGACCGCCGGTCGGCGAGAACAGCGTGAGGATCAGGCCCACGAACAGCCCGAACCACGCGCCGGACAGGAACCCGCCGAGCGCCGCGCTCGGGTACGACAGCCGTCGTATGACGCGCTCGACCATGCGCAGGTCGCTCCCGACGATCGTCACGGCGCGTACCGGGAACGACTTCTCCGCGAGCAGCTCGACGGCCTTCTGCGCCTCGAGGTAGGTGCCGTAGCGCGCGACGGTCTCGCCCGTCGGGAGCGTGGGCGTCGTCGGGATCCGCTGGGGCTGCGTGAACGCCATGCCCCGATCCTCCCGCACGGACCTGGGAGCCGCCAGGGAACGGCCTGGACGGCGCCGACAGAGCAGGCGCCGGGCCCTCCCCGGGCAGCTCCGACGTTCACCGCGCGGCCACCGGCGCGTGCACGGCCGCTCCCGGGTGCGGCGTCTAGGCTGACCGCCGTGAGCAGCGTCGGGACCCGGGTGTTCGTCGCGCGCCTCGCCGGGACCACCGTGTTCGACCCCATCGGGGACGAGGTGGGGCGGGTGCGCGACGTCGTCGTGCTCGTGCGCCTCACGGGTGCGCCGCGCGCCGTGGGGCTGGTCGTCGAGGTCCCCGGTCGCAGACGCGTGTTCCTGCCGCTCACGCGCGTGACCGCGGTCGACGCGGGCCAGGTCATCTCGACGGGCCTGCTGAACATGCGGCGGTTCGAGCAGCGCGCGTCCGAGACGGTGGTGATGGGCGAGCTGCTGGACCGCACGGTCGAGCTCGCCGACGGCTCCGGGCAGGCGCGCGTCGAGGACGTCGCGATCGAGCTGCAGCGCAACGGCGACTGGCTCGTGACGAAGGTGTTCGTGCGGCGCGTCGACCCGCGCGGCGGCCTGCTGCGCCGCCGCGGCGAGACGCTTCTCGTCCCGGTCGAGGACGTCGTGGGCCTGGGGCGCCCGTCGGCCGCGCAGGGCGCGCAGCTGCTGCTCGCGCAGTACGAGGACCTCAAGCCCGCCGACCTCGCCGACGTGCTGCACGAGATGGGCTCGACCCGGCGACTGGAGGTCGCGTCCGCGCTGGACGACGAGCGCCTCGCGGACGTGCTCGAGGAGCTCCCGGAGGACGACCAGGTCGCGATCCTCGGCAACCTCGAGCGGGGCCGCGCGGCCGACGTGCTCGAGGCCATGGAGCCCGACGACGCGGCCGACCTGCTGGGCGAGCTGCCCGACGAGCAGGCCGCCGAGCTCCTCGCGCTCATGGAGCCCGAGGAGGCCAAGGACGTGCGCCGCCTGCTGGCGTACGAGGACAACACCGCCGGCGGCCTCATGACGACCGAACCGGTGATCCTCGGGCCCGAGACGACGATCGCGGCGGCGCTCGCGCACGTGCGACGCCAGGACCTGACGCCCGCGCTCGCGTCGCTCGTGTTCGTCGCGCGGCCGCCGCTCGAGACGCCCACGGGGCGCTACATCGGCGTCGTGCACCTGCAGCGCATGCTGCGTGAGCCCCCGCACGAGTCGATCGGGCAGATCGTCGACACCGACCTCGAGCCGGTCGCGGTCGACGCGCCGCTGCTGTCGGTGACGCGTCAGCTCGCGACGTACAACCTGCTCGCGCTGCCGGTCGTCGACGAGCAGCGCCGCCTGCTGGGCGCGGTGTCGGTCGACGACGTGCTGGACCACCTGCTGCCGGAGGACTGGCGCGAGACCGACGACGTCCACGCCGGGCCGCCGACACGCCCCACGCCCGTGGTGCGCAGCGCACCGCCGGGGGTGACCCGTGGCTGAGCGCCTGGACCAGCCGCGCACGCGCGGCCTGTCGCTGCTGTCACGCGGCGGCACCCGCGACGAGGACGCGTCGGGCCGGATCTCCGAGTCCATCGCCCGGTTCCTGGGCACGCCGCGGTTCATCGTGTGGCTCACGGTGTTCTGCGTCGTGTGGCTCGCGTGGAACACGTGGGCTCCTCCGGAGGTGCGCTTCGACCAGGCGTCGAACGGGTTCACGGCTCTCACGCTCATGCTGTCGCTGCAGGCGTCGTACGCGGCCCCGCTGATCCTGCTCGCGCAGAACCGGCAGGCGGACCGCGACCGCGTGCAGGCCGAGCAGGACCGGCAGCGCGCCGAGCGCAACCTCGCCGACACCGAGTTCCTGGCGCGCGAGATGGCGTCGCTGCGCATCGCGCTGTCCGAGGTCGCGACCCGCGACTTCGTGCGCTCGGAGCTGCGCAACCTGCTCGAGGACCTGCAGGCGGAGGACGCGGGGTACGAGGACGCGGGCGACGAGCGCCGGGCGCCGGACCCGGGCCGGCGGGGCGCGCCCGAGCGCTGAGCGGGCCCCTCGGCCCGCGGACCGCCCGTCCGCCCGACCTACGATGGTCGGGTGCCGCCCCTCGACGACTCCTCCCCCTCCGACCCGCTGCTCGACGCCGTGCGCACCGCGCTCGCCGGTGTGCAGGACCCGGAGATCCACCGCCCGGTCACCGAGCTGGGGATGATCCGGTCGGTCGACCTCGAACCGCGCGACGGGGGCACGTTCGTCGTCGTCGGGCTGGACCTCACGACGCCGGGCTGCCCGCTCAAGGACACCCTGACGCGCGACGTCACGGCCGCGGTCGCGCCGCTCGACGGCGTCGTGGGCGTGCGGGTCGACCTGGGCGTCATGACGGCCGAGCAGCGCAGCGCGCTGCGCACGATGCTGCGCGGCACCGACGCCGAGCCGCAGATCCCGTTCGCGCAGCCGGGCTCGTTGACCAAGGTGATCGCCGTCGCGTCGGGCAAGGGCGGCGTCGGCAAGTCGTCGGTGACCGCGAACCTCGCGGTCGCGATGGCGGCCGACGGCCTGCGCGTGGGGGTCGTCGACGCCGACATCTACGGCTTCTCGATCCCGCGGATGCTGGGCGTGGACCGCCCGCCGACCAAGGTCGACGACATGCTGCTGCCGCCCGAGGCGCACGGCGTGAAGGTCGTGTCGATCGGCATGTTCGTGCCGGTCGGGCAGCCCGTGGTGTGGCGCGGTCCGATGCTGCACCGCGCGCTGCAGCAGTTCCTGGCCGACGTGTTCTGGGGCGACCTGGACGTGCTGCTGCTGGACCTGCCGCCGGGGACGGGCGACATCGCGATCTCGGTGGCGCAGCTGCTGCCGGGCTCGGAGATCGTCGTGGTGACGACGCCGCAGGTGGCGGCGGCCGAGGTCGCCGAGCGCGCGGGGTCGGTCGCGGTGCAGACGCGGCAGCGCGTCGTGGGCGTCGTCGAGAACATGGCGTGGCTCGAGCAGCCCGACGGCTCGCGCCTGGAGCTGTTCGGCGCGGGCGGCGGCGAGCGCGTCGCGGCGAACCTCACGCGGCTGATCGGCTCGGACGTGCCCGTGCTGGGGCAGGTGCCGATCGACGTGCGGCTGCGCGAGGCCGGCGACGGGGGCACGCCCGTGGTGCTGACGGCGCCCGACTCGCCCGGCGCGGTCGCGCTGCGCGACGTCGCGCGTGGCCTCGCAGGCCGTCCGCGCAACCTCGCGGGACGTCCGTTGGGCCTGTCCCCAGTCGGCCGCTGACCGCCGGGGCGTCTCCCCCGTCCGGTCTCTCCCGGTCGTGCCGGTGAGCGCGGGGTTCGGCCGGTTCTCGACACCCCGGACCGGCAGAACCCCGCACTCGGGCGTGGAGGGGCCTGCCGACGGTGGGTCCCAGACCCCCGGGCTGTTGGTTTTTGTTCGGGCGTGATGGATACTGTTCGCATGCTCGCGACGCAGAGGCAGGAGCGCATCCTCGCCGAGGTCCGTGCGCACGGGGCCGTGCGCGTGGCCGACCTCGTCGCGGCGCTCGACGTCTCCGACATGACCGTGCGGCGCGACATCGCCGAGCTCGCGGGCGCCGGCCTCGTCCGGCGCGTGCACGGCGGCGCCGTCGCCCCCGAGACGCCCGCACGCTCGACCGACGAGCCCGGCTTCGAGGCCAAGCGCACGTGGGCGTCCGCGGAGAAGGCCGGCGTCGCGCGGGCGGCGCTCGCCGACGTCGAGCCCGGCCAGTCGCTCGCGCTGTCGGCGGGGACGACGACGTGGCTGCTCGCCTCGATGATCGCCGCCGACCCCGCGCTGCGGCCCCTCACCGTCGTCACCAACGGCCTGCGGGTCGCCGACGTCCTGCACGGCGCCGACGACGTCGAGGTCGTCCTCACCGGCGGAGCGCGCACGCCTTCCGACGCGCTGGTCGGGCCCGTCGCCGACGCGACCCTCGCGAGCCTGCGCGTCGACCGCGCGTTCCTCGGCGTGCACGGCCTGGACGCCGACGGACCCACGACCCCCAACCTGGCCGAGGCCGCGACCGACCGCGCTCTCGTGCGCTGCGCAGCCGCGACGACCGTGCTCGCCGACCACACCAAGTGGGGCACCGTCGGTCTCGCCCGCATCTGCGGGTTCGACGAGATCGACACGCTCGTCGTCGACACCGGGCTGTCCGCCGACGCCCGCACCCACCTCGAGGCCGCCGTCGACCGGCTGGTCCTCGCCGCCCCCGCACCCGTCACCGGAGACGCCCCGTGAGCACCCCCGACAGCCCCTCGGACAGCACCGTCCCCGACGTCGCCGCGCGCGTGCGCCGCACGTCCACCCGCCTGGCCGACGGTCGCGAGCTCCTCTACTTCGACGACTCCGAGCCGTACGTCTCGGGCGCCGCCACGCGACGCCTCGACGACCCGCGCCCGCTGCCGGACCGGTTCGCACCGGTGGTCGACGCGGACGGCGTCGCGCACCCCGTCACCGGCCCCGAGCTGCGGCTCGACCCGCTCACGGGCGAGTGGATCCCCATGGCCGCGCACCGCATGAACCGCACGTTCCTGCCCCCGGCCGACGCGAACCCGCTCGCCCCCGCCAAGCCCGGCGCGACGTACCAGGACGGCGAGATCCCGGACACCGACTACGACGTCGTCGTGTTCGAGAACCGGTTCCCCTCGCTCATGGCCGTCCCCGGCGCCGACGACGCGACCGAGCTCGTCGACGGCGAGCCGCTGTGGGAGCGCCGGCCGGCGAACGGCCGCTGCGAGGTCATCTGCTTCTCGTCCGACCCGACCGCCTCGCTCGCCACCGTGAGCCCACGCCGCATGCGCACGATCGTCGAGGCCTGGACCGACCGCACGCGCGCGCTGTCCGCGCTGCCGGGAGTCGAGCAGGTCTTCTGCTTCGAGAACCGCGGCAAGGAGATCGGCGTCACGCTGCACCACCCGCACGGGCAGATCTACGCGTTCCCCTACGTCACGCCGAAGACCCACGCGATGCTGCGCCAGGCGCGCGCGCACCACGACGCGACGGGCCGGGTGCTGTTGCGCGACGTGCTCGACGCCGAGCTGCGGCACCGCGAGCGCGTCGTGCTGGAGTCCGAGCACTGGGTCGCGTACGTGCCGTACGCCGCGCGCTGGCCCGTCGAGGTGCACCTCGCGCCGCGCCGCGACGTGCCCGACCTGCCGGCGCTGACGGACGCCGAGAAGGCCGACCTGGCGACGACGTACCTCACGCTGCTGCGCCGGCTCGACCAGTTCTTCGTCGACGGCGACGGGGGCGCGATCCCGCTGCCGTACATCAGCGGCTGGCACCAGGCACCCGTGCGCGAGGGCCGCGACGTGTCGCGCCTGCACCTGCAGGTGTTCTCGGTGCTGCGCGCGCCGGGCAAGCTCAAGTACCTGGCGGGCGTCGAGTCGGCCATGGCCTCGTGGATCAGCGACACCACCCCCGAGCGCATCGCGCGCCGCCTGCAGGAGCTCGCGTGAGCCCGGCGGGCGACGCCGCCCGGAACCCTGCCACGACCCCTT
>NZ_LNTD01000114.1 GCF_001462455.1 Cellulomonas sp. B6
CCGCCGCGCCGACGAGCAGACCGGCCCCGGCCACCACGAGCGCCACGAGGACCCGCCCCGCGCGCCCGACGAGCGCGAGCGCCCCCGCGGCGGCGAGCAGCACGAGCGCGGCTCCCCCGGTCTGCGGCGCGGCAGCACCACCCGTCACGTCGACGCCCACCGCCCCCTCGAGCGCCGAGGTGCCGGTGCCCCGGACCCAGGTCGGCAGGGCCACGAGTCCCACCGACGCGGCACCCGCGAGCAGCAGCACGACCCAGCGCGCCCGCCGCGGCCGGTCGCCGCTCACGGCACGTCGCGCCGCAGCCTGGCGGCGAGCTGGACGGCCCGCACCGCGGCGGCGGCCTTGTTGCGCGACTCCTCGTACTCGAGCGCCGGGACCGAGTCCGCGACCACGCCGCCGCCGGCCTGCACGCTCGCACGCCCGTCGCGGATCACCGCGGTGCGGATCGCGATGGCCATGTCCATGTCGCCGGCGAAGTCGAAGTACCCGACCGTGCCGCCGTACACGCCCCGACGGGCGGGCTCGAGCTCGTCGATCAGCTCGATCGCCCGCGGCTTGGGCGCGCCCGAGAGCGTGCCCGCCGGGAAGGTCGCCATGAACGTCTGCAGCGCCGTCGCACCGGACCGCAGCCGACCGACGACCGTCGAGCAGATGTGCATGATGTGCGAGAACCGCCGCACCGCCATGAACTCGACGACCTCGACGCTCGTCGGCTCGCACACCTTGGTCATGTCGTTGCGGGACAGGTCGACGAGCATGATGTGCTCCGCGCGCTCCTTGGGGTCCGCGAGGACCTCGTCCTGCAGCGCCCGGTCCTCCTCGGGTGTCGCCCCCCGCGGCCGCGACCCGGCGATGGGGAACGTCGTGACGTGGCCGTCGCTGACCTTGACGAGCGTCTCCGGGCTCGACCCGACCACCGCGAAGTCGTGCCCGTCGGCGTCCTGCAGCGCGAGCAGGTACATGTACGGGCTGGGGTTGATGGTGCGCAGCACCCGGTAGACGTCGATCGGCTCCGCCGGGCAGTCCAGGTCGAGACGCTGGGACAGCACGACCTGGAAGACCTCGCCGTCGCGGATCGCCTCCTGGCCCCGCACCACGGCGTCCTCGAACTCCTCGCGCGTGCTGCGGAACTCGAGCTCGGGCACCACGGCGTCGGGGTCGACGACCGCGGGCGCCGGGGGGGCGGGTCGGCGCAGCGCGGCCTGCATGTCGTCGAGGCGCCGCACGGCGTCCGCGTACGCGTCGTCGACACGTTCGTCGGTCGCGTCGAAGTTGATCGCGTTCGCCACGAGCCACACCGAGCCCGTGACGTGGTCGACCGCCGCGAGGTCCGACGCCAGCAGGAGCGCGACCTCGGGGATCCCGAGCTCGTCGGGCGCCCGGGCCGGCAGGGTCGGCTCCCAGTGCCGCACGACGTCCCAGCCGAGCGCACCGACCAGCCCCCCGGTCAGCGGCGGCAGACCCTCGATCCCCGGCGTGTGCAGCACCTCGAGGGTGCGGCCGAGGACGTCGAGCACGTCACCCTCCGTCGGCACGCCCACGGGCACGTCGCCGGACCAGGCGGCGCGGCCGTCGCGGACGGACAGCCGGGCGCGGGACGCCACGCCGACGAACGACCAGCGGCCCCACGTGCCGTCCGACTCGGCGGACTCGAGCACGAACGTGCCCGGCCGCCCGGCCGCGAGGGTGCGGTACAGCCCGACGGGTGTGACGTCGTCCGCGAGGAGGCGGCGCACGACCGGGACGACGCGGCGGTCGGCGGCGAGCTCGCGGAAGGTCTGCGCCGTCGGCCACGTCGCGCCCCAGGCGAGGTCCGCGACGGTCGCACGAGACGCTGCGGGCGTGGGCTGCTCGGTCACGACCGGCCTCCTCGGTCGGTCGCGTCGCCGGTCACGGGCAGCGGGCCGCCCGCCTCGAAGCACGTCCGGGTGCCGGTGTGGCAGGCGGCACCGACCTGGTCGACCGTGACGAGCAGCGCGTCGCCGTCGCAGTCGAGGTCGACCGAGCGCACGTGCTGGACGTGCCCCGACGTGTCGCCCTTGCGCCAGTACTCCTGGCGCGAGCGGCTCCAGAACGTCACGCGGCCGCTCGTCAGGGTGCGGTGCAGCGCCTCGTCGTCCATCCAGCCGAGCATGAGCACCTCGCGGGTGTCGTGCTGCTGGACGATGGCGGCGACGAGGCCGGCGTCGTCGCGACGCAGGCGTGCGGCCACGGCGGGGTCGAGGTCGCTGCGGGCGACGCGGCCGCCCGTCGTGGTCGTGGTGGGGTCGGTCTGCGGCACGCGACGATCCTGCCACGGCCGCCGGACCGAGGACCGTCCCGTCCACGACGCCCGTGCGCGTCCGCGGGATCGCGGTCCGCGGCCGCCCGGTCAGCGCGTCTGCGCGACCCAGGCGGCGTGCATCGACGCGTAGTGCTCGCCGCGCGCGACGAGCTCGGTGTGCGTGCCGACCTCGACGACGCGCCCGGCGTGCACGACGACCACGAGGTCCGCGGCCTCGGCGGTCGACAGCCGGTGCGCGATGGTCAGGGTCGTGCGACCGCGGGACAGCTCCCGCAAGGCGCGCGCGATGCGGACCTCGGCGACCGGGTCGACCGCCGACGTCGCCTCGTCGAGCAGCAGCAGGTCGCCGTCCGCGAGGCTCGCACGGGCGAGCGCGACGAGCTGCCGCTCGCCGGCCGACAACAGCTCGCCGCGCTGGCCGACGGGCGTCGCGAGGCCCGCGGGGAGCTCGGCGACCCACGCGTCGAGCCCGAGCACGTCGACCGCCTCCCGCACGCGCGCCGCGACCTGCGCGTCGGCGTCGGGGTCGCTCTCGTCCCGCAGGCCGTAGGCGACGTTCTGCGCGAGCGTGCCGTCGAACAGGAAGCCCTCCTGCGGCACCAGGACGACCCGACGGCGCAGGTCGCTCGACGCGACGTCGCGCAGGTCGACCCCGTCGAGCCGGACCGCACCCTCCGTGGGGTCCATGAAGCGCGCGACGAGCTTCGCGAGGGTGGTCTTGCCGGAGCCCGTCGCGCCCACGACCGCGACGGACGTCCCCGCCGCGATGCGCAGGTCGACGTCCTGCAGGACGGGCGGTCCGCCCGGGTACGCGTAGCCGACGCCCTCGAACGACAGCGTCGCGGGACCGCGCGGGCTCGGGACGGCGTCCGGCCCGGGGTCGGGCACGTCCACCGGGGTCTCGAGCACGCCGAGCACGCGCCGCCACCCCGCGACCGCGTTCTGCAGCTCGTTGAGGATCTCGGTCGCCATCTGCACGGGACCGGTGAACAGCTGCACGAGGAAGAGGAACGCCAGCACCCGACCGACGGACAGCTCGCCGGCGACCCCGAGCCACGTGCCCGCGACGACCACCACGGCGAGCACGAGGTTCGCCACGAGCACGCCCGAGGAGAACACGACGGCGACGAGGTTCTGCGCCCGCACCATCGCACGCCGCGTCGCGGCCACGGCCGCGTCGATGCGGCGCTGCGTGCGCTCGGCGACGCCGTAGGCGCGGATGGTCTCGGCGCCGACGACCGCCTCGGACACCGCGCCGAGCATCGCGCCGTAGCGCTCACGCACCTCCGAGTAGCGCCGGTTCACCCCGCGCTGCAGGCGCGGCAGCACGAGGACGAGCGGCACGAAGCACGCCCACACGAGCAGCGTCAGCTGCCACGAGTACACGGCCATCAGCACGGTCGCGACGACGATCTGCAGCACCGAGACGAGCAGCATGATGCCGCCCCACTGCACGAACATCGAGATCGTGTCGACGTCGGACGTGACGCGCGAGACGAGCGACCCGCGCCGCTCGGTGCTCTGCGTGAGCACCGACAGGTCGTGCACGTGGCGGAACGCGCGCGTCCGCAGGGTCAGCAGGCCCGACTCGCTCGAGCGGAAGAGCCGCACGTTGACGAGCGCCGAGCACGCCGCCCCCACCGCGAGCCCGGCGGCGGCCAGGCCGACGAGCGCGGCGGCGCGTGCCGCGTCCACGCCGTCGGCGCCGAGCACGGCGGTGTCGACGGTCTGCTGGACGGAGATCGGCACGAGCACGCGCGCGACCGCGGCGACCACCGCGAGGCCGAGCGTCAGCGCGAGCCCGTCGAGCATCTCGGGCGAGACCTGCACGCCGCGTCGGAGCGTCGCGAGCACGCCGAGCGTGCTCGCGGGCGCCATCCGCGCGTCGCGCTCGACCGTGGGCGGAACCCCCGTGCTCACCTGCGTCCTCCCTCGACCGTCACATCGTCCTCGTCCCACACCTCGGGCGCGTCCTCGTCGGCGCGCTCGCGCTCGCGACGCTCCGACTCCCGCTCGTAGGCGGTCGCGAGCTCGCGGTACCCCGGGTCGCGCACGAGCAGTTCGGCGTGCGTCCCGCGGTCCACGACCCGCCCGGCGTCGAGGTGCACCACCTCGTCCGCGAGCAGCACCGAGGACATGCGGTACGCGACGAGCAGGACGGTCGGTCCGGCGGCGCCGTCGGCCGCCTGCAGCCCCGTGAGGATGTCGCGCTCGACGCGCGGGTCCACCGCGGACGTCGCGTCGTCGAGCACGAGGACGCGGGGCCGGCGCACGAGCGCGCGGGCCAGCGCGAGCCGCTGCCGCTGACCGCCGGACAGGTTGGCGCCGCGCTCACCGAGCGGCGAGTCGAGCCCGCCGGGCAGCGCACGCACGACGTCGTCGACGCGCGCGGCGCGCAGCGCGGCCCACACGTCGTCGTCGGTCGGCGCGTGCGGGTCGTCGGGGTCCGCGAGCGTGACGTTGCCGCGCACGGTGTCCTCGAAGACGAAGGTCGACTGGCTCACGAACGCGACCTGCGCCGCGAGGTCGGCGGGGCGGACGTCGCGCACGTCGGCGCCGTCGACCTCCACGACGCCGGACGACGGGTCGGACAGCCGCGGCACGAGACCCACGACGGTGGACTTGCCCGAGCCGGTCGCGCCGACGACCGCGAGCGTGCGGCCGGCCGCGACGTGCAGGTCGACCCCGTGCAGGAGCTCGACCTCGCCGTCGGCCGTGGGCACGCGCAGGTGGACGCCGCGCAGCCGCACGTCGGCCCCGCCCGCGCGGGGCGTGAGCGGCGTCGAGCCGTCGAGGGGGATGCCGCCGGCGTCGAGCACGCGCGAGATGCGGTCGTGGCCGACCAGACCGCGCGGCAGCTCGCCCAGCACCCAGCCGAACGCGCGCACGGGCACGGCCAGCAGCGTCAGCAGGTAGGCCGCGGCGACGACGTCGCCCGTGCCGATCGCGCCGGCGGCGACGCGGTGCGTCCCCACGAGCAGCACCAGCAGCGTGCCGAGGTTGGGGAGCAGGTCGATCACCGGGTCGAACACGGCACGCACGACGCCCACGCGCACGTTGGCGTCGCGCAGCTCCTGGGCACGCCGCGTGAAACGGGCGTCCTCGCGGTCCTCGGTGCCGAGCGACTTCACGAGCGTGGCGGCCTCGAAACTCTCGTGCGCGACGTCCGCCACCTCGGCGCGCAGCTGCTGCGCGCGCGTGATCGCCGGCGTCATGCGGCGCTGGAAGACGAGGTTGGCGACGACCGCGAGCGGCAGCACGACGAGCGCCGCGACGGCCAGCCAGACGTCGGTGCGCAGCAACGCCACGGTCGCCACCGCGATCATCACCACGACGCCCAGCGCGAACGGCAACGGGTTGAAGACGCCGGTCGCGGCCTCGACGTCGGAGCCGGCGTTCGACAGCAGCTGCCCGGTCGGGTGGCGCCGGTGCCAGGACATGGGCAGCCGCAGGTACTGCCGCGTCACGGCGCGCCGGTGGTCGGCCTGCAGGTCGGCCACGCCGATGCCCGCGAGGATGCGCCGCCCCGCGACCGCGAGCGCGAGCGAGAGCGCGACGAGCGCGAGCGCGAGACCGGCCTGCCAGATGCGTCCCTGCGCCTCCTGCGACCCCGCCAGGGCCGGGACGACGACCTGGTCCGTCGTCGCGCCGAGCACGCGGCTCACCGCGACCGTGAGCGCGCCGAACGCCGCCGACGTGGCGATCGCCGCCGTGTACGTGCGCGGGTGCGAGCGCAGACCTCGCCAGAGCAGGGCGACCGATCGACGGGCGACGGAGCCGCGGAGCATCGAGCCCGGAGGGGCGTCGGCGGGCCGAGGGCGCGCGGGCACGGCGGATCACACTCCTGACGGAAAGGGGATGCCGCGATCCTCTCACGGGGGTCCGACACGGCGACGGCCGGTCTCGCGCCACGCGCGCGGGCCCCCGGACGTGGCACGATCCCGTGGCATGACCTGGCACGAGACCGAGCGCGCGTGGCTGTCCGACGCGCTGCGCGCCGCCGACCCGCACGACCCGACGCTGTGCCGCGGCTGGCAGGCACGCCACCTCGCCGCGCACCTCGTGCTGCGCGAGCACCCCGTCGCCGCCGCGGGGGCCGTGCGCGGCGGTCTCGCCGCGGCGACCGAGCGGCTGGCCGACACCGCCGCCGACGCTGACGGCTACGCCTCGCTCGTCGACCGCGTGGCGCACCCGCCGGCACGCTGGAGCCCGCTCGCGTGGGCGGGGGACGCCGTCAACGTCAGCGAGTACTTCATCCACCACGAGGACCTCCGCCGCGGCGACGGGCCCGTGCCCGCGCGCGACCTGCCGGACGAGCTGGCCGAGGTGCTCTGGGCGCAGCTCGTGCGCACGGCCCCGCTGCGGCTGCGCCGGCTGCCGGTGGGGACAGTTCTGGTCCGCGACGACGGCAGGCGCGCCGCCGTCCGCTCCCCGCGGTCCGGCCACGGGTCGGTGGTCCTGCGCGGCGGCGTCGGCGAGCTGGTCCTCGCGGTGTCGGGCCGCCTCCAGGCCGCGGACGTGCGTCTCGTGGGCGCCGACGACGACGTCGCGGCCGTCCGCGAGCTCCTCACCGGACCGTGAGCGCGGCGCCGGGCGCCGGGCGCCGGTGCCCGGCGGCGGCGGTCAGCGCACCACGACGCCCGCGGCGCGCAGCGCGTCCTTGACCTGCCCGACCGTGAGCGTCCCGAAGTGGAAGACGCTCGCGGCCAGGACGGCGTCGGCGCCCGCCCGCGCGGCCTCGACGAAGTGCTCCACGGTGCCCGCGCCGCCGGACGCGATGAGGGGCACCCGCACGCGCGCCCGCACGTCGGCGATCATCTGCAGGTCGAAGCCCGCGGTCGTGCCGTCGGCGTCCATCGAGTTGAGCAGGATCTCCCCCACCCCGAGCTCGGCGGCGCGGTGCGCCCACTCGACGGCGTCGATCCCCGTGCCACGTCGGCCGCCGTGCGTCGTCACCTCGTAGCCGGACGCCGTGCGCACGTCGCCCGTCGTGCGGCGCGCGTCGACGGACAGGACGAGCACCTGCGACCCGAAGCGGTCGGCGATCTCGGTGATGAGCTCGGGCCGGGCGATAGCGGCCGTGTTCACCCCGACCTTGTCGGCGCCGGACCGCAGGAGCCGGTCGACGTCCTCGGGCGAACGGACGCCGCCCCCGACCGTGAGCGGCACGAACACCTCCTCGGCGGTACGGCGCACGACGTCGTAGGTCGTCTCGCGGTCCGAGGCCGAAGCCGACACGTCGAGGAAGGTCACCTCGTCCGCGCCCTCGGCGTCGTACCGCCGGGCCAGCTCCACGGGGTCGCCCGCGTCGCGCAGGTTCGCGAAGTTGACGCCCTTGACGACGCGCCCCTTGTCGACGTCGAGGCACGGGATGACGCGCAGCGCGAGGCTCACGGCGCCACCTGCGCCGGTGCGCCGGTCGCCAGGATGTCGATGACGAACACGACGGTCTTGCCGGCGAGCTCCTCGGCGTCGGTGACGCCCAGCGGGTACGACGGGGGCACGACCAGCATGACCCTGCTCCCGGTCGGCTGGTCGACCAGGCCCTCGGCCCACGGCGGGACGTCGGACAGCAGGAACGACACGGGCAGACCGCGCTGCCAGGTCGAGTCGAACAGCGTGCCGTCGTCCCACGCGAAGCCGCCGTACTGCACGGTGATCACGTCGCCGGCCGCGACCTGCGCGCCCGTCCCCCGCACGAGCGGCTGCACGACGAGCTCGTCGGGCGGCGGGGTCCCCGTCGCCGTGAGCGTCGGCACCCCGTCGGCGTCGCCCACCACGGGCAGTCCCGCGTCGGGAGCGACGGGCTCGCCCTCGGCGCGCGTCGGCAGCACGTCCAGCACCGTCACGGTCGGGTAGTCGGCGCCCGAACCCCCCGGCGCGACCTGCAGGAGCCGGGCGCCCACCTGCTGCCCCTTGAGGGTCTCGTACAGGTCGACCCCGAGGTCCTCGACCGTCATGAGCCGCGGCGTCGGGCTGGTCGAGTAGCTCTCCTTGACCAGGCTCGCGTCGGTCGCGTTCTCCAGCCAGAAGTCGATGAGCACGGGCGCACCCTCGACCAGCTCGGCACCCGTGCCGGGCCAGACCACGTCACGCTGCGTCGACTCGACCGCCAGCGGCGTCAGGTAGGTCACGGTCGGCGCCTGCCCCGCGCTGCCCGTGACGGTGACCCTTGGGTCCTCCGTCACGGTCGTCCCGCAGGCCGCCAGGAGCAGCCCAAGGACCACCAGGACCACCGCACGGCGCGTTCCTGCCAGCACCCGCACGTCCACGCCTCCCGAGCTCGCCCGCCGCCGCGTCGAAAGGGCGCGGCACGTCCGGCGCGCGCCGGACGGGGCCTCACTGTACGGGAGCGCGCTGATCGACGTCCCCGCACGTCCGACGCGTGCACGCACCGCGCGGGACTCGTGTCACATGGACTCGATGAGCCGCTCGACGCGCTCGTCGACGCTGCGGAACGGGTCCTTGCACAGCACGGTGCGCTGCGCCTGGTCGTTGAGCTTGAGGTGCACCCAGTCGACCGTGTAGTCGCGTCGCGCGTCCTGCGCCGCCCGCACGAAGTCGCCGCGCAGCTTCGCGCGCGTGGTCTGCGGCGGCACCGCGGTGGCCTCGAAGACGTCGAGGTCGGTCGTCACGCGCTCGACCAGGCCGCGGGCCGCGAGCAGGTTGTAGAGCCCCTCGGTGCGCGAGATGTCGTGGTACGCCAGGTCGAGGCGCTGCACGCGCACGTCCGACAGCTCGAGGTCGTGCTTGGCCCGGTACCGCTCGATCATCCGGTACTTGATGACCCAGTCGAGCTCGCGGTCGACGAGCGAGAGGTCCCCCGTGCGCAGGGCGCGCAGCCCGCGCTCCCACAGGTCCAGCACCTGCTTGGTCTCGGGGCTGGGGCCGACCTCGGAGGTCACGAACTCCGAGACCCGCGCGAGGTACTCCTCCTGCAGGTCGATCGCGGTGACCGTGCGCCCGGTCGCGAGCGTGACCGGCTGCTTGCCCGTCATGTCGTGGCTGATCTCGCGGATCGCGCGGATCGGGTTCTCGAGGCTGAGGTCGCGCATCGGCACGCCCGCCTCGATCAGCCGCAGCAGCAGGTCCGTCGAGCCGACCTTGAGCATCGTCGTGGTCTCGGACATCGAGGAGTCGCCGACGATCACGTGCAGCCGGCGGTAGTGCTCGGCGTCGGCGTGCGGCTCGTCGCGCGTGTTGATGATGGGGCGCGAGCGCGTCGTCGCGCTCGACACGGCCTCCCAGATGTGGTCGGCCCGCTGGGAGAGGCAGTACACCGCGCCGCGGGGCGTCGTCAGGACCTTGCCCGCGCCGGTCAGGACCTGCCGCGTGATGAGGAACGGGACCAGCACGTCGGACAGGCGCGCGAAGTCTCCCTGGCGCCGCACGAGGTAGTTCTCGTGGCAGCCGTAGGAGTTGCCGGCCGAGTCGGTGTTGTTCTTGAACAGGTGGATGCGCCCGGGCAGACCCTCGTGCTCGAGCCGCTGCTGCGCGTCCTCGACCAGTCCCTCGAGGATGCGCTCACCCGCACGGTCGTGCGTGACGAGCTGGCGCCAGTCGTCGCACTCGGCGGTCGCGTACTCGGGGTGCGACCCGACGTCGAGGTACAGCCGTGAGCCGTTGCGCAGGAAGACGTTGGACGACCTCCCCCACGCCACGACCTTGCGGAACAGGTACCGCGCGACCTCGTCGGCCGACAGCCCGCGGCCGTCCTGCGCCGCGCACGTGACCCCGTACTCGGTCTCCAGACCGAAGATGCGCCTGTCCATGCGTCACTCCCCGTCGGCTCGTCCGCGTGGCCCGTCCCGCCTCACGCGGACGACGGACCCTCCCCAGCACCCGGCGCTCCCGCGCCGCCGAGCACGTCCTCCAGCAGCGCCCCCGTGAGCCGGCGGAACGCGCGGCGCGGCCGCGTGCGGTCGAGCACCGCGACCTCGAGCTGCGACGCGTCCAGCGCCCGCGGCTCGCCGTCCTCGCCCGACGACCCGAGCGCGCGCACCGCGACGCCGAGCACCTCGGACAACGTCATGCCGGGCCGCCAGCCGCTCTCGAGGACGCCCGCGAGCCGGTCGGCCTGCCCACCCATGACGACCCAGCCGTGCTCGTCGGTGACGGAGCCGTCGTAGGACAGCCGGTAGATCTGGTCACCCGCGGGCTCGCGCCCGACCTCGACGACCACGAGCTCGACCTCGAGGGGCTTGGACTCGGTGGTGAAGACGGTCCCGAGGGTCTGCGCGTACGCGTTGGCGAGCCCGCGCGCGGTGACGTCGACGCGGTCGTAGGAGTACCCGCGCAGGTCGGCGTAGCGCACGCCCGCGACGCGCAGGTTCTCGAACTCGTTGTACTTGCCGACCGCGGCGAACGCGATGCGGTCGTAGATCTCGGAGATCTTGTGCAGCGCGCGCGAGGGGTTCTCGGTCGCGAACGCGACGCCGTCGTCGTACTGCAGCACGACGACCGAGCGTCCCCGCGCGATCCCCTTGCGCGCGTAGTCGGCCCGGTCCTTCATGAGCTGCTCGGGCGAGACGTAGAACGGCATGCTCATCGGGTGTCCCCCTCGCGTCGCACGTCGGACCGCGTCTGCTCGACGGTGGCGACGGCCGTCGCGAGCTCGTCGTCGGGGACCCGCAGGTAACCGGCCGCGGTGACGGTCGCGACGACGGGCCAGATCCGGCGCGCCGTGTCGGGCCCACCCGTGGCGGAGTCGTCGTCCGCCGCGTCCACGAGCGCCTCGACCGCGACGCGCACGGCGTCCGTGGCGTCCATGCCCGCGCGCCAGCGCTTCTTGAGCGACCCGCGGGCGAAGACCGAGCCCGAGCCGACCGCGTGGTGGTCGTGCTCCTCGTACCGACCGCCCGTGACGTCGTAGGAGAAGATCCGCCCGACGCCCCGGTCGAGGTCGTACCCGCCGAACAGCGGCACGACCGCGAGCCCCTGCATCGCCAGGCCGAGGTTGCCCCGGATCATCGTCGCGAGGCGGTTCGCCTTGCCGTCGAGCGACAGCAGGCTGCCCTCGATCTTCTCGTAGTGCTCGAGCTCGAGCTGGAACAGCCGGACCAGCTCGATCGCGAGCCCGGCCGTGCCGGCGATGCCCACGGCCGAGAACTCGTCGGCCGGGAACACCTTCTCGATGTGCCGGCTCGCGATCATCGAGCCCATCGTGGCGCGCCGGTCGCCCGCGACGACCACGCCGCCGTCGAAGGTCAGGGCGACGATCGTGGTCCCGTGCGGCGCCTGCACGTCACCCGCGGGGAGCGGACGGTTGCCGGGCAGCAGCTCGGGCGCGTGGCCCGCGAGGAACTCCACGAACGACGACGTGCCGGGCGTCGTGAAGGCGTGCGGCAGGCGACCCGAGGACGGCTGCGCGGGGCCGGACCAGGAGTGCACCATCGGCGGTCACTGACCGCCCTTCTGCACGAACCCGCGGACGAACTGCTCGGCGTTCTGCTCCAGGACGTCGTCGATCTCCTCGAGCAGCGCGTCCACCTCGGCGTCGCGCGCCTGCGCGCTCGCCGCCGCGGGTGCGGGCGTGGCCGGCTCGTCGACGGGCTCGTCGTCGTGACGACGCCGGACGTGCTCCTGCTCGGACATGGTGACCTCCGTCCCTGCGGGAGCGTGCCGCGTCCCCGCGTGGCCCACCCTAGGCCCAACCACCCGCGCGCGTGACGTGTGCGGCCGGGTGGTGGACACCGCCGACGCGCCCGGAGGTCCCCGTCGCGTCCTTCCCTGTGGACGACCTGAGCGACGAGGTCACCACCTGGCACGATGCCGCCATGACCTCGGTCCCGGACACGCTGTACGCGCGCACCCTCGCGGCGCTGCAGGACGCCACCGTCTGCCCCGCGTGCACGACCCCCCTGCGCTCGGGCCGCTGCCCGGCGTGCGGCCTGGACGTGTCCGGCCCCGACGGGCTGCTCGTGTGGCAGGACAGCCAGGCGGCCGTGCGCGCGCTGCAGGCGCGGGAGCACCGCATCGCGACGGTGCGTGCGGCGCAGGCCGCGCGGCGTACCGCGCCGGCGGCCGCGGCCGCACCCGCGCCGCAGCACGTGGCGGCCGCGCACGCCGCACGGACGACGGCTCCCGGGGCACCCGTGACGTCGGCACCACCCGCACGCGTCGCGGGCACCGCGGCCGCGACCGGCGGGGGTGTCCCCGCGGCCGTGCCGCCCACGACGCAGGTCCCCGCGGCGCCCGCACCCGCGGCGACCTCGCGCCCCGCCGCCGTCGTCCCGGCGACGCCCCCGCACCCCGCGTCGGCCGTCCGCCGCGCGCGGCCGACCGCTCCGGCGCCGGCCCGCCGACCGTGGCGCGTGCAGACGATCCTGCAGGTCGTGGGCGCGTCGCTGCTCGCGGCGGCCAGCATCACGTTCCTCGTGTTCGCGTGGGACGTCATGGGCCTGCGGGGACGCGCGGCGGTCGTGGCGGTCGGGACCCTGGTCGTGTTCGCGCTCGCGTCGTGGCTGCGCTCGCGCGCGCTGCGCCAGGGAGCCGAGGCGGTCGGCGCCGTCGCGGTCGTGCTCCTGCTCCTGGACGCGTGGGCGCTGCGGGCGACCGGGGTCGTGGCGGTCGGGGACGGCACGGGCCAGGCCGCGGCGTCGCTGCTCGTGTGCGCGCTGCTGCTCACCGTCTGGGGGGCCCGGTCGCACCTGCGGATCGGCGCGGCCGCCGGCGCCGTGCTGCTGCCGCTCGCGCCGCTGGCCTGGCTGCCGGTCGTGCCGCGGCCGGTCGGCACGGTCGCGCTGCTGCTGGCGGCTGCCGCGACCACGCTCGTGCGCGCCGCACCGCCGTGGTCCGCCGGCCGCGTCGAGCGCCTGGTGCTCCGGGGCGCCGCCGCGCTCACGCTGGGTCTCGCGCTCCCGATGGCCGCCGTCGCGACGCTGCTGGAGCTGTGGTCCGCACCGTGGTCGCTGGTCGCGCTGCTCGCCGCCGCCGTGCCGCTGCTGGTCGCCCAGCTGCTGGTCGACGCAGGTCGGCCGCCGGCGGCGACGCCGGGTCACGACCTCGGGCGCGCCTGGGCGGGCACGGCCGGGACGGTCCTCACCGTCGCGGTCGCGGCCGCCGCCGCGACGGCGACCGTCCCGGCCGTCGGCACGAGCACCGCGGTGCAGGCCGCGGCCGTCGGTGCGTGCCTGACCGCCGGTGCCCTGCTGCTCCTGCGCCCCCGTCCGTCCGCGCCCGTCGACGCCGCGCCGGTGCCGACGGGCGCGGCCACATCCGTGGCGGGTCACGTGCACACCGCGACGACGGCGGCGCTCGCCACGGCCGCGACGATCGCGGTGTGGCCCGTGCTGGTGCTCGGCGCGCAGACGGCGGTGCGCCTCGCGCCCGATGCCGCCGACGCCCCGACCTCACCCGTGGCGACCCTCGCACCGACGCTCGCGGTCGTCGTGGCCGTGGCGCTCGCGGTGCTGACACTGCGACGGCTGACGGGTGAGGCCCGCCGGCTCGCGCGCGTCGCGGCCCACGGCGGCGTCGCGCTCGTCGTCGCGACGTCCCCCGTGACCGCGTCCGCGCTCGTGCCGTCCGTCGCGGTCCTGCCCGTCGTGGTCCTGGGGGCCGCGGCGGCCGTCGCCGCGCTGCACGTGAGCGAACGTCGGCTGCACCCCTCCGCGGCGCGCACGGGTGCCGTGCTCGCCGCGACGCTCGGCGTGCTCGCCGCGCTGCCCGACCCGGCGTGGGTCGCCGTCGCGCTGCTCGCACCGACCGTGCTGGCGGTGCTCGCGCGACGGTGGTCGAGCGGTCCGGCGTCGGCCGGCGGCTCCACCCTCGTCGCCGCGTCGCTCCTGCTGGCCGCCGGCACGTGCACCGGTGCGGCGCTCGGCCTGGCCGGTGTGGTCGCGGCGGCACTCGTGGTCGCGCCGGTGGGTGGTGCGCTGCTGGTGCGGGCGCTCGTGCGCGGCACCGGTGCCGCCGAGCGGGACGCCGCGCTCACGGGCGCCGCGCTCGGCGTCGGCGTCACGTGGTTCGCCGCCGTCGCGCACGCCGCCGCGGCGGACGGGCCGTCCCCCCTGACCGTCGCGGCACCGGTCGTCGCGGCGACGACGGCCCTGGCGGTCGTCGTCGTGCTCCTGCTCGGCTCACGGCGGTGGGGCTCGACCCACGCCGTGCTGGGTGCGGCCGCGCTCGCACCCGTGCTCGCCCTGACGGTCGTGACGCTGCACGCGGCGACCGGCGTGCCCTCGGCCGACGCGACGGCCCTCGCGGCGGTCGTCGTGGGCGGGCTGACCGCCGCGTGCGCCGTGCTGCTCGCACGCACGCGCGAGCCCGTCGTCCGGTACGCCGCGGAGGTCACCGGGTGGCTCGTGGCGACCGCCGGCGTCGGGGCGGCTGCGGCGCTCGGCGCACCCGGTCCCGCCCTCCTGGTCGCCGCGGTGGCCGCTGCCGCGTGGTCGCTCGCGCCGGGGCGTTCGTCCGCGTGGTGGCTGACGCTCGCGCTGGGCACCGCCGCCTGGTGGTCGCTGCTGGGCGCCGAGCGGGTGGGCACGGTGGAGCCGTACACCGCCGTCCCCGGTCTCGTGGTCGCGGCGGTCGGCGCGTGGCGCGTGGTGCGCGCGCGACGTCACGCACCCCGGCTCCTCGTGGCCGGGCTGGCGTTCGTCACGGTGCCGACGGCGCTGCTGCCGGGCGCGCTGACGGTCGGCCCGTGGTCGCTCGACCGCGGATCGGTCGCCGCGGCGCTCGCGGCCCTCGTCGTCACCGCCGCCCTGGCCGTCCGGCGTCGGCCCGAGGCCGGTGAGCTGCTCGCGGGTCTCGGTGCGCTCCTCGTCGTGCTGGGCCCGGTGGTCCGGTCGGTCTCGGCGAGCCTCGGGCTGCCGGCCGCCGTCACCGCTCCGTCGCTCCCGGACGGGACCGTGCTCGTGGAGGTCTGGGCGTGGCCCGCGGCCGTCGCGCTCGTCCTGTGCGCCCGCCGGGTGCGGGCCGCGGCGGCGCAGCGTGCGGTGTCGACCGCCGGACCCTGGGCGCTCCTCGTGGTCACGACGCTGCCGACGCTGCTGATGGCTCTGGCGGACCTCCGCAGCGGTGCCGCGACCGTGCGCGCGCTGCTCGTCTCGGCGGCGGCGGCCGGGCTCGCGCTGCTCGGCGGCGCCACCGGTCGCCGGCTGCACCTGCCCAGCGCCTCCCCCCAGGCCCCGGGCCGGGGCGTGGGGCTGGCCGGCCTGGGCCTGGCCCTCACGGCGGTCGCCGCCGGCGTCGGCGGGCTGGTGCTGACGGCGCTCTCCCCCACCTGGACCGACGCGCTCGGCGGCGCTGCCGACCTCACCTGGGCGGTCGCCGGGCTCGTCGCGCTCGCCGTCGTCACGCTGACGACGCGCCGCGCACCCGCTCCCGACGCGTGGCTCGTCGCGGGGCTGGTCGCGCTCGTGCCGACCCTCGTCGTCCGGGGCGGTGACGCGCGGCCCCTGCAGTGGGGCCTCACGACGGTCGCCCTGCTCGCGATGGCGCGGCTCGCCGCACCGACCGCAGCCCCCGACGGCGCCGCGCCCGCCGCTCCCCGTGCGCGACGCGCGCTGGCCCTCGGAGCCGCCGTGGTGGCCACCGCCGGTCCGTGGCTCGACGCGGTCGTGGCCGCGGTCCGCCCCGGCGGCGGGTCGCCCCTGCGGGTCGAGCTCGTGGCGGCCCTGACGTGCCTGGTGGGCGCCGCGGCGGTCCGGCTGGCGTCGGCGGGGCGGCACCGGCGAACCACGCGTGCGACGCTCGTCACGCTGCTGGTCCTGCCGACCCTGCTCGCGGTCGACGCCACCGGGCTCGGGACCGCACGCGTCCTCGTCGTCGCGGCAGGCGCCGCGGCGCTCGCGTGGTGGCGGGCGTCGCGCGGTGACGTGACGCTCGGGCTCGTGGTCGCCACGGGGCTCACGGTCGCCGTGGCCCTGCGCGGCGGGCCGGAGCCGGCCGATCTGCCGTGGGCGCTCCTCGGCGTGCTCGCCGCGGGGCTCGGCGTCCGCCGGCTCCGGGAGGACGCCGCGGCGAGGTCGTGGCCCGTGCTCGGCGCCCCGGTCGCGCTGGCGGTGGGTGCACCGCTGGCCGCGCTGTGGCTGGCCGGGCCCGGCACGCTGCGCCTCGGCGCGGTGCTCCTGCTCGCGCTCGCCGCGACCGGCCTCGGGGCGACGCTGCGCTGGCAGGCACCCTTCGCGATCGGCGTCGTGTCGGTCCTCACGACGCTCGTCGTGGTGCTCAGCCCCGTGACGGTGCGCGCCCTGGCCGACGTGGACGGGTGGGTGCTGCTGGCCGTCGGCGGCGCCGTCGTCCTCGGCCTGGGTCTGACCTACGAGCGTCGGGTGCGCGAGGCCAAGGAGGCCGTGCGGTTCGTGGCCGACATGCGCTGACGTGCGGGCGGCTCCGGACGGAACAGCCGCCCGGAGCCGCCGACCGGTCGGGCCGACGTCACGCGGGAGACGTGGCAGGCCGGCCCGGGATCGACCCGGTTCAGCCGCCGAGCGCCGTGAGCAGCGTCCGGGCGTCGGGGCTGCGGTCGAGGAGGTCGCCGACGTGCGCGCGCGTCCCCCGCAGCGGGTCGCGCATCGGCACGCGCTGCAAGGACTGCGCGCCGGGGACGTCGAACACGACCGAGTCCCAGCTCGCCGCCGAGATCTGCGAGCCGTAGCGGGCGACCGCCTCGCCGCGGAAGTACGCGCGCGTGTCCTGCGGCGGGTGCAGCACGGCGTCCGCCACCTGCTGCTCGCTCACCAGTCGCTCGACCGCGTCGGCCGCGAGCAGGCGGTGGTACAGCCCGCGCTCGGGGCGCACGTCCGACCACTGCAGGTCGACCGCCGCGAGCCGCGGGTGGTCCCACGCGAGGTGGTCCCGGCGGCGCATGCCGTCGAGCAGCCGCAGCTTGGCGACCCACTCGACCTCCCGCGCGCACGACGCGGGCTCGTCGCCCAGGCGTCGCAGCAGCGACTCCCACCGCTCGAGCACGTCGAGCGTCTGCGCGTCGGCCGACCCGTCGGTGCCCGGGAGCGCCGCACGCACCGCCCCCAGGTACTCGGCCTGCACCTCGAGCGCCGTCAGCCGGCGGCCGTCGGCGAGCTCGAGCCGCTCGGCCAGCGTCAGGTCGTGGCTCACCGCGTGCACGGCACCCACGGGGTCCGCGAGCGCGAGCCGGTCGACGGCCTGCACCGCACGGCGAGCGGCAGGGGCGCCGGCCTCGGCCTGCTCGACGAGCCACAGGACGAGCGAGGTCGTGCCCAGCCGCAGGTACGTGGCGACCTCGAGCATGGTCGCGTCCCCGATGATCACGTGCAGCCTGCGCCACCGCGTGGGGTCGGCGTGCGGCTCGTCGCGCGTGTTGACGATCGGGCGTCGCAGCGTGGTCTCGAGGCCGACCTCGGCCTCCATGTAGTCGGCGCGCTGCGAGAGCTGGAACCCCGCGTGCTCGCCGCGCTGACCGAGCCCGACGCGGCCGGCGCCGGTGAAGACCTGCCGCGTCACGAGGAACGGCGTGAGGCGCGCGACCAGGTCGCCGAACGGCACGGCCCGGTCGACGAGGTAGTTCTCGTGCGTGCCGTACGTCGCGCCCTTGCCGTCGACGTTGTTCTTGTACAGCGCGACGTCGGGCAGCGCGGGGCTGCTCGCGAGCATCCGCACCGAGTCGAGCATGACGAGCTCACCCGCCCGGTCCCAGCGGACCGCGTCGAGCGGGTTCGTGACCTCGGGCGAGGAGTACTCGGGGTGCGCGTGGTCGACGTAGAGGCGCGCGCCGTTGGTGAGGATGACGTTGGCGGCGCCCGGGTCCTCGTACTCCTCGACGTCGGAGCGCGGCAGCTCCTGCGGCGCGTCGCCCGACGGCGCGGGCACGGTCGGCGAGTCGGTGAGCAGCGACGGGTGCGCCGACGCGCGCTGCAGGTGGAACCCGCGGGCGTCGTGCAGCGGGTCCTCGTCGTCGTAGTCCCACCGCGCGCGACCCCGGCCGGCCTCGCGCGCCGCGGCGTGCACCGCCACGACGTGGCTCGACAGCAGCATCGGGTTGGCCATCGGCCTGCCCGGCTGCAGGACGCCGTACTCGGTCTCGATCCCCATCACGCGGCGCACGGTCACGCCGACCACCCTAGGTGAGCGCACCGACGGCGACGGTGCGCGTCCGCGGGGTGCGCACCGCCGCCGCGGCGTGCGGCCGGTCCGTCGCCGGAGCGACCGGAGGGACGCCGGACCGAGGTCGCGGAGCGGTCAGAGGTACTGGCCGGTGCTCGTGACGTTCTCGATGGTGCGCGACGCCTCGACGCCCTTCTTGCCCTGCACGATCGTCCGGATGAACACGATGCGCTCGCCCTTCTTGCCGGAGATGCGCGCCCAGTCGTCGGGGTTGGTCGTGTTCGGCAGGTCCTCGTTCTCCTTGAACTCGTCGACGCACGCCGCGAGCAGGTGGTCGACGCGGATGCCGCGCTGCCCGGTGGCCAGCAGGTCCTTGATCGCGCTCTTCTTGGCCCGGTCGACGACGTTCTGGATCATCGCGCCGGAGTTGAAGTCCTTGAAGTACAGGACCTCCTTGTCGCCGCTGGCGTACGTGACCTCGAGGAACCGGTTCTCGTCGGCCTCGGAGTACATGCGCTCGACGACGCGCGCGATCATCGCGTCGACGGCCGCGGGACCCGAGCCGCCGTGCTCGGCCAGGTCGTCGGCGTGGATCGGCAGCGCGGGCGTGAGGTACTTCGCGAAGATCTCGCGCGCCCCCTCGGCGTCGGGCCGCTCGATCTTGATCTTCACGTCGAGGCGACCGGGCCGCAGGATCGCGGGGTCGATCATGTCCTCGCGGTTCGACGCGCCGATGACGATGACGTTGTCGAGCCGCTCGACGCCGTCGATCTCGGCGAGCAGCTGCGGCACGATCGTCGTCTCGACGTCGCTCGACACGCCCGTGCCGCGCGTGCGGAACAGCGACTCCATCTCGTCGAAGAACACCACGACCGGGTGGCCCTGCGACGCCTTCTCACGGGCCCGCGCGAAGATCAGGCGGATGTGCCGCTCGGTCTCGCCGACGTACTTGTTGAGCAGCTCGGGGCCCTTGACGTTGAGGAAGTAGGAGCGCGCCTCGGCGACGTCCTCGCCACGCGCCGCCGCCGCGGTGGCGGCGAGCGAGTGCGCGACCGCCTTCGCGATGAGCGTCTTGCCGCAGCCCGGCGGGCCGTACAGCAGGACGCCCTTGGGCGGCTTGAGCCCGTGCTCGCGGAACAGCTCGGGGTGCAGGAACGGCAGCTCGACGGCGTCGCGGATCGCCTCGATCTGCGGCCCGAGGCCGCCGATGTCGCCGTAGTCGATGTCGGGGACCTCCTCGAGCACGAGGTCCTCGACCTCGGCCCGCGGGATCACCTCGAACACGAACCCGCTGCGCGAGTCGATCGTCAGCGCGTCTCCCACCCGCACGCCCGCGTCGGCCACCTGCCCGGCGAACCGGACGACGCGCTCCTCGTCGCCGCGCCCGACCACGAGCGCGCGGCCCTCGCCGAGCATCTCCTTGACGGTGACGAGCTCGCCGACCTGCTCGTACCCGCCGGCCTCGACGACCGTGAGCGCCTCGTTGAGCATGACCTCCTGCCCGGGGCGCAGGCGGTGCACGTCGAGCGTCGGGCTGGCCCCGACGTGCATCTTGCGGCCCGCCGAGACGATGTCGACCGAGCCGTCGTCGCGTGCCCGCAGGAACGTCGCGTAGGTGCCGGGCGGCTTGGCGAGGTCGTCGACCTGGCGCTTGAGCTCGAGGATCTGCTCACGCGCGGCGACGAGGGCCTCGCTGAGCCGCTCGTTCTTCGCCGCGAGGACGGTGAGCTCGCGTTGCAGGTCACGCCCGCCGGCAGCAGGTTCCGTCATGGTGATCGGCCTCCGTTCCGCGTCGCGGTGCGTGCTACCTCCGGTCCACCGAGCACCACGCTGTGCCTGCTGGTCCGACGACAGTAACCGTCCGTGTCAACGCGGGCCGTGCGTCGGGCGGGTGTGTCCCGGACGTCCCGAGGGGTGGACGCCCTCAGTCGTCCTCGGGCGCCGCGACGTCCTCACGCGCGGCCAGGTCGTCGGGCGCGACGTGCAGCTCGCGCCGCACGCGGCGGATCTTCTTGGCCGACGTCTCGCGCTCGCCCATCGCCTCGGGCGACCAGAGCTCGGCGTCGGGTGCGGGCGTGCCGTCGTCCGCGACGGGGTACGACCCCTTGGCGGGACGCCGCTTGCGCTGCGGGGGCTGCACGCCGTCGGCGAGCCGCCGCGTCGTCAGCAGGAACCCGGTGTGGCCGATCATGCGGTGCTGCGGGCGGACCGCGAGACCCTCGAGGTGCCAGCCGCGCACCATCGACTCCCACGCCTCGGGCTCGGTGTACCGACCGTCGGCCCGCAGGTCCTCGGTGAGGCGCGACAGCTGCGTCGTGGTCGCGACGTAGCAGACCAGCACGCCGCCGGGGGCGAGCGCGGTGGCGACCGCGTCGAGGTTCTCCCACGGCGCGAGCATGTCGAGCACGACGCGGTCGACCGTGCCGGGCGCGGCGGCGTGCGGCAGCTCGTCGGCGAGGTCGCCCAGGCGCAGGTCCCACGCGGGGTGCGGACCGCCGAAGAACTGCTCGACGTTGCCGCGCGCGATCGCGGCGAAGTCCTCGCGCCGCTCGATCGACACGAGGCGGCCCGCGTCGCCGACGGCCCGCAGCAGCGACAGCGTGAGCCCGCCCGAGCCGACGCCCGCCTCGACGACCATCGCCCCGGGGAACACGTCGCCCATCGTGACGATCTGGCCCGCGTCCTTCGGGTACACGACCGCCGCGCCGCGCGGCATGGAGAGCACGTGGTCCGAGAGCAGGGGGCGCAGCGCGAGGTACTCGATGCCCGAGGTGTTCTGCACCACGACACCCTGCGACGCGCCGATGAGCTCGTCGTGGCGCAGGTAGCCGCGGTGCGTGTGGAACGTCGCGCCGGGCTGCAGCGTGATGGTGTGCAGGCGACCGCGCGGGTCGGTCAGCTGGACGCGCTCGCCGACGCGGAACGGGCCGCGGCGCACGTCCGCCCCGGTCGGTGCGGCGGCGGGCACGCGGTCGTCCGCGGTCTGGTCGGTGGTCACGTGCGCCGAGTCTAGGGGCGGACGTCAGCCGCGCAGCGCCGCGACGACGTCGGCCGTGCGGACGAGCGCCACGACGCGGCCGTCGACGAGGGCCGCGAGGACGGGTCCGTGACGTGACGCGTCGCTCAGCGCGCGCAGCAGCGCGTCGCCCTCGAGCGCGCCGTCGACGGTCGCGCCGACGGGCAGCGGGGTCGCGACCGCGACGACGTTCGTCGTGCCGGCCAGCTCGGCCGGCACGCGTGCGGCCGCGTCGGTGTCGACGTACGCCGCGGGGCGGCCGTCGGGCGCGAGCACGACGACCTCGGCGGCCTGCGCCGCGGCGGCGGTCGCACGGGCGTGCGCGAGCGACGCCTGCGCACCGACCACGACCGCGGGCCGCCCGACCGTCCGCAGCGTGAGCGTCTCCACGACGCGTCCGGTGCGCCCGCCACGGATCGCCGCGGTCGCGCCCGACCACAGGAACGCGCCGATGAGCGCCGCCCATGCGACGGTCACGAGGTCGGGCGTCAGGCCGAGCAGGAACGGGCGGCCCAGCACGACGACCACGAGCCCGACCGCGACGGCCCGGCCCGCCCAGCCCGCGACGACGGCGCCCCGGTGGCGGTCGCGCGTGACGGCCCACACACCGGCCTCGAGCACGCGGCCGCCGTCGAGCGGCAGCCCCGGGACGAGGTTGAACAGCCCGACGAACCCGTTGGCCGCGGCACCGGCCCACAGCAGGGTCTGCAGCAGGGAGCCGGCGGGCGCCAGGTGGTTCGACGTGAGCAGGAACGCCCCCGCGAGCGCGATGCTCGCCACGGGTCCGACGACCGCGACGAGCGCGCTCGTGCCGGGCGTGGCCGCGGCGCTCCGGAACGTCGTGTGCCCGCCCCACAGCGTGAGCACGAACGCCTCGGGCTGCTCGCCGCGGGCCTTGCCGACGAGCCCGTGGGCGAGCTCGTGGACCAGCACGGACGCGAACAGGAGCACGACGAACACGAATGCCACGACGTAGGGCAGCGCACCGCCGCCGGTGGTCCAGGTGGCCGCGGCGGGCGCGAAGACGAACGTGAGGACGACCGCGGCGAGCGGCCAGCTGCGCGCGACGACGACGGGAGCCCCGGCGACGTGCCCGAGCAGCCAGCCGGCCGGGCGTGCGGGTGACGGGGCGTTCACGCACGCCAGCCTACGGTCCCCGCCGGAGGACGTCGGGCACGTCGCGCCCGTCCCCGGCCCCGCCGGGGACGGGGGTGTCGGCGCCCGCGCCTACCCTCGTGGCGTGAGCGTGGACACCGAGCAGCCGACCAGCACCTCCCCCGCGCCCGAGCCGCGCGTGCCCGGGCTGTCGCCGTCGCGCGCCAACGACTTCCTGCAGTGCCCGCTGCTCTTCCGGTTCCGGGTGGTCGACCGGCTCCCCGAGCCGGCGTCGCCCGCCGCCGCGCGCGGCACGCTCGTGCACGCCGTGCTGGAGCACCTGTTCGACCTGCCCGCCGCGCAGCGGACGCTCGACGCCGCGTGCGCGGCGCTGCCCGGGCACTGGGACGCGCTGCTCGAGGAGGAGCCCCGCTACCGCGACCTGCACGCGGACGACGAGGCCCGCGAGGAGTTCCTCGCCGGTGCGCGGCGCCTGCTGGGGACGTACTTCACGCTCGAGGACCCGACGCGTCTGGAGCCGCGGGCCCGCGAGCTGCAGGTGCAGCACGACCTGGAGGACGGTCCGCGGCTGCGAGGGGTCGTGGACCGCGTGGACGTCGCGCCCAACGGGTGGGTGCGGGTCGTCGACTACAAGACGGGCCGGTCGCCGCGGGCGGGCTTCGAGAGCTCCGCGCTGTTCCAGATGCGGTTCTACGCGTACGTCGTGTGGCGCACGCGGGGCGTGCTGCCCAAGCGGCTGCAGCTCGCGTACCTCGGCGACGGCGTGGTGGTGAGCCACGAGCCCACCGAGTCCGAGATGCACACGCTCGAGGCCCGCGTGCGGTCGATCTGGGCGGGCATCGAGGACACCGCGCGCAGCGGCGACTGGCGTCCGCGCACGTCGCGGCTGTGCGACTGGTGCTCCTTCCGCGACCGCTGCCCGTCGTTCGGCGGGACCCCGCCCGAGGTGCCCGCCGGGGCCGTCGAGCGGGCGATCGGCGTCACACCCGGATCCTGACCGACGGGCCATCCGCCGGCCCCTCGGCTCCGAACCCACCACGACGGCAGGCGAGCAGCGAGGAGGTGTGCGAACATGCCCGACCTCGTGCACGACATCGCACGGCACCACGACGCACGACCGCCGGCGCCACGGCACCACGCGGCACGACGCGACCCCGCGCGCACCCCGCACCGGACGCCCGCCGCCCGGCCGCACGTCGACGCGCTCCGGGCGCACCGCGGGGTGCCGCGACGCCCGTTCCGCGCGCGCCCCGCCGCGTCCACCGCGCCGTCCCCGGCCCGGTGGGGCACACTGGCGCCCGTGCCGGCCCCTTCCTCCTCGACGCCCGAGACCGGTTCGGTCGAGGAGCACCTGCTGCTGGTCGCCGGCGGCGACCGGGAGGCGTTCGGCCTCGTCTACGACGCGCTGGCGCCGCTGGTCCACGGCACCGCGCTGGCGGTCCTGCGGGACCCGGACCACGCCGCCGAGGTCACGCAGGAGGTCATGGTCGAGGTGTGGCGCACGGCGCCGCGGTTCGAGCCGGCCCGCGGCTCGGCGCGCGCCTGGGCCGCGACGCTCGCGCACCGGCGCGCGGTCGACCGCGTGCGGTCGGTGCAGGCGCAGCGGCGCCGCGACCAGGCGGTGCTCGACGCGGACGCGCCGCGCCCCTACGACGAGGTCGCGGAGGAGGTCGAGGGCAACCTCGAGGCTGCGCGCGTGCGGCACTGCCTCGGCGGTCTGACGGACACGCAGCGCACGGCCGTCGAGCTCGCGTACTACGGCGGGCTCAGCTACCGCGAGGTCGCGGCGCGGCTCGGGGCCGCGCTGCCGACCGTCAAGAGCCGGATCCGCGACGGGCTGCTGCGGCTGCGCGACTGCCTGGGGGTGTCATGAGCGAGCACGGGTCCGACGAGGCCACGCGGGCTCTGCTCGGCGCGTGGGCGCTCGACGCGGTCTCGGACGACGAGCGGGCCGCGGTCGACGCGCTGCTGGCGCGCGACCCCGACGCGGCGCGCGAGGCGCGCGAGCTGCTGGCGGTGGCCGCCGAGCTCGCGGCTGCGACAGCCCGGCCCGTCCCCGCCCGCGTGCGCGACGCCACGCTCGCGGTGGTCGCGACCACCGCGCAGGTCACGGCCCCCGGCACGGTCTCCGGTGCGGACGACCTGGCGGCGGCGCGCGTCCGACGCCGCACGCGGGTGCGCACCGCGGCGGTGGCGGCCGTCGCCGCGCTCGTGCTCGCGGTGCCCGTGGGTGTCGCGTGGCGGCAGGCGGACCGCGCGACCTTGGCCGAGGAGCGGCTCGCAAAGGTGGAGCAGATGCTGGCGGCCCCCGACGCCCGGCTGATGGCCGCCGACGTCGCGGGAGGCGGACGCGCCGTCGCGGTCGTGACCGACGACTCCGCCCTGGTCACCGCCTCGGGCGTGAGCGACCCCGGCGCCGACCGCGTCTACCAGCTGTGGCTGCTGCGCGACGGCGTCGCGCTGCCGTCGGCGACCTCGGCCACGTCGGCGGGCGGGTTCGACGTCGCGACGACCGAGTTCCGACCGGGCGACGCGCTCGCCGTGACCGTGGAGCCGGCCGGCGGCTCGACCGCACCGACGTCGGACCCCGTGGTGGTGCTGACGGACGCCTGAGCGGGCACGCGCCGCGCACCCGGGCGCGCGGCGTGCGCCGGGTCAGCCCCGGTGGCGCAGGTCGAGGGTCTCGCCCGCGGCGATCCGCTCGATCGTCGGCAGGTCGACCCGCGTGAGCGAGGCGGTGCGTGACACGCCCCGCGGCGGCTCGATCGCGACGTGCGTGTCGACCGCGACCACGCGCGCGCCGCTCGCCACGGCCGACGCGAGGCCCGTCGCGGAGTCCTCGAACGCGACGCACGCGCGGACGTCGACGCCGAGCAGCCGCGCCGCGGTGAGGTACGGCTCGGGGTCGGGCTTGGGCCGGGTCACGTCGTCGCCCGCGACGACGACGTCGAACAGCCCGACGGCCCGCGCGAACGGGGCCGCGAGGACGCCGAAGGACGACGTCACGAGCGCCTGCGGGACGCCGGCCGCGTGCAGCGTGCGCACGAGCTCGAGCGCGCCGGGCTGCCACGGCACGCCCTGCGCGACGGCGGCGCCGACGGCCGAGTTGAGGCGGTGCGCGATCTGCTCCACCTCGAGCGCGACGCCGCGCGCCTGGAGCAGCGCGGCCGACACCGCCATCGAGCTGCCGACCATCGCGGTCGCGTCGGCCGGCGTCCAGGTGCCGCCGTGCTCCTCGACGAGGGCGATCTCCGCGGCCATCCAGTGCGGCTCGGTGTCGATGAGCGTGCCGTCCATGTCCCACAGCACGGCGGCCGGGGCGGCGGGACGCCGC
>NZ_LNTD01000115.1 GCF_001462455.1 Cellulomonas sp. B6
CGAACCCATGGCCCACCAGTGGCGCGGCGTCATCGCCGAGTACGCCGACCGTCTGCCCGCGCACGTCCAGGAGCGCGTCGTCACGCTGGGCGAGGGCGGCACGCCGCTTGTGCCCGCCCCGGCGCTGTCGGCGCTCACGGGTGCCGACGTGCACGTCAAGGTCGAGGGCATGAACCCGACCGGGTCGTTCAAGGACCGCGGCATGACGACGGCGATCTCGGCGGCCGCCGCGCGCGGCGCGCGCGCGGTCGTGTGCGCGTCGACGGGCAACACGTCGGCGTCGGCCGCGGCGTACGCGACGCGCGCGGGCATGGTCTGCGCGGTGCTCGTGCCGGACGGCAAGATCGCGATGGGCAAGCTCAGCCAGGCCGTCGCGCACGGCGCGCGCCTGCTGCAGGTCGACGGCAACTTCGACGACTGCCTGGTCGCGGCGCGCAAGCTCGCCGAGGCGTACCCGGTCGAGCTCGTGAACTCGGTGAACCCCGACCGCATCGAGGGCCAGAAGACCGGTGCGTTCGAGGTCGTCGACGCGCTCGGCGACGCGCCCGACATCCACTGCCTGCCCGTCGGCAACGCCGGCAACATCACGGCCTACTGGCAGGGCTACCGCGAGTACGCGGGCCTCGACGCCGGGGCCGCGCTGCCCGCCGTCGCGACCCGGACGCCCGCCATGTGGGGCTTCCAGGCCGCGGGTGCCGCGCCCATCGTGCTCGGGCACCCCGTCGACCACCCCGAGACCGTCGCGACCGCGATCCGCATCGGCAACCCCGCGTCGTGGCGGCAGGCCGAGGACGCGCGCGACGTGTCCGGCGGCGTCATCGAGTCCGTCACCGACGAGCAGATCCTCGCGGCGCACCGCGTGCTGTCCGCCGACGTCGGCGTGTTCGTCGAGCCCGCGTCCGCGGCCGGTGTCGCCGGGCTGCTCGCGCGCGCCGAGCGCGGTCTCGTGCCGGCCGGGGCGCGCGTCGTCGTGACGGTCACGGGCCACGGCCTGAAGGACCCGCAGTGGGCGCTGCGCACGGCCGACGGCTCGGAGGTGCAGCCCGTCCGCGTGCAGGCCGACGTCGTGTCGATCGCCGACGCGCTCGAGATGGCCTGACCGCCGTGCGGCTGCGCACCGCGCACGTGCGGGTCCGGGTGCCCGCGACGTCGGCCAACCTCGGCCCGGGCTTCGACGCGCTCGGCATCGCGCTCGGCCTGCACGACGAGCTCGACGTGCGCGCGCTCGGCACGTCCGACGTGCGGGTCGACGTGACGGGGGAGGGTGCCGGCGAGGTCCCGACCGACGAGACCCACCTCGTGGTGCGCGCCCTGCGCGCCGCGCTCGACCACGTCGGCGCGCCGCAGACCGGGCTGCACCTGGTGTGCCGCAACCGCGTCCCGCACGGCCGGGGCCTGGGGTCGTCGGCCGCCGCCGTGGTCGCGGGGATCCTCGCGGCGCGTGGCCTGGTCGCCGACCCCGACGCGCTCGACGACGACGTCGCGCTCGCGCTCGCCACGCAGCTGGAGGGCCACCCCGACAACGCGGCGCCCGCGCTGCTCGGCGGGCTGACCGTCGCGTGGTCCGACGAGGGCGTCCCGACCGCCGGGAGCGGCGTGCTTCCCGCCGTGCGTGCCGCGCGGCTCGCGGTGCACGACGACCTCGCGCCCGTCGCGATCGTGCCGCCGGGGCACCTCTCGACCCACGCCGCGCGCGGCGTGCTGCCCGGGCAGGTCCCGCACGCCGACGCCGCGTGGCAGGCCGGGCGGTCGGCGCTGCTGGTCGAGGCGCTCGGGCGCCGTCCCGACCTGCTGCTCGCCGCGACCGGGGACCGGCTCCACCAGGAGTACCGCCGCGCGGTCATGCCCGCGTCGCTCGCGCTGGTCGACGCGCTGCGTGCCCGCGGCGTCGCGGCCGTCGTCTCGGGTGCCGGGCCGACGGTGCTCGCGCTCGCGCGGCGCGTGCCCGCGGGCTCGTCCGGGCCCGCGGGCACGGGTGACGCGCACCCCGCGACGGACGCGGACGCCGCGATCGCCGACGCGTTCGGCGGCGTCATGGCCGGCTGGCGCGTGCTCCCGCTGCCCGTCGACGCCGCCGGGGGCACGGTCACCGTCCCGCTCGACTGACCGGTCGCCGGGGCTGCCTGCGGCCGCGGGTGAAGCCGCCCGACCCGCCTCGGGCGCCGGACCCGCGGTGCTAGGCTGTCGAGCGTTCCCCGGACCTCGTCCTCCGGCCCCCTGCGGATCCGATCGTTGACCTCGTCGACGGACGCCCGAGGTCTGCACCTCGCGCTCACCCGCGGACACCGCCGGGTGGCCACCCGAGTCGACGACGAGGGGAACATCCCGCCCGCGTGAGCACACGTCGTCGTACGCAGCACGCGTGGTCACGCTCCACCTGGTCGCCGACCGGGTGACGGCCCTGCCCCGGAGGTTCCGGGAGGGCCCCGACGAGGGGGAAGGATCCTTCGTGACAGACACCATCGACGCCGCCGCGAGCGGCTCGGTCTCGAGCACCATCGCCGCCATGAAGCTGCCCGAGCTCCAGGCGCTCGCCGCGCAGCTCGGCGTCAAGGGCACGAGCAAGATGCGCAAGGGCGACCTCGTGCAGGCGATCTCCGCCGCGCGCGGCGGCGAGCGGCCGCAGGCGCTCGAGACGCGTAGCGCGCCGCGCCGGGCGCGTGCCGTCGTCGACGAGCCCGCGCAGGCGCCCGTCGAGGCCGCCGCGCCCGCCGTGCGGAGCGCCGCGCCGGTCGAGACCCGTCCGCAGGACGAGCCCGCCGAGCCCCGCCGCGCACGCACCGCGCCGCGGGCCGCCGGCCAGGACGCGCTCGCGGGCCTCGAGGCAGCGCTCGACGCGCGCCTCGCGCCGCACGAGGAGCGCGACGACCGCGCCGCGCGCGCGGTCGACGCCGTCGCCGCCGTGACCGGCGAGCGCCGCTCGCGCCGCGCGGGTCGCGGTGCCGGGGCCCCGGCCGCGGCCGAGCCCGACGCGACGCAGGACGGCGAGCAGGGTGGCGAGCGCCGCGCGCGCGAGCGCCAGGGCGGCGAGCGCCGTCGCGGCGAGCGGGCCCAAGGCGAGCGGGCTCAGGGCGAGCGGGCGACGGGCGAGCGCGCCGGGGCCGAGCCCCGCCAGGGCGACCAGCGCCCGGCCGAGCAGCGCGACGACGAGCGCCCGGTCGACGAGCGTCGTCAGGGCAACCGCGCCGCCGCGTCGCTGGACGACGCGCAGGACGACGACGAGCGCGGCGGCCGCCGCCGGCGCTCGCGCGACCGCTACCGCGACCGGGACCGCAAGCGCGGCCGCGGCCGCACGGGTGACCTGGGTGGCCTCGACGAGGTCGAGGTCGCCGAGGACGACGTGCTGCTGCCCGTCGCGGGCATCCTCGACGTGCTCGACTCGTACGCGTTCGTGCGGACCACGGGCTACCTGCCCGGCCCGAACGACGTGTACGTCTCGCTGAACCAGGTCAAGCGCAACGGCCTGCGCCGCGGCGACGCGATCACGGGTGCCGTGCGGCAGCCGCGCGAGGGCGAGCAGCCCGCGCCGGGCGGGCGGCCCAGCAAGTTCAATGCGCTGGTGCGGCTCGACACGGTCAACGGCCTGTCGCCCGACGAGGCGCGCCAGCGTCCCGAGTTCTCCAAGCTCACGCCCCTGTACCCGCAGGAGCGCCTGCGCCTGGAGACCGAGCCGGGTCGCCTGACGCCGCGCGTGATCGACATCGTCGCACCCATCGGCAAGGGCCAGCGCGGCCTGATCGTCGCGCCGCCCAAGGCCGGCAAGACGATCATCATGCAGCACATCGCGAACGCGATCACCGCGAACAACCCCGAGGTCCACCTCATGGTCGTGCTCGTCGACGAGCGCCCCGAGGAGGTCACGGACATGGAGCGGACGGTCAAGGGCGAGGTCATCGCCTCGACGTTCGACCGCCCCGCGTCGGACCACACGGTCGTCGCCGAGCTCGCGATCGAGCGCGCCAAGCGCCTGGTCGAGCTGGGCCAGGACGTCGTGGTGCTGCTCGACTCGCTGACCCGCCTGTCGCGCGCCTACAACCTCGCGGCGCCCGCCTCGGGTCGCATCCTGTCCGGCGGCGTGGACGCGTCCGCGCTGTACCCGCCCAAGAAGTTCTTCGGCGCCGCGCGCAACATCGAGAACGGCGGCTCCCTCACGATCCTCGCCTCGGCGCTGGTCGAGACGGGCTCGAAGATGGACGAGGTCATCTTCGAGGAGTTCAAGGGCACCGGGAACATGGAGCTGCGCCTGTCGCGCAGCCTCGCCGACAAGCGGATCTTCCCCGCCGTCGACGTCAACGCGTCCGGCACGCGCCGCGAGGAGGTCCTCATGAGCGGCGACGAGCTGAAGATCATCTACAAGCTGCGTCGCGTGCTCGGCGGGCTGGACCAGCAGCAGGCGATCGAGCTGCTGCTGGGCAAGCTGCGCGAGACCCGGTCGAACGTCGAGTTCCTGCTGCAGGTCCAGAAGACGACGCCGGGGCACAACGGCCCCGCGATCGAGGACGGCGTCGGCAAGGTCGTCTGATCGGCTCGACCCGCGCGGCTCCGCCGACTCCGACGGCCCGCACCCCTCGAGGTGCGGGCCGTCGGTGCGTCGGGCGGGACGTGCTAGAGGCTCATCCAGCAGTACAGCTGCTGGTCCGCGGCGGCCGCTCGCCGCGCGAGCGCCACGAGGTCGGCGACGAACGGGTGCAGGTCGTCACCGGTCGCGCCGGCGAGCTCCTCGGCGGTGGCCCACCGCGCCGCCACCGCCGGTGCGAGGGCGTCGTCCAGCGAGGCGAGCGCGTCGCGGCTCGACGCCGGCAGCTCGACGACCCAGGCGTCGGCGGACCCGGCGGCCTCCTCGTCCGGCCACACCAGCGACGGGTCCTCGTCGTGGTCCTCCCCGGTGATCGCCGAGATCAGCGAGCCGAGCACGACGACGGGCTCGATGCCCTTCGCCTCGACGCCGTCGACCGGGGGGAGACCCGGCAGGGGTGTGAGCGGACCCGCGCCCTCGCGGGAGCCGAGCACGCGCGCCGCGTCCTGGTCCGCGGCGCGGAAGTAGTCGGTGAGCAGGCCCATGCGTGTCCTCCGGTGATCCGGTCGCCGCGGTCGCGACGGCCCCGTGCATGCTGCCACGTGCGGGGCGCCGCAGCGGTCCGGTCGGCAGGTCCCACGCGCGCGCGCCGCGCGGGGTGGACGATGCGCGCATGGACGTCTGGACCGAGCGGGTGGCCGCGGCGTGCGCCGCGGGCGAGCCTGCCGTGACCGAGCTGCTGACCACCCACTCCGGGCTGCCGGGCCCGCGGGCGAACCTCGCGCTGCTCGCGGCGTTCGGCGACGTCGCGCCGACGGACCTCGTGGTGCGCCTGGCCGACGACGACGACGAGTACCTGCGCAGCTGCGGCACGGCCGCGCTCGGGCGGCTGCTGCTGGACCACGCGCGTGCCGCGAGTCCGGCGTCGGCAGCCGCCGGTGCGTGGCGCGCGACGCTCGACGCCCGCGCGTCCGACGCGTCGTGGCGCGTGCGCGAGGCCGCGGCGATGGCCGGGCAGCGTCTGGGCGCGGGGGAGCCGGCGGCGCTGGTGGCCCTCGCCGACGCGTGGCTGCGCACCGGTGACCCGCTGCCGGCGCGGGCCGCCGTGGCGGCGCTGTGCGAGCCCGCCCTGCTGCGTGCGCCCGCGCTGCGGGTCGCCGCGCTCGACGTGTGCGCGCGGGCGACCGACCTGCTGCGGTCGGTGCCGGCGGCGTCGCGGCGCGAGAGCGACGTGCGCACGCTGCGGCAGGCGCTCGGGTACGCGTGGTCGGTGGCGGTCGCCGCGGACCCCGACGCCGGGCTGCCGGCCTTCGCGGCGCTCGAGCGCGATCCGGACGCCGACGTGGCGTGGCTGGTCCGGGAGAACCGGAAGAAGAAGCGGCTCGCGGCGTTGCTGGTCTGAGAGGGCGTGCGCCGGCACGCCCGGGAAGATTTCTGCCGCGCGCGCGGTTCTGGCACAATGGTTCGCTGGTCTGCGGTTCACCGGCGCGGCACGCGCGTCCGGACCCGGGGACACCCCCACCAAGGAGAGTTCAGTGAAGTCTGGCATCCACCCGGAGTACGTGGTCACCGAGGTCACGTGCACCTGCGGCAACACCTTCGTGACGCGCTCGACCGTGACCGACGGCAAGATCCACGCCGACGTCTGCAGCGCCTGCCACCCGTTCTACACGGGCAAGCAGAAGATCCTCGACACCGGTGGCCGCGTGGCCCGGTTCGAGGCGCGCTACGGCAAGAAGAGCGCCAACTAGCACCCCTGCAGCGCCGGTGCGCACGCGGACGACGGCCCTCCATGGTCGTGCCCGCGGCGCACCGGCGCTGTTGCTTTGCGCCGGTCCGGTGACTCGTGGGAGGACAGCAGGTGGAGCAGCTCGACGCCGTCGAGGCGGCACTCGCCGAGCACGCGCAGATCGAGCGTGAGCTGTCCGACCCGGCGGTCCACGCCGACGCGGGCCGCGCGCGCCGCCTCGGGCGGCGCTACGCCGAGCTGGGGCGCGTCGTGCAGGCGTACCGTGCGTGGCGCACGGCCGCCGACGACGCGCAGGCCGCCGTCGAGCTCGCGGACGAGGACGCCGCGTTCGCCGCGGAGCTGCCCGCGCTGCGCGCCGCGGCCGACGAGGCCGCCGAGCGCCTGCGCCGGGTCCTGGTCCCGCGCGACCCCGACGACGCGCGCGACGTGATCCTCGAGATCAAGGCCGGCGAAGGCGGTGAGGAGTCCGCGCTGTTCGCGGGCGACCTGCTGCGCATGTACACGCGGTACGCCGAGCGGCAGGGCTGGGCCGTGCAGGTGCTCGACGAGACCGGGTCCGACCTCGGCGGCGTCAAGGACGTGCAGGTCGCGATCAAGGCGCGCGGCACGACGGCCCCCGAGGACGGGGTGTGGGCGCACCTGAAGTACGAGGGCGGCGTGCACCGTGTGCAGCGCGTGCCGGTCACCGAGTCCCAGGGTCGCATCCACACGTCGGCCGCCGGCGTCATGGTCTTCCCAGAGGCCGACGACGAGGGCGACGTCGAGATCGACCAGAACGATCTGCGGATCGACGTCTACCGCTCGTCCGGTCCGGGTGGTCAGTCGGTGAACACCACGGACTCGGCCGTGCGGATCACGCACCTGCCGACGGGCATCGTCGTGTCGATGCAGAACGAGAAGTCGCAGCTGCAGAACCGTGAGCAGGCCCTCCGCGTGCTGCGGGCGCGGCTGCTGGCCGCCCGGCAGGAGGAGGCGGCCGCCGCGGCGAGCGAGGCGCGCCGTTCGCAGGTGCGCACGGTCGACCGCTCGGAGCGCATCCGCACGTACAACTTCCCCGAGAACCGCATCGCCGACCACCGCACGGGGTACAAGGCCTACAACCTCGACCAGGTGCTCGACGGCGACCTGGGGCCGGTCGTGGCGTCGGCGGTCGAGGCGGACGAGGCCGCGCAGCTGGCCGCCGCGGGCGGTGCCGCGTGACCGACGTCGTCCGCCCGGCCCCCGGTCTGCGCGCGTACGTCGACGGCGCGACCGCGGTGCTCGCGGAGGCCGGGGTGGCCTCGCCCCGGCACGACGCGCTCGCGCTGGCGGCGTACGCGCTGGGCCTGCCGCGCGTCGAGCTCGTGCTGCCGCCGCCGCTGCCCGACGGGTTCGCCGCCGAGCTCGCCGGGCTCGTCGAGCGCCGCCGCGCACGTGAGCCGCTGCAGCACATCCTCGGGTCCACGGTCTTCCGCTACGTGACGCTGCGCGTCGAGCCGGGCGTCTTCGTGCCCCGGCCCGAGACCGAGACGGTCGCGCAGCTCGCGATCGACGAGGCGGCGGCGCTCGCGGCGCGTGGCGCGCGCCCGCTGGTCGTCGACCTGTGCACGGGCACCGGTGCGATCGCGGTCGCGGTCGACACCGAGGTGCCGGCGAGCCGCGTCGTGGCCGTGGACCTGTCCGACGCGGCCGTCGGGCTGGCGCGGGCCAACGCGGGGGCGGTCGGCACCGCCGACCTGCGCGTCGAGCAGGGCGACGTGCGCGACCCCGCGCTGCTGGCCGAGCTGGACGGCACGGTCGACGTGCTCGTGTCCAACCCGCCGTACATCCCGCCCGACGCGGTGCCGCTCGACCCCGAGGTGCGCGACCACGACCCCGACCTCGCGCTGTACGGCGGGGGAGCCGACGGGCTCGACGTGCCCCGCGCGGTGATCGTCGCCGCGGCCCGCCTGCTGACCGACGGCGGTCTGCTCGTCATGGAGCACGCCGAGGTCCAGGGCGAGGCCGCGCGCGCCGCGGCGGCGGCGACCGGCGCGTTCACCGACGTCCGCACGCTGCCCGACCTCACCGGGCGCGAGCGCACGCTCGTCGCACGGCGGGTCGCACGGCCGCCCGTGGGAGACTCGCCCGCGTGAGCCTCATCCGCATCAAGGACGCGACCGACCCGGCGACCTGGGGCCCCGCGATCGACGAGGCCGTGAACGCGGTCGGTCGCGGCGAGCTCGTGGTGCTGCCCACCGACACCGTGTACGGCATCGGCGCCGACGCGTTCGCGCCGCGCGCCGTCCAGGCGCTGCTCGACGCCAAGGGTCGCGGTCGGCAGATGCCGCCGCCCGTGCTGATCCCCGACGTGCGCACGCTCGACGGCCTCGCGACCGACGTCCCCGACGGCGTCCGCGCGCTCGCCGAGGCGTTCTGGCCCGGCGGCCTGACGATCATCGTGCGCGCGCAGCCGTCGCTCGCGTGGGACCTGGGCGAGACGCACGGCACGGTCGCGCTGCGGATGCCCGACCACCCCGTCGCGCTCGCGCTGCTGCGACGCACGGGCCCGCTCGCCGTCTCGAGCGCCAACCTCACGGGCCGGCCCGCGGCGACGACCGCGGCCGAGGCGTACCGCCAGCTCGGCGCCAAGGTCCCGGTCTTCCTCGACGGCGGCGAGGCGCCCGGCGGCGTCGCGTCCACGATCGTCGACGCGACGGGGGACGTGCTGCGCATCGTCCGGCTGGGTGCCCTCGACGTCGCGACGCTCGCGGCCGTCGCGCCCGTCATGGCGCCCGCCCCGCCCGCGCCGGCACCCGCCGGCGACGCGGCCGAGAGCGACGCGGCGCACGACGACGCGGCCGCGGACGGCCCGACCTCCGGGACCGCCGCGCCGTGAGGGTCTACCTGCTCGTCGCGGTGGTCGCCGCGGTCGTCACGTATCTCACGACGCCGCTGGCCCGCTGGTGCGCGCTGCGGTGGGGGGCGATCACCGCGGTGCGCGACCGTGACGTGCACGCGATCCCGACGCCGCGCCTCGGCGGCATGGCGATGTTCGTCGGGCTGCTCGTGGCCCTGCTCCTGGGCTCGCGGCTGCCGTTCCTCGAACCCGTGTACGCCAACCCGCGCCCGATCTTCGGGATCGTCGGCGGTGCGGCCATCGTGTGCGCGCTCGGTGTGGCCGACGACATCTGGGACCTCGACTGGCTGACGAAGCTCATGGGGCAGGTGCTCGCGGCGGGGTTCCTGGCCTGGCAGGGCGTGCTGCTCTACCAGCTGCCGGTCGCCGACAACGTGATCAGCGGCTCGGCTCGCTCGGCCGTGTTCCTCACGGTCGTGTCGGTCGTGGTCGCGATGAACGCGGTGAACTTCGTCGACGGGCTCGACGGCCTCGCGGCGGGTGTGCTCGCGATCGGCGGCTCCGCGTTCTTCCTCTACGCCTACCTGCTCACGGTGGGTACGGGGCGCGACGACTACTCGAACCTCGCGACGCTCGTGGTGGCCGCGCTCGTCGGCGTGTGCGTCGGTTTCCTGCCGCACAACTTCTACCCCGCGCGGATCTTCATGGGTGACTCGGGGTCGATGCTGCTGGGCTTCGTCATCGCGGCCGCGGCCATCGTGGTCACGGGCCAGATCGACTTCGCGGCCGTGGTCGACCGCGTGCGGTTCCCCGCCTACGTGCCGATCCTGCTGCCCGTCGCGGTGCTCGTGCTGCCGCTGCTCGACATGGGCCTGGCGATCGTGCGGCGCCTGCTCAGCGGCAAGAGCCCGTTCCACCCCGACCGCCTGCACCTGCACCACCGGCTGCTCGCGCTCGGCCACAGCCACCGCCGCGCGGTGGCGATCATGTACGTGTGGACCGGCGTCCTGGCGTTCGGCGTCGCGGCGCTGGCCGTGCTCTCGACCACGACGGTCCTGGTCGTGACGGGCCTCGGTGTGGTGATCGCGACGATCTTGACGCTCGGCCCGTTGCGCGGGTCGCGACGCGACGCCCACCACGCCCCCGACGACGCCCCGAGCGTCGTCGGGTCCTGACCCCGACCGAAGGAGACCTCCCGTGACGGACCCGGCCGGACCCCTGGCGCCCGAGGCGCAGGCGGCGATCCGCACCGTCCTGAGCCGCGCGCTGCGCGACCTGTTCGTCCTGCTCGCCGTCCTGCTGGTGCTGGGCGTCGCGGCGGGCGCGATGATCTCGGGCGCGCGGGGCGTGTGGGGCGCCGTGCTCGGCGCCGCGATCGCGCTCGCGTTCTCCGGCACCACGATCTGGTCGATGCTCCGCACGGTCCGCTCGGGGCTCGGGCAGATGTCCGCGCTCGTGATGGGCGCGTGGCTCGCGAAGGTCGTGCTGCTGGTGGTCGTCCTCGCGGTCCTGCGCGGCCTGGAGTTCTACGACCCGCGCGTGCTGGTGGTCGTCCTGACGCTCGGCGTCGTGGGGTCGGCGTTCGCCGACTACCGGGCCGTCCAGGCCAGCCGGACACCGTACGTCGTGCCGTCGGCGGGGCGTCGGGACGAAGAGCCCAGATCGGCGGACGCCGGTCCGGATCAGGCCGATCGATAGGTTAGGCTTCCACCGAATCCACGACGTCCACGTGCTACGGAGCGCTCGCATCGACGCGCGCGTCGGCAGTCATCACGACCACAGGAGTCCGCTCTGTCCAGCCTCTCGACGATCCTCCCGTTCGCCGCGTCGCAGGACGGCGGGTTCCATGCGCCGACGATCGCCGAGTTCTTCCCGCCCACCGTGCTGTTCGAGGGGACGGTGTTCGAGCTCAACCGGATCATCCTGATCCGGATCCTCGCGACGCTGGTCCTGGTCACGCTGTTCTGGATCGCCGCCAGCCGTGCCCGCCTCGTGCCGAACCGTGGCCAGAACGTGGCGGAGATGGCCCTCGACTTCGTGCGGGTCAACATCGCCGAGGACATCATCGGCAAGGACACCGCGCGCCGGTTCGTCCCGCTGCTGACGACCATCTTCTTCGCGGTGCTCGCGGCGAACATCACGGGCGTCGTGCCCGGCCTCAACATCGCGAGCTCGTCGCTCATCGGCTTCCCGCTGGTGATGGCGGTGATCTCGTTCGTCGCCTTCATCGTCGTGGGCGTCAAGGCGCACGGCGCCGTCGGCTACCTGCGCACGACCCTGTTCCCGTCGGGCGTGCCGTGGCCGGTGTACATCATCCTCACGCCGATCGAGCTCATCTCGACCTTCATCCTGCGGCCGGCGACGCTCACGATCCGTCTGCTGGTCAACATGGTGGCCGGGCACCTGCTGCTCGTGCTGTGCTTCGGCGCGACCCACTACCTCTTCTTCGAGGCGGCGGGTGCGCTCAAGGCGGTCGGTGCCGTCACGCTCGCGGCCGGCTTCGCCTTCACGCTCTTCGAGATCTTCATCGCGGCGCTGCAGGCGTACATCTTCACGCTGCTCAGCGCGGTGTACATCAGCATCTCGCAGGAGTCGCACTGACCACGTCGTAGTCCTCGTCGACGGCCCACCGGGTCGTCGTCACGACCGTCGGAGGAACCGGACGAGGGTCCGGCCCCGCCAACCGGAAGGAAGAACACTCGTGGACGTCACGGGCATCACGGGCAACATCGCAACGATCGGCTTCGGCCTGGCCGCGCTCGGCCCCGGCATCGGCCTGGGCATCATGGTCGCCAAGACGCAGGAGGCCACGGCGCGTCAGCCCGAGGTCGCCGGTCTGCTGCGCACCAACATGTTCATCGCGCTGGCCGCCATCGAGGCCCTCGGTCTGATCGGCTTCGCCGCCGGCTTCGTCTTCTGATCCGATGATCGCGACGACTGCCGTCCTGGCGGCCGAGGGAGGGGAGCAGTCCATCCTCTTCCCGGCGGACTACGACATCCTGTGGTCGGCGGTGTGCGCGCTGGTCATCGGCCTGGTCTTCTGGAAGAAGGTCCTCCCGGTCTTCACGCGCATCCTCGACGAGCGCACCGAGCTCATCGAGGGTGGGCTCAAGCGTGCGGAGGTCGCCCAGGAGGAGGCCGCCGCGCTCATCGAGCAGTACAAGGCGCAGCTCGACGACGCCCGTGCCGAGGCGGCGCGGGTCCGTGAGGAGGCGCGTGCCGAGGGGCAGGCGATCCTCGCGGAGCTGCGGGCCAAGGCCCAGGCCGACGCCGAGCGCATCGTGGAGACCGCGCACCGGCAGATCGAGGCCGAGCGTCAGTCCGCCGCGATCTCGCTGCGCGCCGACGTCGGCACGCTGGCCACGGACCTCGCCGCACGGATCCTGGGCGAGTCCCTCTCCGAGGACGCGCGCGCGTCGCGCGTCGTCGACCGCTTCCTCGACGAGCTCGACGGCCAGCTCGGCGCGTCGGCCGACGAGGCGGACGCGGACCGCGTGAAGGGACGCTGATGCGAGGCACGAGCCAGCAGGCGCTGACGGACGCGGAGGACCGGTTCGAGCCGGTCCTCACCGCCGCGGGTGCCGACGCCGCGACGCTGGGCGACCAGCTGTTCGCCGTCGTCGACCTCCTCGACGGCAACGCGTCGCTGCGGCGTGCGCTGACCGACCCGGGAGCGACCGGCGAGGCGAAGGCGCGTCTCATCGGCGACGTCTTGACGGGCCGCACCGACGGGCGGGTCGTCGACCTGGTCGCCGGCATGGTCCGTGCGCGCTGGGCCGGCGAGCGCGATCTGCCGGACGCGCTCGAGCTGCTCGGGACCGACGCGGTCCTCGCGGCGGCGCAGGCCGCCGGCGAGCTCGAGCGCGTCGAGGACGAGCTGTTCCGGGTCGACCGGCTGCTCGCCGCGAACCGCGAGGTGCGGCAGGCGCTCGGCGACCGGACGGCCGACGTGGCTCGCCGCACGGCCCTCGTGCGGGACCTGCTCGGCACCAAGGCCACGGCCACGACGCTCACGCTCGTGACGCGCGCGGTCGCCGCGCCGCGGGGCCGGTCGCTCACGGCCGCGGTCCTCGACCTCGGTCGCGTGGCGGCGGCTCGCCGCCGCCGGCTCGTGGCACAGGTGACGGCCGCCGTGGCCCTCACGCAGGCGCAGCGCGACCGCGTGGCGCAGCTCCTCGAGCGGCGCTATGGCCGGCCCGTGCAGCTCAACGTCTTCGTCGACCCCACGACCCTGGGCGGTCTGCGGATCCAGGTCGACGCCGACGTGATCGACGCGACCGTGCGCGCACGGCTGGACGACGCCCGCCGCCGGCTCGCCGGCTGACGACCCCACGACTCATCCACCGCCGGTCCGCACCGGGCGGACACGACAGGAGTAACCGCTGATGTCTGAGCTGACGATCCGGCCGGAGGAGATCCGCGCCGCGCTGGACAGCTTCGTCAAGTCCTACGAGCCCGCCGACGCGGTCGCCGAGGAGGTCGGGCGCGTCACGCTCGCCGCCGACGGCATCGCGCAGGTCGAGGGCCTGCCCGGGGCGATGGCGAACGAGCTGCTGCGCTTCGAGGACGGCACGCTGGGCCTCGCGCTCAACCTCGACGTGCGCGAGATCGGTGTCGTCGTGCTCGGCGAGTTCGCCGGCATCGAGGAGGGCCAGGAGGTCCGCCGCACGGGCGAGGTGCTGTCGGTCGCCGTCGGTGACGGCTACCTCGGCCGCGTCGTCGACCCGCTCGGCAACCCGATCGACGGCCTGGGCGACGTCGCCACCGAGGCCCGCCGCGCGCTCGAGCTGCAGGCCCCCGGCGTCATGGCCCGCAAGTCGGTCCACGAGCCGCTGCAGACCGGCCTCAAGGCCATCGACTCGATGATCCCGATCGGCCGCGGCCAGCGACAGCTGATCATCGGTGACCGCCAGACCGGCAAGACGGCGATCGCGATCGACACGATCATCAACCAGAAGGCCAACTGGGAGTCGGGCGACCCGACCAAGCAGGTGCGCTGCATCTACGTCGCCATCGGCCAGAAGGGCTCGACCATCGCCTCGGTGCGCGGCGCCCTCGAGGAGGCCGGTGCGCTCGAGTACACGACGATCGTCGCGGCCCCGGCGTCCGACCCGGCCGGCTTCAAGTACCTCGCGCCGTACACGGGCTCGGCCATCGGCCAGCACTGGATGTACCAGGGCAAGCACGTCCTCATCGTGTTCGACGACCTGTCGAAGCAGGCCGAGGCGTACCGCGCCGTGTCGCTGCTGCTGCGTCGCCCGCCGGGCCGCGAGGCGTACCCCGGCGACGTCTTCTACCTGCACTCCCGCCTGCTCGAGCGCTGCGCGAAGCTCTCGGACGAGCTGGGCGCGGGCTCGATGACGGGCCTGCCGGTCATCGAGACCAAGGCCAACGACGTGTCGGCGTACATCCCGACCAACGTCATCTCGATCACCGACGGCCAGATCTTCCTGCAGTCGGACCTCTTCAACGCCGATCAGCGCCCGGCCGTCGACGTCGGCATCTCGGTGTCCCGCGTCGGTGGCGCCGCGCAGGTCAAGGCGATGAAGCAGGTCTCCGGCACGCTGAAGCTGGACCTCGCGCAGTACCGCTCGCTCGAGGCGTTCGCGATGTTCGCGTCCGACCTCGACGCCGCGTCGCGCGCGCAGCTGACCCGTGGTGCGCGCCTCATGGAGCTGCTCAAGCAGGGCCAGTACTCGCCGTACCCGATCGAGGACCAGGTCGCGTCGATCTGGGCCGGCACCAAGGGCCGACTGGACGACGTGCCGCTCGAGGACATCAAGCGGTTCGAGTCCGAGCTCCTCGAGCACCTGCGCCGCAAGACCGACGTCCTGTCGACCATCGCGGAGACGGGCAAGCTCGACGAGGCCACCGAGAAGGCGCTCGGCGACGCGATCGACGACTTCCGCAACGGCTTCATCACGTTCGACGGCAGCGCGCTGGTCGGCGACGCCGAGGAGGACGAGCACGTCGAGGTCGAGCAGGAGCAGATCGTCCGCCAGAAGCGGGCCTGAGCATGGCCGGACAGCAGCGCGTCTACAAGGCGCGGATCAAGAGCACCCAGTCGCTCAAGAAGATGTTCCGCGCCCAGGAGCTCATCGCGGCCTCGCGCATCGGCAAGGCGCGCGACCGGGTCGCGATGGCCACGCCGTACGCGCGGGCGATCACGCGCGCCGTCTCGGCCGTCGCGACGCACTCCGACGTGTCCCACCCGTTCCTCGTGGAGCGCACGGACACGCAGCGCGCCGCGGTGCTGCTCATCGCCTCGGACCGCGGCATGGCGGGCGCCTACTCGGCGAGCGTCATCCGGGAGACCGAGCGGCTCGTGCAGCGGCTTGAGAGCGAGGGCAAGCAGGTCGCGCTCTACGTGTCGGGCCGCCGGGCGGTCGCCTACTACACGTTCCGTCAGCGCGAGCTGGCGGGGCAGTGGTCCGGCTTCTCGGACTCGCCGACCCCGGAGGTCGCCGACGAGATCGCGAACGAGCTGCTCGACGCGTTCCGCGCGGCGCCCGAGGAGGGCGGCGTGAGCGAGGTCCACGTGGTCTTCACGCAGTTCGTCAACATGGTGACGCAGCGTCCGCGCGTCGTCCGGCTGCTGCCGCTCGAGGTCGTCGAGGGTGTCGCACCGGTCGGCGAGAGCGACGCGTTGCCGCTCTACGAGTTCGAGCCGAGCCCGGCCGAGGTGCTCGACGCGCTGCTGCCGCGGTACGTCCGCACGCGCATCTACGCGAACCTGCTGCAGGCCTCGGCCTCCGAGCTCGCGGCACGGCAGCGGGCCATGCACACGGCGACCGAGAACGCCGAGGACCTCATCCGCACCTACACGCGACTCGCGAACCAGGCGCGGCAGAGCGAGATCACCCAGGAGATCAGCGAGATCGTGTCGGGCGCCGACGCGCTCGCGTCCTCCTGACCACCGACAGCACGACACCGACCCCAGCCGGGCACCGCACCGCCCGGACGAGCGAAGCGAGGCAGACATGACCGCCACCACCGTCGACGCGACGGCCGCGAACGCCGGCACGCCCGGCGTCGGCCGGGTCGCGCGGGTCATCGGGCCCGTCGTGGACATCGAGTTCCCGCCGGACCAGATCCCCGAGATCTACAACGCGCTCGAGGTCGACATCGACCTCTCCGCGCAGGGCGAGGGCGAGGGCGCCTTCACCATGACGCTCGAGGTCGAGCAGCACCTGGGCGAGTCCCTCGTGCGCGCGATCGCCCTCAAGCCGACCGACGGTCTCGTCCGCGGCGCCCAGGTGCGCGACACGGGTCTGCCGATCTCGGTGCCCGTCGGCGACGTCACCAAGGGCAAGGTCTTCAACGTCACGGGCGAGATCCTCAACCTCGCCGAGGGCGAGAAGGTCGAGATCACCGAGCGCTGGCCGATCCACCGCAAGCCCCCCGCCTTCGACCAGCTCGAGTCGAAGACGCAGATGTTCGAGACCGGCATCAAGGTCATCGACCTGCTCACGCCCTACGTGCAGGGCGGGAAGATCGGCCTGTTCGGCGGCGCTGGCGTCGGCAAGACGGTCCTCATCCAGGAGATGATCCAGCGCGTCGCGCAGGACCACGGCGGTGTCTCGGTGTTCGCGGGCGTCGGGGAGCGCACGCGTGAGGGCAACGACCTCATCGTCGAGATGGAGGAGGCGGGCGTCTTCGACAAGACCGCCCTCGTCTTCGGCCAGATGGACGAGCCGCCGGGCACGCGTCTGCGCGTCGCGCTGTCGGCGCTGACGATGGCGGAGTACTTCCGCGACGTCCAGAAGCAGGACGTGCTGCTGTTCATCGACAACATCTTCCGCTTCACGCAGGCCGGCTCCGAGGTGTCGACGCTGCTCGGCCGCATGCCGTCCGCCGTCGGCTACCAGCCGAACCTCGCCGACGAGATGGGTCAGCTGCAGGAGCGCATCACCTCGACGCGCGGCCACTCGATCACGTCGCTGCAGGCGATCTACGTGCCCGCCGACGACTACACCGACCCGGCGCCGGCCACGACGTTCGCGCACCTCGACGCGACGACCGAGCTCAGCCGTGAGATCGCGTCGCGCGGTCTGTACCCCGCGGTCGACCCGCTCGCCTCGACGAGCCGCATCCTCGACCCGCGCTACGTGGGCCAGGAGCACTACGACGTCGCGACGCAGGTGAAGTCGATCCTGCAGCGCAACAAGGAGCTCCAGGACATCATCGCGATCCTCGGCGTCGACGAGCTCTCCGAGGAGGACAAGACGATCGTCGCGCGTGCGCGCCGCATCCAGCAGTTCCTCTCGCAGAACACGTACATGGCCGAGAAGTTCACGGGTGTCGTGGGATCGACCGTGCCGGTGTCCGAGACCGTCGAGGCGTTCAAGAAGATCGCCGAGGGCGAGTTCGACCACATCGCCGAGCAGGCGTTCTTCAACATCGGCGGCCTCGAGGACCTCGAGCGCAACTGGGCCCGCATCCAGAAGGAGTACGGCGTCTGACCTGCGGGTCGGACGGCGTACGGCAGGGCTGAGGGAGGAGCACGGTGGCAGAGCTCGAGGTGGACGTCGTCGCCGCGGACGGCAAGGTGTGGTCGGGGACGGCACGTCAGGTGTCGGCCCCGGCCGCGGACGGTGACATCGGCATCCTCGCGGGGCACACGCCGATCCTGTCGGTGCTGCGCGAGGGCCCGGTGCGGATCGTGCCCGCCGGCGGCGGTGCGCCGCTCGCCTGGCACGTCGACGGCGGGTTCCTGTCCGTCGACGACAACCAGGTGACGGTCGTCGTGGACTCGGTGTCCGAGGCGGCGGTGGCCGCCACGGCCGGGCACTGACGCACGTCGGGGTGGGGGTCGCGACGTGAGCCGGGAGATGCTGGCGGTCGTCGCGGTGCTGCTCGTCCTCGTGTTCGCGCTCGCCGCGCTGTGGTTCTCGCGCACGCGCGCCCTCGCGCGACGGGTCGGCTCGTTCTCGTGCCGGCTGACGGAGCCCCGCGACCCACGGTCCGCCCGCGGGGTCGCGCAGTACGGCGCCACGCGCCTGTACTGGTGGCGTCGGCTCTCGGTCGTCCCGCGTCCCGCGCGCACGTGGTCCCGCTACGGGCTGGTGGTGCTGGAGAAGGTCGTGCTGCCGCCCGTCCCGGGACGGCCGCAGGCCGTCGTCGCGCGGTGCCGGGTGGTCGCCGCCGCGGGCGGCGCCCCGCACGAGATCAGCCTGCAGATGTCCGCCGAGGCGTACGCCGGGTTCACGTCGTGGATCGAGGCGACGCCGTCGCGCGTCGGGACGATCATCTGATCCCGGTGCGACCAGAGGAAGGAAGCGCATGCGCTTGGTCGTCGCGGAGTGCGCGGCCCGCTACACCGGTCGGCTCTCGGCGCACCTGCCGCGCGCCCGCCGGCTGCTCGTGGTCAAGGCCGACGGGTCCGTCCTGCTGCACTCGGACGGCGGCTCGTACAAGCCGCTGAACTGGATGAGCCCGCCGTGCACGCTCACGGTCGGCGAGCCGGACGCCGAGCAGGCCGCCGCCGGCGTCACGCAGGTGTGGACGGTGCAGCACACCAAGTCCGACGACCGGCTCGTCATCGACCTGTTCGACGTGCAGCACGACTCGGCGCACGAGCTCGGCGTGGACCCCGGCCTGGTGAAGGACGGCGTCGAGGCCCACCTGCAGGAGCTGCTCGCGGCGCAGATCGCGCTGCTCGGTGCGGGCCACCAGCTGGTGCGTCGCGAGTACCCGACCGCGATCGGCCCCGTCGACATCCTCGCGAAGGCGCCCGAGGGCGGCACGGTCGCGGTCGAGATCAAGCGGCGGGGAGACATCGACGGTGTCGAGCAGCTCACACGCTACCTCGAGCTGCTCAACCGCGACCCGCTGCTCAAGCCCGTGCGCGGCATCTTCGCCGCGCAGGAGATCAAGCCGCAGGCGCGCGTGCTGGCCGCGGACCGCGGGATCACGTGCCTCGTGCTCGACTACGACGCCATGCGCGGCGTCGACGACGTCGACTCGCGGCTGTTCTGAGCGCCGGGACCCGGGCGGCGGTCGTGGGCACGGTGCGGGACGCGACACGCACGCGAGCCGTGCGGCCCGGTGCGGCGGAGGCGCGGAGGTGACGCGGCGCTGGACGGCGCCCGGTGTGCTGGCCGTGCTCGCGGCGGCGGTGACGGTGTGGCTCGTACGGGCGGTCACCCTCGTGACGGTCGACGGGTTCACGGTCGACGCCGTGACGGCGCCGCTGCGCCTGCTGCTGTACGCGGCCGGTCCGGCGGTGCTGTGCGCCGTGCCGGTCGTGCTGCTGGCGCGTGCCGCGTTCGCACGTGGTGGCCAGGGCGTCGCGGTGCACGCCGGTGTCGGGCTCGCGGCCGGCCTCCTGGTCGGGGTCGTCCAGACCGGGGTGCTGCTCTCGACGTGGCCCTGGCTGCTCGACCCTGGTCCGCGGTTCGAGCTCGTCGTGCTGCCGGCGCTGGGCGGGCTGGTCGGGGGCGTCGTCGCCGGCCTGGTGAAGCGGCGCCGCGCGCGCCGAGAGCGCGAGGGTGCCCGACGCCCGGTCTGAGGGCGTCCCGGCTCAGGCCACCCACGCCCCGGCGCGGGCGACGCGCAGCGCCCCGAGGTCGGCGGTCGTGACGACGAGGTCGGCGCGTCGACCGGGCAGCAGCGCGCCGAGGTCGGGGCGCCCGAGGACCTGCGCGGGCGTGGTGGACGCCGCGCGGACCGCCGCGACGAGCGGCACCCCCGCGGCGACGGTCGCGCGGACGACGTCGATCAGGTGCGCGACGCCGCCGGCGATCGCCCCGGGCCGCGGCGGACCGTCGGGCGCCTCGGGGTCGGGCTCGAGCACCCGGGCGACGCCGTCCGCCACGCGCACGGCCACCGGGCCCAGGCGGTAGTCGCCGTCCGGCATGCCCGCGGCCGCCATCGCGTCGGTCACGAGCACGGCCGCGTCGGCGCCGACGAGGTCGACCACGGCACGGACGGTCGCCGGGTCCAGGTGCGTTCCGTCGGCCACCAGCTCGACGACGAGCTCGCCGCGGGCGGCCGCCGCCAGGCACGCCGCGACGGGCCCCGGGTCACGGTGGTGCAGCGGGCGCATGCCGTTGAAGAGGTGGGTCGCGGTGGCGCGCGCCGATCGTGCGCCCGCGGTGGTCGCGAGCAGGTCGAACGCGCGGTCGATCGCGGCGTCGCACGCCTGCGCGCTCGCGTCGGTGTGGCCGATCGACGGCAGCGCGCCGGCCTCGACGAGCGCCCGGAGCACGTCGTCGGCACCCGGCACGCCGTCGGCCGCACCGGCGGCCGGGCCGCCGACCACGCCGGGGACCTCGGGCGCGACGGTCATCGTCACGAGGTGGCCCCGGGCCGCGCGAGCGACCGCGCGGACCAGGCCCGGGTCGCCGGGCACCATGTCCTCGGGGTTCTGCGCGCCGCAGCGGGCGGGCGACAGGAACGGCCCCTCGAGGTGGATGCCGGCGACGACGCCGGCGTCGGCGGCGTCGGCGAGCAGCGCGGTGCGCGCGAGCAGGACGTCGCGGGGGGCGGTGACGAGCGACGCGACCAGCGTCGTGGTGCCGTGGCGCAGGTGCTCGTCGGCGGCGCGGCGCACCTCGTCGGGCGTCGTCGCGTCGGGGAAGCTCGCGCCGCCGCCGCCGTGGCAGTGCAGGTCGACGAGTCCGGGCAGCACGAGCGTGCCGGGCGCGGGCCGCGGCGGGCGGTGCGCCGCCGGCACGTCGGCCGCGTCACCGACCCACGCGATCCGGTCGCCCCGCACGGCGACGGCGGCGTCGGGCAGCACCTCGGCGGGGGTGACGACGTCCCCCCGGACCACGAGCGCACCGGTGAGGTCGGGCAGACCGTTCGTCATGCCCCGATCATCCCGCAGCCGGCCGGCCCGCGTCAGGGCTCCGGCGTCCCGGTTCGGCGCCCGCCGCCCGCACCGCCGCCCGCGCACGCGCCCGCCGCCCGCACCGCCGTCCGCGCACGCGTCCGCCGACGGACACGGTCGCGGCACGACGGACAGGCGCACGCGGCCGTCCGTCGCGCCGTGACGCCGTCCGTCGCCGGGATGGGCCATGGAGGCCGGGGTGCGGGACGGCCGGCGCCGCGCCCACGTGCGCGGGCACGCGGGCGGCGGCGCGCCGTCGCGGGCAGGAGCGTGCGCGTCAGGTGAGACGCAGCGTCGCGAGCCGCGCGGCCCCCGTGAGACGGACCCGCAGGTCCACGACGTCGGGCACGGCCCCGCCCCACGGCACGGCGGCGAGCGTCCAGTCGTGCCGCCCGAGACCGTCGGGCACGTCCAGGAGCGCGAGCCGCGTGCCGGTCGCGGCGGCCACGACCTCGACGCGCGCGGGCCCAGGCCCCGTTCGGGCGACCTCGAGCGCGATCCCGCTCACGCCCTCGACCCGGCAGTCGCGCAGCAGCACCTCACCCGCCGTGCGACCGCGCCGGACCTGCACGCACGTGCCCGCGGCGCGCGTCCGCTCGGACAGGTCGACGCCGACGAGGTCGTCGGCGTCGGCGGCGCGCACGGGCCGGGCGCGCAGGTCGCGCGGCGGCACGGGCTCGCCCGCGACGTCGACCTCCGCGCGCTGCACGAGGGTGGTGCTCGACGGCCCGGCGCCCAGCACGTAGCGGCCCGGCTCGACGACCCACCGGTCGCGGGTCACGTCCCACACCGCGAGGTCCCGGACCGGCACGCGCAGGGCGGCGACGGCGGTGGCGCCCGGGGGCACGACGACCCGCGCGTGCGCGACGAGCCGGTGCGGGTAGGGCAGCCGGTGCCCGGGTGCGTCGACGTACAGCTGGACCAGCTCGTGGGCGGGGCGGGCGCCCCGGTTCTCGACGGTCACGCGTGCGACGAGCGTCGCGTCCTCGTCGACGGCTGCGCGGTCCGCGGCGACGTCGAGCGCCACGTAGCGCACGTCGCCGTACGTGCGGCCGTGCCCCAACCCGTACCGGTGGGGCGTGGGCGAGTACCAGCTCGTGGTGCGCGTGGCGATGAGGTCGTAGTCGAGCAGGTCACCGGCCTGCGCGGCGTCCGTCGGCCACTCCTGCGCGAGCCGCCCGGTGGGCTCGACGTCGCCGAGCAGCACGTCGGCGAGGCCGTGCCCGTGCTCCTGCCCGCCGTGCGACGACCACACGACGGCCGCCGCGGCGTCCGCCTCCGTACCCAGCACGTACGGGTACGACGAGACGACGAGCAGCACGGCGCGCGGGTTCGCGGCGACGGCCGCACGCCACAGCGCGCGCTGGTTCGCGGGCAGCTCCAGGTGCGGGCGGTCCTCGGTCTCGCGCCCGTGCAGGTGGGGGTCGTTGCCGGCCGTCACGACGACGACGTCGGCCGCCGCGGCGGCGCGCGCGACCGCCTCGGTGCCGCTGCGCAGGACCCGGGCCGCGAACCGCTCGGCGTGCGCGGCGTCGGGCGCCTCGGCCACGAGCGTGCCGGCCTCGTCGTGCTGCACGCGCAGCCAGCGGCCCGACCCGACGTGCTGGAGCGACCACGTGCCGTCGTCGTGGCGGTGCGCGCGGAACGACTCCTGGGCGACCCACCCGCCGACGCGCGTCGCGTCGGCGCGCACGACCCACCCGGCGCCGCTCCAGAGGCGGTCGGACGCGACGTCGCGCAGCGTGAGCAGGCCGTCGCCCCAGTCGGTGACGTCGTGCGGGACGACCTCGGTCGCGTCGGCGACGAGCGTGCCGTCGGCCAGCGCGCGGACGCCGCGGCCCGTGGAGGTGGCGGTCAGGGCGACGCGGTCGGCGCCGTCGGCGACGTGCACCCGGTCGGGCCCCAGCGCCTCGGCGAGCGCGGTGCCGAGGCCCACGAGGTAGGGCGGGGTCCCGGAGTACCAGTCGTGCAGCACGCGGTCGGCGTGCGGGCCGACGACGGCGACGGACGCGCCGTGGGGGAGCGGCAGCACGCCGTCGTCCTCCAGCACGACGACCGCGCGGGCGGCGGCCTCCCGCGCGAGCGTCCGGTGCTCGGGCAGGTCGATCGACTCGGGGCCGACGACCCACGGGTCGAGGTCGGGGTCGAGCTCGCCCGTGCGCAGCCGCAGCTCGAGCTGCCTCAGCACGGCGCGGTCGACGTCGGCCTCGGTGAGGAGCCCGCGCTCGAGCGCCGCGGTCACGCGCTCGACGGTGGGCCGGGGGTCGGCGTCGTCGGCCGTGAACGAGTCGACGCCGGCGCGCAGCAGCGCGGCGTGCGACGTGACGTGGTCGTCGTGGTGGCGCTGGAACGTCACGACGTTGCCGGGGGCGGCGGCGTCCGAGACGACGAGCAGCGACGAGTCGCTCCACGAGCGCAGCTCGTCGAGCAACTCGCCGCACAGGTGCGCCGGGCGGCCGTTGACGAGGTTGTACGACGGCATGACGGCCCCGACGACGCCCGCGGAGATCGGGCCGCGGAACGCCGGCAGCTCGTACTCGCGCAGGACCCGCGGGCGCAGCTGCGTGCTGGTGACGGCGCGGTCCGTCTCGTTGTCGTACCCGAGGAAGTGCTTGAGCGTGGGCACGGTGCGCCAGTAGACGGGGTGGTCGCCGCGCAGGCCGCGCGCGTAGGCGGTCGCGAGGTGCGCGGTCACGTGCGGGTCGCTGGACCAGCCCTCCTCGTTGCGGCCCCAGGCGGGGTGGCGCAGCGGGTCGACCACGGGTGCCCACACGTTGAGCGAGACCGTCGGGTCGGCCGCGTGCTTGGCGCGCACCTCGACGCCGACGGCGGCGCCGACGCGTTCGAGCAGGTCGACGTCCCAGGTCGCGGCGAGGCCCACGGGCTGCGGGAACGTGGTGGCGGTGCCGAGCCAGGCGACGCCGTGCAGTGCCTCGGTGCCGGTGCGGAACGCGCCCAGACCGAGCCGCTCGACGGCCGGGGCGTGCTGGTGCAGCAGGGCGATCCGCTCGTCGCGCGTGAGCTCGGCGAGCAGCACGGCGGCGCGTTCCTCGACCGGCAGCGCGGGGTCGCGCCACCGCGGCGTCCCGGGGTCGGGCG
>NZ_LNTD01000116.1 GCF_001462455.1 Cellulomonas sp. B6
ACGACGTCGCGCCCGCGGAGCCGGGAGACGACGGCCCGGTCGTGCGCCGCGCGTCGGACCTCGGCCCGGCCGGTCCCGTGCAGACCGAGGCGTTCGTCGACACGCCGCCGCTGGGGGAGCAGCTGGTGCTGCCGCTGCGCACGACGCCGCGCCCCGACGTCCGGGCCGGCCTGCCGATCAACGCCTACAGCGACGACCAGCTCGACGACCTGGCCCGCTGGCTGCGGTCGGACGGCGTCGAGCGCACGCGGGACCAGCTGGCCGACGCGCTGCGCGCGGAGCTCGGCATCACGCGCCGCAGCCACCGCGTCGACTCGGCGGTCCGGGCAGCGGTCACCCGCGCGTTCACCTGACGGCTGCGGTCACCCGCCCGTCCGACGTCATCCGCCCGTCCGGCGGGCGCTGCGCGTCGTCGCCGCCCGTCGTCCGGGTCCGCCCGGTCCTCGCGACGCGGAGCCCACGGCGAACGCGGGGTTCGGCCGCTCCTCGTGTCCGAGAGGCGGCCGAACCCGGCGTTCGCGCACGCGTGCGGCGCCGTGGCTCGGGGGAGCGGCGGCGGACGGCCGGGGTCCGCTCGGGCGGTGGGAGGATCGGGGGGTGAGTGCTGCACCGCGTCGTCCGCGCCGGGCCGTGCGACCGTCGGGGACGGTCGGGACGGACGAGTCCGTCCTGCGGTCGGTGCACCCCACCGCGGCCGGCGGTGCACCGGGCGCCGGCCCACGGGACCGGGAGTCTGCCTCGGGCACGGACTCGTCGGCGTCGGCGTCGCGCACGAGCTCCTCGGGCGTCCCGCGCACCGACTCGTCGGACGTCCCTCGCACCGACTCGTCGGACGTCCCGCACACCGGCTCCCCGGCCGGCCCGCCCGCGAGCTCCTCGCCTCCGCCACCGGCCGGCTCGTCGAGCGCGTCGCCGGTGGCCCCCCGGGCGCCCGCCGGCGTCACGGACGACCTGTGGCGCACGGCGCGGTCGGCCGACGACTCCGACCACGGCTGGGGCCGCGAGGAGCCGTCGTCGAACGACGACCGTCTGCGCAGGGAGAAGCCGCCGCACTGGTGAGTGCGGCGGCCTCCCGTCCGTGCCGTGCGGCGCGGGCGTCGCTCAGGGGCGCGTGCCGGGCGGGATGCTCGGCGGGGCGCCCGGCGCCGGGGGAGCCCCGGGTGCCGGCGGCGGGTCGAGGTGCGTCGAGCCGGCGGCGGGGTCGGTGGGCGACGGCGTGGTGTCGTTGACGATCGCGGGCGTCAGTCGCTGCGACAGCAGGTCGCGGATCTCCTGCAGCAGCAGGATGTCCTCGGCGGGTGCGGCGGGCTCGTCCTCGACGCCCTTCTTGCGGCGCGCGGCGAGCGCGTTGAGCGGCACGACGATGAGGAAGTAGATCGCGGCGGCCGTGATGAGGAACTGCACGAGCGCGTTGAGGATCAGACCGACCTGGATCGGGGCGATCGCGTCCTCGCCGGGCCCCGGCGTCCGCCACGTGTAGGGCCCGATGTTCCACAGGTTCGCGAGGTTCGGCTTGCCGAAGATCCAGCCGATCAGCGGGCTGATGAACCCGTCCTGCAGCGCGCCGACCACCGCGGTGAAGGCGGCGCCGACGACCACGCCGACCGCGAGCTCGATCGCGTTGCCGCGGGAGATGAAGTCCTTGAACCCCTGGAACACCTTCGCCACGCCCTTGACCTGGGCGCTGCCGCCCACGGTGCGGAGCCGGTCGCCCGCTCCCCGCAGGCCCTCGCGCATGCTGTCCGACATCGGAATCCTCCCTCTCGCCCCCGTCACCCTCTGGTGCTGCCGATCATGGCACGACGACCGCCACGAGCCGGGACGATGCGGACGACTCGGCGACGGCCAGCGCCTCCTGCGGCGACAGCGCCACGAGCACCGGGGGCGCGTCGTCGTCGGAGAGACCCCCGCCGAGCAGCCCTCCGCCTCCGGACGCGGTCGTCCCGGCCGGTGAGGGCAGCACGAGCGCGCGGCTGGCGACCGTGCGTCCCTCGCCGCCCTCGGGCCGCGCGGCCACCAGGTCGACGCGCAGGCCGGGCTCGAGCAGGGCGGCGACGGCGGGGTCGTCGAGCCGCACGGCCGTGACGACGGTGCCCGGCGGGCCGGCGAGGGTCGCGTCGGTCAGGAGCCCGGGCGCCAGCGGCAGGCGGGCGGGCAGGTTCACCGCGGTCACGGCACCCTCGACGTCGGCGGGGTCGACGACCGCGTCGGCCGGTGCGGCGCCGGGCGCGACGCGCGTGACCTGCAGGTCCGTCGGCGCGAGCGTCGTGCCGGCCGGGAGGTCGCGCGCGAGCACGACGACGGCGACGGCGGGTGCCGGTGGCGGTCGCACGGCGTGCACGGCTCCCGCGGCTGCCGTCCCCGCGCACAGCGCCGCCACCACCACCCGCAGGCGCCAGAGCACGACCCGCGCCCGCCGTCGCGGTGCGGGCCGGACGGCGGTCAGCGGGGGTGGTGCGCCGGGCGTCGACCACGCGTCGGCGCCCGGACGGGGCGGGGGCGGCTGCGGGCTCACCCCCGGGACGCTAGGCCGCCGTGGACCGACGCCGGCGGACCCGGTGCGCGGCCGTGGCGGCCGCCGGACCGGCCGGGCCTGGGGTCGGCTCGGAGGCCCCCTCGAGGCCGGTGGGCCAGGGCGACCCGACCCGGCCGTCGCGGGGGAGCGGCGTCGGGGTGGTGGGAGGGTTGGCGGTCGTCAGGCGGACGCGGCCGGCGCCGAGGACGTCGTCGACGCGGAGGAAGCGGCCGGTGCGGACGACGCCGGTGCGGGCGCGGCCTTCTCGGCGGGCTTCGACGCCGACGCGCCGGCCGTGCTCGACGACGAGCCGGACGTGCCCGCGGTGCTCGACGCACCCGTCGAGCCGCCCGCGCGGGCGTCGTTGCGGTAGAAGCCGGAGCCCTTGAACACGACGCCGACGGAGGAGAACACCTTGCGCAGGCGTCCGGCGCACTCGGGGCACACGGTGAGCGACTCGTCGGTGAAGGACTGCTGGACCTCGAACGCGTGCTCGCAGGCCGTGCAGCGGTAGGCGTAGGTGGGCACTGGTGCTCCTCGTCGTCGTCGGGCGTCCCCGACGGTCCTCGATCCGATCCCCGGTCGCAGCGCGGGCGGCACGTGCGTCCGCCCCGTCGTCCGTGCGGGCGTCCGTGCACGCGTCCGTGCAGGCGCCGCTTGGCACTCTCGGGGTCCGAGTGCCAACACTACGCCTGTCGTCAAGCGGCCCCGCGGGTACCCTGCGAACGTGCCCCGTCGTCATCGTGTGCGTACCGCGTTCGTCGTCGTCGCGGTCGTCGTCGTGCTCGCGCTGGTGGCCGCCGCGCTCGTCACGACGTTCCTGGTCCGCCGGCCGCTGCCGGAGGTCACGGGCACCCAGGAGGTCCCGGGGCTGGGCGCCGACGTCCAGGTCACGCGCGACGCCCGCGGCGTCCCGACGATCGTCGCGGACTCGACCGACGACCTGTTCCGCGCGCAGGGGTACGTGACCGCGCAGGACCGGTTCTTCGAGATGGACTACCGCCGGCACGTCACCTCGGGCCGGCTCTCGGAGCTCGTCGGCGCCGACGAGCAGGCCCTCGAGGCCGACAAGGTGATCCGCACGCTGGGCTGGCGCCGCGTCGCCGAGCAGGAGTGGGACCTGCTGACCGAGGACACGCGCTCGTACCTGCAGGCGTACGCGGACGGCGTCAACGCCTACCTGGCGGACCGCGACCCGGGGGCGATCGCGGTCGAGTACACCGTGCTCGGCCTGCGGGTGCCGCAGCGGGCTCCCGCCGCCTGGGACCCGGTCGACTCGCTCGCGTGGCTCAAGGCGATGGCCTGGGACCTGCGCTCCAACTACGACGACGAGATCGCCCGCGCCATGACCTATCGCGCGGTGCCCGACGTCGCGCGCGTCGAGGAGCTGTTCCCCGCCTACCCGCAGGACCTGCACCTCCCGATCGTGACGTCGGCGCCCGCGGTCGGTGACGTCGAGCAGACGGCCGCACCGGCGCACCTGCCGCTCGACGACGCCGACCTGCAGGCGGCGCTCGCCGCCGCCGACCGCGCCCTCGCGGCCGTCCCCGAGCTCGTCGGGCGCGGCGAGGGGATCGGCTCCAACTCGTGGGTCGTCGCGGGCGAGCACACCGCGTCGGGCAAGCCGCTGCTGGCCAACGACCCGCACCTGGGCATCTCCGCGCCGGGCATCTGGTCGCAGGTCGGCCTGCGCTGCGCCGAGGTGTCCGACGACTGCCCGTTCGACGTGACGGGCTTCGCGCTCGCGGGCCTGCCGGGCGTGATCATCGGGCACAACGGCGACCTCGCGTGGGGCCTGACCAACATGGGCGCGGACGTCACGGACTTCTTCCTCGAGCGCGTCGACGGCGACCGGGTGCTCCTCGACGGTGAGCGCCGGCCGCTGCAGGTCCGCACCGAGACCATCGCGGTCGCGGGTGGCGAGGACGTCGAGATCCAGGTCCGGACGACGTCGCACGGCCCGATCGTGTCCGACGTCCTCGACCTCGACGGCGTGGGGCGCGGTCCGGTGCCGGAGGACGCGCCCGGGTCGCGGTTCGAGGTCGCGCTGGCCTGGACCGCACTCACGCCGGGCCGTACCGGTGACGCGGTGTTCGCCATGATGACCGCCGCCGACGCGGACGACGTCGCCGCGGCCGCCGTCGCGTTCGAGGTCCCCGCGCAGAACATCGTGTTCGCGACCACCGACGGTCACATCGGCTACCAGGCGCCCGGCCGGGTGCCCGTGCGGGCCGTGGTGGACGGCCCCGTGCCGTCCGACGGCACGTGGCCGCGCCCGGGCTGGGACTCGCGGTACGACTGGCAGGGCTGGGTCGACCCGGCGGACATGCCTCGCGTGCTCGACCCGGCCGAGGGCTTCGTCGTCGCCGCGAACCAGGCCGTGACGCCCGCGGGCGTCGGCCCGTTCCTCGCGCGGGACACCGACTACGGCTACCGCAGCCAGCGCATCCGCGACGTCCTGACCGAGCAGCTCGCGGCCGGCGGCAAGGTCGACGTCGCGTCGACCGCGCGGCTGCAGACCGACCGGCACAGCCCGTACGCCGACGTCCTGGTGCCCGCGCTGCTCGAGATCGACCTGGACGACGCGTTCGACGCGGCCGGTCAGGACCTGCTGCGCACGTGGGACCGCTCGATGGACGCCGACTCGCCCGCGGCGATGTACTTCGCCGCGGTGTGGGCGCAGGTCCTCGAGCTGACGTTCGCCGATGACCTGCCCGCCGGCCACGCCCCCGACGGCGGCTCGCGCTGGCTCGAGGTCGTGCGCGGCATGCTCGAGAACCTCACGTCGCCCTGGTGGGACGACCGCACGACCTCCGGCGTCGTCGAGGGCCGGGACGACGTGCTCGCGCGGGCTCTCGTGACCGCACGTCACGAGCTGACCGCGCAGCTCGGCAGCCGCACCGAGGACTGGGCGTGGGGCAAGCTGCACGTGGCCGCGCCGCAGCACCCCGTGCTGGGCGGCGCCGGCGTCCCGGGCGTCCTGCACCGGCTCGTGAACCCGACCGGGCAGCCGGTCGGGGGTGGCTCGTCCATCGTCGACGCGACGGGCTGGGACGCCGCGAGCGGGTCCTACGCGGTGACGTCCGCGCCGTCGATGCGCATGGTCGTCGACCTGGGTGACCTCGACTCCTCGACGTGGGTCAACCTCACCGGCACGTCGGGCCACCCGGCGAGCGTGCACTACGCCGACCAGCTCGAGGTGTGGGCGCGCGGCGAGCAGCTCGCGTGGCCGTACTCGCCGGCGGCGGTCGAGGCCGACGCGGTCGACCACCAGACCCTGGTCCCCGCGCGCGGCTGACGCGGCAGCGTGCGCGACCGACGCGGCCCCGCGCGACCGACGACGGGTGCCGTCGTTCGTCAGCCGTCGGCCGCGGGCACCTCGCCGACCCGGTGCCAGCCGGTCGGGGTCGCGACGGCCGTCACCAGCGCGTCGTGCGGTGCGCGCGGCACCTCGGGCAGCAGCTCGTCGTCGTGGACGAGCGCCACCACGGGGACTCCCGGGCGCACGTGCCGCAGGACGCGGTCGTACCAGCCGCCGCCCTGGCCGAGCCGGCCGCCTGCGGCGTCGACCGCGAGGGCGGGCACGAGCACGACGTCCGCGTCCGCGAGCGCGGCCGCACCCAGGGGATCGCCCCCCGGCTCGGGCGGTCGGCCGGGTGCGCGCTCGCGCAGGTCGTCGGGGCCGGCGTACTCGGCCCAGTCGCGCTGCAGCCCGGTGCCGAGCACCGGGAGCAGCAGCCGCACGCCGCGCTCCGCGAGCACCTCGATCAGCGGGCCCGTGCCGGGCTCGGCGGGGCGCGACGCGTACACGCTGACGCAGCGCGCGTCGGCGACCTCGGGGATGGTGAGCGTCACCTCGACGAGCCGCTGCGCGACCTCCGCACGCTGGCGCGCCGAGCGGTGCGCGCGCTGCTCGCGGATCCGGCGCCGCAGGCGGTCCTTCTCCTCCGACGGGTCGCGGGGTCGTGCGCGTCGCGCCACCTCGTCCGCAGGGGAGGGGGGCTGGGCGACGGCGCTCATGGGCCCAGTGTCTCAAAGCCGCGGTGTCCGGGCCCGGACCGAGGTCATGTTCGTCGCGCCGTGCACGTGACCCGACGTGACCCGACGGGCCCGCGGCGCGCGGCGGGCCGTCGCGCAGCAGGCAGAATGCGCGCATGAGGACGGTCCAGGACCATCTCGCCGCCGTGCTGGCCGCGGCGGCGCCCGTGTCCCCGCTCGACGTGGTGCTGCACGACGCGACGGGCTGCATCCTCGCCGCCGACGTCGTCGCGCCCGTCGACGTGCCGGCGGTCGCCGTGGCGGCCCGCGACGGCTACGCGGTGGCGGCCCACGACACCTACGCCGCCGGCGCCCACGGTCTGGACCTGCCGGTCGCGCACGACCTGCACGCGGGCAGCCCCGCGGGCCTGCGGCACGTGGGCGGCACCGCCGTCCGGATCGCGTCGGGCGCACCGCTGCCCCTGGGCGCGGACGCGGTCGTGCCCGTCGAGGAGACGGACCGTGGTCAGGCGCGGGTCGCGCTGCAGCGTGTCGCGACGGCCGGGCAGCACGTGCGTGTCGCGGGTGCCGACGTGCGGGCGGGCGAGACCGTGCTCACCGCGGGCACCCGGCTGGGCGCGCGGCAGATCGCGCTGGCCGCGTCGATGGGGCGCGGGCGGCTGCCGGTGCACCCGCGGCCCCGCGTCGTGCTGCTGTCGGTCGGCACCGAGCTGATCGAGCCGACGAGCGCCGCGCGGCCCGGGACGGTCTTCGAGGCCGACGGGCACGCGCTCGAGGCGGCCGTGCGCGACGCGGGCGCGACGCCGGTGCGCGTGGGCGTCGTGCCGGACGAGCGCGCCGCGCTGCGCGAGGCGCTCGAGGACCAGCTGGTGCGCGCCGACCTCGTCGTGCTCACGGGCGGGCTGTCGGAGCTCGCGCACGACACCGTCAAGGACGTGCTCGCACCGCTGGGCACGGTCCGGCTCGACCAGGTCGCGATGACCCCGGGCCTGCGCCACGGGTTCGGCACCGTCGGCGCGCACGGGCTCGACGTGACCGACCCGGGTGCGCGCACCGTGCCGCTGTTCGCGCTGCAGGGGCACCCGGTGGCCGCCCAGGTGTCGTTCGAGGTCTTCGTGCGTCCGGCGCTGCGCGCGATGGCCGGGCACGCCGAGCTGTTCCGTCCCTCGGTCGCCGCGGTGGCCACCGAGGGCTGGGTCTCGCCGCCCGGGCTGCGGCAGTTCGTGCCCGCCAGCGTGCTGGGATCCCCCGACGAGGGGTACCGTGCGACCCCGATCGGTGACCCGTCGGCACCGTCCACCACGGCCCTCGCGCACGCGAACGCGCTGGCCGTCGTGGGGGAGGGCGACCTGGCGGTGCACCCGGGGAGCGTGCTGCACTGCCTCGTCCTCGAGGGGTGAGACGCTCCCGACGTCGTCGCGCGGAAGGAGCGTGAACCGTGGTGGTCGGATGGCCCGTCGAGCTGGTCGACGGCGACGTGCGGCTGCGCCCGCTGCGCCGCCGTGACGCGGACGCGTGGATGCGGCTGCGCGGCGAGAACGTGGGCTGGCTCGAGCCGTGGGACGCGACGAGCCCCGAGCCGGTGCGCGGCCCGCGGCCGACGTTCGGGCAGTTCGTGCGCGCGCTCGCGGCGCAGGCGCGCGACGGCCAGACCCTGCCGTTCGCGGTGGACCACCGGCGCGAGCTCGTCGGGCAGCTCACGGTGTCCTCGATCCAGTACGGGTCGCTGCGCTCGGCCGCGATCGGCTACTGGGTCGGGCGGCACGCCGCCGGGCAGGGCATCACGCCGACCGCGGTCGCGCTCGCGACCGACCACTGCTTCGGGGTCCTGGGCCTGCACCGGGTCGAGGTGAACATCCGCCCCGAGAACGGTCCGTCGCTGCGCGTCGTGGAGAAGCTCGGGTTCCGCGACGAGGGGCTGCGCGAGCGGTACCTGCACATCCAGGGCCGCTGGTGCGACCACCGCACGTTCGCCCTGACGACCGAGGACGTGCCCGAGGGTCTCGTCACGCGGTGGCACCGGCGACGCGCGCACGCCTGACGGGTCCCCTTAGCACCGTCCTGGTCGGACGGGTCGGCGCGACACGCCGCACCGTTGCGCCGTCGCAGGCGTCGGGGCCCCTACCGTCGTGACGTGAACGATCTCGCAGGCTTCGCAGCGCTCGCGCTGGTGGGCCTGTGGGCGGCGTACCTGGTGCCGCACCACCTGCGGCACCGGCAGCGACTGCTGGAGGCCCGGGCCGACGACCGGTTCTCCGCGGGGCTGCGCGTCGTGGCGGTCGCGAGCAGCACGCGCCGCCGTCTGGGGCGCGGTGCCGCGGCGGCCGGCATGTGGGGCCCGAGCACCAGATCACTGCTCACCCCGGGGACGGGGGTGCCGGCGACGTCCGCCGGCACGGCGACAGGAGGCAGGACCGTGGACCGACCGCACGCCACACCCGAGCGCATCTCCGCCGAGGCCGCGCGCCGGCTGGCGCAGGCCCGTGCCTCGCGTGCGGCCGCGGCCGCGCGCCGGGGTGCCGCTGCGCGTCGACGCGGTCTGCTCGCGGCCGTCCTGGTCGCCGCGACCGCCGCCGGGTGGCTCGTGACGGGTCTCGTGCCCGCCGCGACCTGGCTCGCGGGCACGGTGCCGACCGCGCTGCTCGCGTCGGTCGTCGTGCTGGGCCGGCGCGCGGTGATCGCCGGGCAGGTCGCCGACGCCGAGTGGGCCGCGACGATCGAGCGCGAGGAGCGCCTCGCGTCGCGCCCCCGCACCGGGGCGACCCCCGTGGTGCGCGCCCGGACCGGTGCCACGCCCGTCGTGCGCCCGCGTACCGGTGCGACGCCCGTCGCGCGCACCGAGACCGACCTCGACGCGCCCGTGCCGCTCGTCACCGGCTACGCCGTGCGGCCGTCGGACGCGCACACCGAGGTGTTCGAGCGCATCGTCGCCGACCGCGGCGAGTCGAGCGGGCCCGCGCGGCACGCCACCGGCCAGGTGCCCGTCGTGCGTCGCACGGAGCCCGCGGCCGTGACCGAGGCCGTGGCCGCGGCGTCCGCCACGACCGACGACGAGGACGCCTGGTCGCCCGTGCCGGTGCCGCGTCCGACGTACACGATGAAGGCCCCCGCGCCGCGTCGTGACCCGGCCCCGCTCGACGAGGGCGGCGCCGACGCGTCGACCGCACGCCGTCCCGCGGACGCGCCGACGCCCGAGGTCGCCGCACCGGCCGCCGAGGCCGAGCCCGTGGCCGAGACGACCGGCAGCATCGACCTCAACGCGGTGCTCGCGCGCCGCCGCGCAGCCGGGCAGTAGGCCCCGGCGGCGGGACGTCGGGCACCGCGTGTGACGTGCGTCGCGACGGCCACGCCGGGTTTCGTGGCAGGGCCGCGGGGGTGCTAGTGTGATCCCGCTTCAAGGGGCTGTGGCGCAGTTGGTAGCGCGTCTCGTTCGCAATGAGAAGGTCAGGGGTTCGAATCCCCTCAGCTCCACCATGACGCTCTGACTCGACATACGAGTGAGCGGCGTCGCAGAGAGTGAGTCACGAAGGGCCCGCCGGTCACGGCGGGCCCTTCGTGTATCCGGGTGCGGGCGGAGCTGACGGCGTGGCCGGCCCGTGCGACGAGGTCGCGGGTGCTCGCGCTGACGGCGATCCCGGACGGGTCACGAGCAGCTGGCAGCCGTCGTGAGGAAGCGTCGGCGCGGCGCAGGTCGCGGTTCTCCTGCTCGGGAGCCCCACGCGACCCCGGGCGGTCCGCCGCCCCGTCAGGTCGGCCGACGCCCGACGTCAGGCCTGGCGTCCGTGCGCCAGCATCCACGCGGTCACGTCAGGGGCGAACGCGTCCGACCAGGTCGGGCCGTGCGTGCCGCCCACGATCGTCCACAGGCCGACCTCGGTGCCCTGGGAGCAGGACCAGCTGCTCGTCACGGTCTCGGGGCCGGCGAGCGTCGAGTCGTAGTCTGCGGTGCCCAGGGTCGCGCTGTCGTCGCACTCGTCGATCGCCCGCCAGTCCGCGACCGTCTGCTCAGCCCCCGGGTAGGGGGCCCCCGGGCCGACGCTGCCGCCCTGGTAGCTGATGACCTCGTCGGTGTCCGCGTGCACCTGCAGGACGCTGACGGGCCGGCCCGGGGTGCACGCCGACGGATCGGCGTCGTTCGCACCGGCGACCGACACGGCCGCGGCGATCAGGTCGGGGTGGTGGCACGCCATGCGCAGCGCCATGAACGCGCCGTTCGAGTGCCCGATGACGAAGACCCGCTTCGGGTCCACCGCGTACTGCGCCTGGACGGTCTCGATGACGCGGGTCAGGAAGCCGTCGTCGTCGGGGTCGGCGCCGTCGAAGGAGCAGCAGGCGGGTGTCGCGTTCCAGTACTGCTTGCCCGCCCGGTCGACGAGGCCCTCCGGGGAGGCGAGCAGGTAGCCCTTCTCCTCGGACTGGTCCCGCAGGCCGAGGTAGGTGGCCGTGCTCGCTCCGACCTCCGAGTAGCCGTGCAGCGACACGACCAGGGGCGCGGGTTCGGAGGCGTCGTACCCGGAGGGGACGTCGAGGGTGAACGTGCGGTCGTCGAGGTCGACGGTGCCCGAGCCGCCCGGGGCGACCTGGGTCGCCGCGGGCGTCGGCGCAGCAGCGTCGGAGCCGCCGGTGCACGCAGCCAGCAGGAGCAGCACGGCAGCGGCCCAGACGCCGGTCCTTCGGGCGGACGTCATCGTCATGGGCGGATGGTTGCGCAGGTCAGCGGGATCGAGCAAGCGACAATCGGGCTCCCGCTCGCTCTGCAGTGCGGCCGCAGGAGCGGTGACCGATCTGTCCCGTCCCGGGTCCGGCGGAGGCTCGGAGCTGACGCTGCGACGGTCGTCGCGGCGAGGGCGTGCGGGGGATCTCCCTCGCGCGTCTCCGTGTCCTGCGGCGGTCCCACGGTCGACGGCGAGGCCCTGGAGGGCCGGCTCCCCCGGGGGGCGAGGGAGCCGGCCCGGTCTCAGCGGCCGAACAGCTCGTGGAGCCGCGCGGCCTGCCCCGTCGCGCCGTCGGCGGACGCACGGAGCTCCTCGACGGCGAGCACGGTCGTGCTCGCCGCGCTCGCGACCGCTCCGATGTCGCGGCTCATGCCGTCGGCGACCGCCGACTGCTCCTGCGCGGCGGTCGCGACGCTCGCCTGCTGCTCGCGCACGTCGTCGATCCGTCCGACGATCTCGCCGATCGCGTCGGCCGTACGGCCCGTGGTCGCGGTGATCGCGTCGACCATCTCGGTGATCTCGCCGATCGCCTCGTGCGTGCGGTCCGCGAGCGACTTCACCTCGCCCGCGACGACCGCGAAGCCACGCCCCACGGCCCCGGCGCGAGCGGCCTCGATGGTCGCGTTGAGGGCCAGCAGGTGGGTCTGCTCGGCGATCGAGGTGATGAGCTTGCTCATCGCGCCGATGCGCCCCACGACCGTCGAGAGCTCGGCGAGCCGCTCGCTCGCGGTCGCGGCGGACTCCACGGCGTGCGCGGTGCCGTCGGCGGCGGCGGTCGTGCCGACCGCGATCTCGTGGATGCTCGCCGACATCTGCTCGGACGCCGCGGCGACCGCCCCGGCCCGGGCCGACACGTCGTCGGCCTCGGACCCGAGCCGGTCGGCCAGCGTGGTGAGGGCGGTCGACGCCGACAGCAGCTCGTCGGCGACCTGGCGCGTCTCGCGCTGCTGGTGGTGCTGCACCGTCACGTCGTCCCAGACGCCGACGAAACCCTCGGGCAGCCGGTCGACCGTCACCTGGAGCTCCACCGAGCCCGAGTCCACCGGCACCGACATGACGGTGCTGACGGGGAACGACGAGGCCGTCCGGACGGTCTGCGCCAGGCGGTCGCGCAGCGCGGTCATGACGTGCGCGCCGTGCTCGCGCACGATCCGGCCGGACAGCGCGTCACCGGTGCGGTTGCGCTGCACGATCGTGCCCTGCGCGTCGGTGACGACCATGGCCGTGGGCAGCGCGTCGAGCACGGTGTGGGCGCCGAGCCGGGCGACGAGGGGTGCCACGTCGTCGGGGACGGGGTGGCGGCGGGTCGCGAACATCGGGTCTCCTCGTGGACGGAACTGCCGTCCGATCGGCCACCCCTCACCGGGTCTGACCCGTCGGGTCACAAGTCAGGACGATCGTCCTGCGCCGTTCGGGTGCACCGGGCGCGTCCGGGGCACCCGCGCGCGCCGGACGGACCCGGGCGGGTGACGAGGCGGGCCCGTCAGGTCGCGACGAGCACGCCGACGGCGGCGAGCCCGGCGACCCACACCGTCGCGAGCGCCGCCAGCGCGACGGGCCGCAGCCCGACCGCACGCAGCGCGGCGACGCGGACCCCGCAGCCGAGCGCGAACATCGCGGCCGTGAGCAGCGCGGTCTGCGTGGTCGCGGCCGCGGCGAGGACGCCCGCCGGCAGCGGCACGAGCGACCGCACGAGCACCATCGCGACGAACCCGGCGACGAACAGCGGCACGAGCGGCGGGGTCCGCCCCGCCGTGGCGCTCGCACCGGTCGCCCGCGCCACCCGGCGGCGGTGCACCGCGAGGGCGGCGACCACGGGGGCGAGCAGCAGCACGCGCGCGAGCTTGACGACGACGGCGGCGGTCAGCGCCGTGCCCCCGAGCGCACCGCCGACGGCCACGACCTGCGCGACCTCGTGCACCGACGCGCCGGCCCACGCGCCCGCGCGCTCGTCGTGCAGCCCGAGCAGCGGCGCGGCCAGCGGCACGAGGGCGATCATGAGCGTCCCGAAGACGACGACGAGCGCGACCGCGGTGACGGTGTCCTGCTCGGCCTCGTCGTCGGGGTCGGTGACGCCGGCCGCGGCGGCCACGGCGGCGGCGCCGCAGATGGAGAACCCGCAGGCCACGAGGGTCGCGAGGTGCGACGGGACGCGCAGCAGACGCCCGAGCGCGAGCGTGCCGAGCACACCACCCACGACGACGACCACGACGACGACGAGCAGGGGTGCGCCGAGCGCGCCGACGTCGGCGAGCGACAGCCGCAGGCCCAGGAGCACGACGCCCAGGCGCAGGAGTCGGCGTGCGGCGACGGCGACGCCCGGCCCGGCGGCCACGGGCGCGCCGACCGTGTTGACCAGCAGCACGCCGAGCACGATCGCGACGACGAGCGGGCTGACGCCGGGCACGAGCCGAGCGGCCAGGAGCGACGAGGCGGTCGCGGCGGCGCACAGCGCGAGCCCGGGGACGAGCGCGCGGGCGCGCCCTCTCCGGCTCCCGGTGGCGTCGTCCGGTGGCGGGGTCCCGGGCGG